>JBFRWB010000134.1:0-48084 GCA_051439375.1 Microcystaceae cyanobacterium
GGGGGTGAGTAGCAAGCCAACTGGCACTTTTTCTTCAGAGTGAGATTCTCTGACCCTAGCAGACAAAGCTGTTCGGTCTGCGATTACTTAAATGAGTAAGTTTGAGTAAGTTTTTAGGAGCGGTAAACTAATTTAGAGAATGTTAAGTTTAGTCGTAGTTAAATTTTATTAATACATCCTGAAATATATTGTTTAGTTTTTCAATCGTTTCTGGTTTTAACTTTTCTCGATGATCCCCCGGAAGCATTTTTCTTTTATGAGTTAGTTTTTCTTTCCTCGGTTTAAACTCTTTTTTATATTTATAAAACAATCTTTCAATCAGAATTCTTTCTAAAACTGGATTAAACTGAAAGGGTTTGATCACTTGAGATAGCCAGCTTTTAAAGTTAACAACCATATCTTCATATTTAACAATGAGGACTGTTCGATTACTTAATGATGTTAGCTGTAACATTGGTTCATATCTATCTGCGAGTGGCTTCTTACCAAAGCTAGATAGTTCAACAGAGGCGTTAAGAACATATTCATCTATAGACATTGACTTAACTTCTCCCCTTATTTGCTTTTGTTGTTCATTCCATTTAGCATCTGGATGAATCCAACCTGATGAAAAATATTGAGAAACTAAAATATCTCTAGGATCTCTTACTTGCATAATATGAATCATGCCATCCATATTTTTGTATGTATAGTTTTCTAGATTAAAAGTTCGTTCGGGACAAAGACAAAAGCTTGTATCAATATCAGGTTGCAATTCTTGTCGATTAGATGGTTTGCTATTAGCTGAAAAATATTCAATTTTCTTTCTTTGAGATAAATCTTGAAAAAATTTATAGAGAAACATAGAGGCACTTTTGTGAAGTGCATGTACGATGATTCCGTAATTGGTCAACTTAGGCAAAATCAGTCTATCATTCATAGAGTGTTGCTGAAAAGGTATAGCCAAGTACCGTAACTTATTTTTTTTTAAATGTCAACCGTTTAAATTATGACTTATCCTCCTCCTAAAGCGATTGTGCTTCTCTCTGGTGGGTTAGATTCAGCCACGACAGCAGCGATCGCACTACAAGATGGCTATGATGTTATTGCCCTTTCTTTTCGTTACGGACAACGCCATGAACGAGAATTAATGGCAGCGACGGAAATTGCTGCTATTTTGGGCATTAAAGAACATTACACGATTGACGTGAATTTAGCCCAATGGGGCGGCTCTTCTTTAACAGATGAGACTCAAACGTTACCCCAAGAGGGCGTTAATCCAAATATTATTCCTTCTACTTATGTACCGGGGCGAAATACAGTCTTTATTTCCATTGCTCTTTCTTTAGCAGAAGCTAAGGAAGCAGACGCTATTTATTTAGGGATTAATGCCATTGATTATTCGGGTTATCCTGATTGTCGGCCTGAATATTTGTCAGCATTTCAGACATTAGCGAATCTTTCGTCTAAAGTCGGCTTAGAAGGCAAAACGCCCCAATTAATTGCCCCTTTAATCGAAAATAGTAAGGTGGAAATTATTAAACGGGCAGTTAGTTTAAATGTTCCTATTGAGAAAACTTGGTCTTGTTATCAAGGAGGAGAACAACCGTGTGGTGTGTGTGATTCTTGTCGTATTAGGAATCAGGCATTAATTGAAGCTGGATATGGTCATCTAGCAGTGAACAGTGAACAGTCAGTTATGGACTTAAGTTGACACAATTGTCCATGATCGATTATTGATTATTAAAATATCTCTTGATCCTTGTCCTGATGAAAATTTTAATGATCTGTTGTACATTTCCCTATCCCCCGACTAGAGGAGGAACACAGGGGCGTACTTTTAACTTACTGAACGTGTTGACTCGCAACCATGAAATTACTCTGGTTACCCATCGATCACCAGAGGTGAGTGCAGAAGATATTCAAGGACTCAAACAATTTGTCAAAGAATTAGTTACTTTTGAGCGTCCCAAGGAAACTGAAACCCAGATTTTCTCTAAAATCAATAATTATCTTCAATTTCTGCTTCAAGGGACTCCTCCCAATGTGCGTTATCTTCACGTTAAAGAAATGCAGAACTGGTTAGATCAAGCTGTGGCGACCAAACAGTATGATGTAATAACGTGCGAACATAGTGCTAATGAGATTTATATCCGTCCTCAGTGGAAAAATGAGGTCAAAACGGTCTTAAACATTCATAGTTCTGTGTATTTAACCTGCTATAGCCAGTTAGCCACTGGTACATCGGAAAATCCCCAACGCGATCGCTTATATCTTCCCCTGCTTCGTCGCTACGAAAAAAAGACCTTGAGTAAGTTTTCGCAAATTGTGGTGACAACAGACAATGATCAGGAACAAATGCAGGCATTTAATCCTAATTTACCGATTTTTTTAGTTCCTAATGGGGTTGATTTAGAGACGTTTCCCTATCGTACAAGTGATCCAAATGGTCACCATCTTATGTTTGTCGGTGGCTTAGATTACGTCATTAATATTGATGCAGTTTGTTTTTTTGCAGAAGATGTTTTTCCAAAATTGCAAGCAAAATACCCCGATATCACCTTAACCCTTGTGGGATCAAAACCTGCGCCTAAAGTGCAAGCATTAGCCAAAAATCCTAGTATTACTGTGACTGGCCGAGTTCCTTCTGTTGCTGAATATTTACATAAAGCAACTGTAGCAGTTATTCCGATGCGAACAGGGTTTGGGATGAAGTTTAAAACCCTTGAATCAATGGCAGCAGGTGTCCCCGTTGTCGCCAGTGATCGGGGTTTGGAAGGGTTAGAAGTGGATACTTCAAATGTTCCGTTAAGGGCATTGCGGGCTAATACTGTAGAGGAGTATATTGAGAGAATTAGTCAACTATTTGATGATCAAACCGTGAGAGAAAAATTATCTTTTAATGGACGACAATTAATTGAGGAACAATATACTTGGGAACACCTCGGACAACTCTATGAATCAGTGATTGTTGATGAAGAATAGACCTCTTACACAAATAATTATCTAAGCAGATGAAGAGGCTCAGTTTAAGTGAAGTTTAAGGATAGATTAATAATAAAAACTTTAGATTCACCCAGAAAATTTTACGATAACGTCAGTATTGAGGATAAACCCTTAGATACAAATGACGATGTTTAAAACACTGAAATTTTCCCTAACTTCCCTTTTAACTGCGATCGCTTTAGGAATTGCTTTTCCTTGTTCTGCACAAGCGGGACAAATTGGCTTAAGTTTATTAGGAACTTATGCAACTGGTAGCTTTGATCAAAGTGCAGCAGAAATTCCGGCTTATGATCCTGTTACCCAACGATTATTTGTGACCAATGCTCAAGCAAATACCATTGATATTTTAGATATTAGTAACCCCAAAAATCCCAGTCTTTTTAGTCAAATTGGTCTAACAGGTGGAGGGGTTAATAGTGTAGCCGTGAACAATGGTCTAGTTGCCGTCGCAGAACAAGGAACGCTGGTTACCGATACAGGAACCGTCTCTTTTTACGATACCGGTGGCGGTTTTCTTAATACCGTTGGTGTCGGTTCTTTACCCGATATGGTAACTTTTACTCCAGATGGTAGTAAAGTTTTAGTTGCTAATGAAGGCGAACCTAATGAGGAATATACAGTTGATCCAGAGGGTTCAATTAGTATCATTGACGTTAGTAACTTTACCGTACAGACAGCCGATTTTACAGGATTTAATGATGACATAAATGATTTAATCAGCGAAGGAGTCAGAATATTTGGACCCGGTGCAACCGTTGCGCAAGATTTAGAACCCGAATATATTACGGCAACCAATCAGACAGCATGGATTTCTTTACAAGAAAATAATGCTTTTGCGATTGTAGATATTGCGAATGCAACGGTACAAGATATTGTTGCGTTAGGATTCAAGGATCATTCTTCATCTGATAATACCCTAGATGCCAGTGATGAGGATGGTGTGAATGGAGAAGGTGCAATTAACCTTCAAAGTTATCCTAATCTTTTCGGAATGTACCAACCCGATACCATTGCTTCATACACGGTGGATGGTCAAACTTATATCGTCACTGCGAACGAAGGAGACGGAAGAGATTATGATGGATTTAGTGAAGAAGAAAGAGTTGGAGATTTAACTTTAGATTCCACAGTATTTCTTGATGGTAGTATTCAAGATAATGATCAATTAGGACGGTTGACCGTAACAACCACCCTTGGAGATACAGATAATGATGGGGAGTATGAGCAATTATATGCCTTTGGTGCCCGTTCTTTTAGTATTTGGGATGAAGCAGGTAACTTAGTTTACGATAGTGAAGATGACTTTGAAACTATATTAGCTTCCCTTTTACCACAATTCTTTAACTCTGATAACGACGAACCAACCTTTGACACTCGTAGTGACGCAAAAGGACCCGAACCAGAAGCTTTAACTATTGGGATAGTCGGAGAGCGAATTTATGCCTTTATTGGCTTAGAACGCATCGGTGGAATTATCATTTATGATATTACTGATCCGAATAATCCCTTTTTTGTTACCTATACAAACAATCGAGATTTTGCTGTAAACCCACCCAATAGTGGCACAATAAGCGATCCGGCTGCACTTGACTCTGGACCTGAAGGCTTGGTATTTATTAATCCAGAAGATAGTCCTACCCATTCTCCTTTATTAGTTGTAGCTAATGAAGTGAGTGGAACAACTAGCATTTATAGCGTAACTCAAGTTCCTGAACCCAGTAGTCTGTTAGGATTAGCGATCGCTGCTTTAGTGGGAGGAGTGCTACGCAAAGCGTCAAAAAGTAACTTCAGTGATCAGTAAAAGGTAAAAGAAAGCTATAACCGAGGCTTCTGCTTCGGAAGGTAGGATGGAGGAAACTCCATCTCTTTTTCCTCAATCGTACAAGATTCCTCGCCTTTTAAGGCAAAAGAAGTACTATTAACCGTTATTTGTTACGGAACTACTATTCTGGATTTCTAACACTTCTTGTGCAGAAATACCGTCTCCTTGAAAGCCAAAATACCAAAGTGCTGCAGCGGCCTCTGCACGAGTTACCGCCTTTTTCGGGTTAAATAGGGTAGTATAACCAAAAACGCGCCTTACATTTGCCTTATCGCCGTTTTGAAAGTCTGCATATAACGCTCGCAATGCTAAGGGAGGAATCTTATTAGTGTCTTGGAAACCCCATGTTTCCTTTACATTATCAATTGTGGCACTCGGTAAAGCTTTGCGTAAGTCAACAGGAACTTTCCAAATTAACAAGTCTTCTCGAAGCAGAGGTGCATCAGGACGAAAAGACGTTTGCTCGGTATCACCCGTCAAAGAAGAACGGAGAACCCCTGCCTCGGCTAACCCTTGAATAACTGCAAAATCGGGGTCAGATGCTGGAATATCAGAAAAAACAGGCTCTGATCCCCTACTGCTAGGACGAATTTGTTTTGCCGATTGATTGCGATAAAGTTGATTATGAATATTAAACAGCCAACGAGCGTATTCTCGGCGACTAATGGGTTGCTCAGGTTTAAATTGGTCTGAAGTCCCTTGATAAGCGGTTAATTCCCCCAAATTTGTTAAATCTGAGAGATATTTTTGTAGGGGTGCAGGGACTTCATTAAGATCCGCAAAGGACATATTAGTCAAAGCGGGAGAATTTGAGGGAGATGGAGATAGAGATGGGGAAGAATTAGGATTAACTGCTGTATTTAAAGGCTTATATTCTATAATAAACTGATTATTCCTTCCAATCTCCTTAAAATAAATATTAACTTCTAGATTCTCTTTAGACGCAATCAGTTTGTCTTCCTCATTGTCAGTATCAAGATTAAAAGGTTGGATAATTTCCCAGTTATTCTCTTTAAATTCAGCTTGATAACGGCTTTTAAGCACATTAATTGGATCATCGGATTCCCAATAAGTCGTTCCCTGCGTCTCGCTAATTTCTCCTTTTGTTTCAATCATTTTTGCATTGCGATAGAGCGGAATACTGGAAGGAAATTGAGGGGGAAGTTGACTCACCCGTTGAGGAGAGGGAGAGGAAGAAGGAGAAGGAGATTCAACCGTTTGGGGAGAATTAAGGGAGGGATCTGGTGAAAAACGATCTTGTAAAGCGGAATTACCACTACAGCCTACTAATAAACTTAAGCTGGTGATAAATAAACTCATAGGATAAATAATCGTTAATTTAGAATTCACAATAATCAGAGGGTAAGTGTGTTGATAGTTAGTAATTTTAGGAACAAGTTTAGCTGATCGCTTATTATCTTATAAGTACGGGGATTTGTACAAAATCTGGCCACACTTTAGTAAGCAGTAACCAGTGAACAGTTATCATGGTAACAGTTTCTCTGAATTGTGCTATCAAAACCTCAAAACTTAATTAAATCTAATTTTAACTTTTTAATTATGATGATGGCTGAACCTGTTATTTTAAACATCAAAGATATTGGCTTAAGCGATGAACAATTTTATCAGCTTTGCCAAATCAATGAGCATTGGAAACTAGAAGAAACGGCTCAAGGAGAATTGATTATTATGCCACCTGTTGGTGCAATTAGTGGGAATCGAGAATCTGAATTTAATGCAGACATTGTTATTTGGAATCGCCAGACTAAGTTAGGTAAAGTCTTTAGTTCTTCCACCGTTTTCAGTTTACCCAATGGTGGAAAACGTTCTCCTGATGTGGCATGGATTTCTAATCAGCGATGGAATCGGTTAACCATTGAACAACAAGAAAAGTTTGCCCCTATTTGTCCTGACTTTGTTATTGAATTACGATCTCGCACTGATTCTTTGAGCCAATTACAACGTAAAATGCAGGAATATCTTAATAGTGGATTACGTTTAGGATGGTTAATTAATCCCCAAGCGCAACAAATAGAAATTTATCGACAAATACAACCCATGGAACTCATTTCTTTACCTGCTACCCTGTCAGGAGAAGATGTTTTACCAGACTTTACCTTAGCCTTGCCTATATTTGACTAAAAAGAGTTACGGGTAGCATGAGTTGTGTCTACTTAATGATATATTGAGAATAGACCGATAAATTTATAATTCATATTTATAATTCATAATTTTTATATGATTTCCCTTGCTCATCTAGGCCCAACTGGAACATATGCTGAAACAGCCGCTCTTCTCTATAGCCGTTGGTTAGAAAAAAACAAACAAGAAACAGCGCAATTACATCCTTATACCAGCATTGCTCAAACCCTACACGCTGTTACTCGTCAAGAAACTGAGTTAGCAATTGTTCCCGTTGAAAATTCAACAGAAGGAAGTGTTACCGTTACCTTAGATACGCTTTGGCAATTATATGACCTAAAAATTCAACAAGAATTAATTCTTCCGATTCATCATTTATTGTTTTCTCGTGCTGCTTCTCTTAACGAACTAAAAACCGTTTATTCTCACCCTCAAGCACTCGCACAATGTCAACGATGGTTAGATGAATATGTCAGCAATGCTTTCCTTATTCCGACTAATTCCACCGCAGAAGCATTACAACATCCTGACAAAGACCCTACGGTTGCAGCGATCGCATCTCCAAGAGCAGCAGAATTATACGATATTCCTATTTTAGCCGAGGATATTAACGATTATCCTGATAATTGTACCCGTTTTTGGATTTTAGGGTTAAATAGCCCATCAGGAGAGACACGCTTATCCCTAGCTTTTACAGTTCCTCACAATGTACCGGGGGCGTTAGTCAATCCATTACAAGTATTTGCAAAAAGAAATATTAATTTAAGTCGCATCGAATCACGTCCAACGAAGCGATCTTTAGGAGAATATCTATTTTTCCTTGATTTAGAAGGAAGTTTACAAGAGAACTCGGTTCAAGACGCATTACAGGAACTAGAACAATACACCGAAACAATTAAAATCTTTGGTAGTTACGATTTATTAACTTGAGATCAGATAAAGATTAAGCAAGGTTCTTATTTTATTATCCTAACTAACTTTTTCTTTGCTATTACATCCAAAGATGACCCATATCAAATAAATTTTTCATAATTCCTCAAAAATTGTATTTTTATCAAAATAGGATATTCCCTTTCAGTACTTATTCTAGTAGGGATTACTAAGTTTTGTTTACTCTCTCAGAAAGAAGGATAATTACGCTAAACTTGTGAAAGAAGGGCATAAGAAATCTATGTTATTTTACCCTTTTATGTGTTTTTTTGAGAATCCATCGTGACTAACAGCAATAATAGTAATAATCCTGAATTAGAACCCTTAACTCGGACACAAATTTTAGTAGTGATGGGAGTAACTGCTATTATTTTAATGTTCGTAGCAAAAATATGGCAATATTTGGGGTCAGTTTTCCTGTTATCTTGGGAATTAACACCTCAATCTTTAATTTTCGGTAGTTTGTTAGCGATAGGAATTATCGTCGCCAGTGGCTTTGTCTATCGTCTATGGCCAGCCTATCGTCAAAGTGCGGATGCTTACCTAGAATTGGTAATTAAACCCCTCATCTGGCCAGATTTAATTTGGCTAGGTTTGTTACCCGGATTAAGCGAAGAACTACTTTTTAGAGGGGTTATGATACCTGCATTTGGGTATGATCTGTTCGCAGTCATTATTTCTAGCTTAATCTTCGGTGTTCTTCATCTGAGTGGCTCTCAGCAATGGCCCTATGTGGTTTGGGCTACCATTGTTGGGTTCGCATTGGGCTATAGTGCGTTAGTGACAGGAAACTTATTAATTCCTATCGTAGCCCATATCATCACCAATTTAGCCTCTAGCAGCCTCTGGAAATTTACCCATCGTTCCTCTCAAGGATAATAGTTAACGATTCACTTAAAAAACTGATAACTGAATTATGGATGTTCAATTTCGCGAATTTAATCCTTTTGACTTATGGATGTGGTTAGAATTTGAAACCATTCCTGCTGAAATGGAAAAACAGTACATAGAGGAGTTATTTGACTCTTGGTTTTATCTAGGAAAATTAGGAGGGTTTAATGCAGAAAATTTACAAGTGCAAGATCGAGGAATTGAAGTCAGTTATATGGACTATGAATTAGAACAATCGGATCAAACTTTAATGGCCCCTATGCACAATATGGCAGAATTTGAATATGAAGGAATGTGGGGACGCTGTTGGTTTGATTTAGGAACAAGTGATTTAATTGCTTTAGATATCCTGATTAATTCTCTGCATCAATTATGTAAAGAATATGTTGGTTTGAAGCGTCTTATTATTGGCGGAGAAAATGAAGATTGGCCAGTAGAAGATAAACAGCAATCAATGTTTGCTGATTAATTTTTGGCTTTAAAATTAGGTAAAAGAGTGACAATAATTAAAGCAATTGCCCATCCTAATGATATCCAAGCCACACCATTTTGTTGCCAATGTTTAACAGCGATCGCAGCTAACGCCCAGATGACAACACCTGTATAAATGCGATCGCTTCGTTGTATTTTCATAAAAGTAGCTAGACAACTAGCAACTGATAACATAATTCCCGTCCAAATAAGGGGTGAGAGTCCCCATCCTTGCCAATTTATATAATCTAACGTAGAAGCGATATTAATAATTGTCGCAACGCTAATCCACCCTAAATATAAACTAATAGGGTAATAAATAAACCAACGATCGGATGCTTTGAGGGAAACATAATTAATGTCCAATCTTTGATATAAAATTAAAAGAGGAATCAAGATTCCAATCATCGTAAGAACGGACAAAGTAAAAAAATAAAATTGAAATAAGATCACCCAAACAATCTGAATTAAACTACTAAGCGCAAGAAGAAACCCGATTTTTTTAACGCATAAATTGTCTTTATTTTTTGGCAGAACACCATAAACCCCTAAACTGATTAAACCCAGATAAATGAGTCCCCAAATCGCAAAGGCATAACTCGCAGGAATGATTAATACATTCGGAAAATATTGATCAGAAATCTCTCCAATGGATAAATTATTAATCGGAGTGATATTGGCTAAAATATTGACAACAAATGCTGCAATAATCGCAGCTAGATTGATCCAAGGTTGAAATTTTTTCAATGAAGATAACATGATTTTAGATAATAAATAGCTAGGCAAAAATAATTACCAAACAGAAAATATAGAAGAGAATAATTAACGATTCACCTATTACTTTCTCTTCTGTAATTTCTGAACTTCTGATTAACGATTAATTCTCCTCCGTGGGAGCATGAATAATCCCTTCACCTGTAATCAACCGTGCGCCACGTCCTCTGGTAAAGTAATTCCAGCCCCATTGCACCATAACCACCAATTTATTGTCAAATTCGATTAAATAATAGATATGCGCCCATACCCAAACAAACCATGCAATAAACCCTGTTAACTGAATAAACCCTAGATCAACCACCGCAGAATTTTGACCAATAACCGCTAAACTTCCCTTATCTTCATACTTAAAAGCAGGTATTTTCTCGCCGCCTAACTTTTTAGCCAAATAACGAGCAATATATTCTCCTTGCTGCATAGCGACGGGTGCAATACCGGGTAACGGCCGTTCCCCTTGATGGGCAAAATGAGCTAAGTCTCCTATAACAAAAACATTAGGATTATTGGGAATACTAAGGTCTGGTTCAACAATAACCCGTCCTGCTCTATCCAAAGTTGCATTTGCCTTTTTTTCTAAGACTTGACCCATTTTTGAAGCTTTAACCCCTGCTGCCCACAAAATTGTCCGTGCTTCAATGGTTTGAATATTGTCTCCTTGCTTAATTGTAACGACATGATCCTCGATATTAGTGACTAAACTATTGGTTTGCACCGTTACTCCTAACTGAGTTAAATCTTGGGCTGCCTTAGTGGATAATTGGGGTTTATAAGGGGGTAATATGCGATCCATCCCTTCAATAAGGATAATTTTAGCTTCACTGGTGTCAATTTGCCGAAAATCTCCCTGTAATGCCCCATGAGCAATTTCTGCGATCGCCCCTGCTAATTCTACCCCTGTCGGCCCTCCTCCTGCAATAACAAAGGTTAGCCATGCTTGACGTTTTTGGGGATCTGTTTCTTTTTCGGCTGCTTCAAAGGCTAAATAGATCCGACGGCGAATTTCTAGTGCATCCTCAATGGTTTTTAGGCCAGGGGCAAATTCCGCCCATTGATCATTGCCAAAATAGTGATGACTGACACCTGTAGCAACGACTAACGCATCATAATTTAAAGGTTCATGGCCTTTTAAGAACACTTGTTTTTGTTGAGGTTCAATATCCGTTACTTCATCTAATAGAACGTGTGTATTGTTATGACCTCGCAAGACGAGACGAAGCGGTGAGGAAATATCAGCAGGAGACAAGGCACCTGTGGCAACTTGGTATAAAAGGGGCTGAAATAGGTGAAAATTACGCTTATCAACTAGAGTAACGTTAACGGGTGCATTTTTAAGAAATTTAGCTGCATATAAGCCAGAAAAGCCACCACCGATGATGACGACTTGAGGGGGGTTAGCATTAGACATAGTGAATTGGGGTTGTATAATTGCGTTTATTTAGTTTATAAGATAAAAAATGCAAAACCTTCAAGAATCACTATTATGATAGCGATAAATATTTTCAAAAGTAAATTTTGTTTTAACAGGTAAATCTATGAAAATCTTACTTATTGGTACTTATGCTAATGATCAGTCAGTTAGTATGACTCGCTTTTCTAAGCTAGTAGAACAAGGATTAATTCAAAAAGGATATGAAGTTCTTAGAAAAGACCCATCTCCTATTTTTGGTCAACTTCATCCCTCTCCAGTTGGTTTTGGCAAGTGGCTAGGATATATTGATAAACTAATACTTTTTCCATTCCAACTGCGTCAATTAAGTCAGGAGGTAGATTTAGTTTGTATATGCGATCAAGCTTACTCACATTACACCCACTACCTACAAGATAAAACACACTTAGTGATTTGTCATGATATGTTTGGTATTCGGGGAGCATTAGGAGAAATTAAAGAAAACATCCCTTCTTGGACTGGCAAGCAATATCAAAGGATCATTCTTAGTGGTTTAAAACGCGCTCAATGGATTACTTGTTCTTCTGAGACGACTCGTATGGATGTTTTAAGGATTACTAAAGCAAAACAAAATAAAACGACTGTAATTCAAGATTGCGTAAATATTAATTACAAAATTATGCCTCAGCAAGAAGCAGTTGAGCGAGCCACTCGTTTAGGAATATATGTTAATTCCTATTCATGGTTGCTACATGTTGGTGGCAATCAGTGGTATAAAAATCGCTTGGGATTACTGAGAATCTTTAACTATCTCAAAAAAAATCCTGAAATGACTTCTGTGCGCCTAGTAATGGTGGGAAAACCTTGGACTAAAGAAATCAAACAATTTATCATTCATCACAATTTAGAAGAACAAGTCGTCGAATTAGTCGCCCTATCAAATGACAATCTTAGGGCAATGTATTCTATTGCCACTGCGCTAATTTTCCCTTCTTTACAAGAAGGCTTTGGTGTACCTATGATTGAAGCCCAAATTTGTGGCTGTCCAGTATTTACTTCTAATCGCTTGCCGATGACTGATATCTGTAGGGATGCAGCAGTCTATTTTGAGCCAGATGCACCGGAAGAAGCAGGGAACATCATTGCTGAAACGTTGCTTAATTCACAAAAAATGAAACACATTAGAGAAGCTGGATTGAATAATGCAACTCGTTTTACTTTTGAATCCATGATGGACTCCTATGATATGCTTTTTAGACAAATAGCTAGTGCAGAAAGGCAGAATTAAGAAGATACAATGGAGAAGAGAAAAGCCTTGAATCTGAAATTCCCCAACCGAGGCGTGTTTTGAGTGATCACAGCTATAGAAAGGATGTTAACCTTTTGTATCCTCGATCGCTTTTTGATTTAAGCGAACAGTGAGATTTTACTTAATCAATCTTTAGCTAAAACTATAAATGGTTTGAGTTTGTAGAGGAAGACAAGCTAGGGATGATTTTTGTTCAAAAGTATAATTTTTGCGAGAAACTTGCACTTGTAATCCTAACATCGGATCATCCCCCAATGACACAAAAAACTCAAGGCGTTTCACCTGTTTCCATGTGATTAATTCATCTAAGATAGTTAAAATGGCTTGTAAATAAGGATGATCTTTTTGCTTATACCAATGAGAATCGGCAATTTTCGCTTGATCAAAACCCAGATGAAAGATTAAAGACGGGCGACTAAAAAGTGCGATCGCAACGGGACGGGTTTCTTCTTGCAATAAAAGGTTATTTTCCCGACTCAGACGACGTAATTTTTCTAATTCTTGGTATCGTTCCTCAATAGAAACTAAATCATTTGTCCATTCAATGGCAATGGATATTAAATAAGTTTGTAATAATAAATGACCCAGTTTTTGGGCTTTCGTAGCAAGGTAATTGGAATTATAATCGTTGGCTTCAATCAATAAAGGAACGCGGTCAACGACTTCTAACCCATAGCCTTTTAATCCTGCAATTTTTCGGGGATTATTAGTAATTAAACAAATCTGTTTGACTCCCAAATCATTTAACATTTGCGCCCCCATCCCATAGTCACGTAAATCGGCGGGAAATCCTAATCGTTCATTCGCTTCTACAGTATCGAGTCCTAAATCTTGTAGAGAATAGGCTTTTAACTTATTAACCAAGCCAATTCCTCTGCCTTCTTGCCTTAAATACACCACAACTCCTAATTTTGCAGATTCTATCATTTTTAAAGCCACCTGCAACTGCATTCGACAGTCACAACGTAATGATCCTAACGCATCCCCCGTCAAACATTCTGAGTGCATTCGCACCATGACAGGTTGATTGGCAAAATCTTGGGGGTTTCCTTTAACAATGGCCAGATGTTCAGTATTATCTAAGGTGTTACGGTAAGCATAAAGCTGAAACTCCCCAAACTGACTCGGAAACTTACAAATACTTTCGCGATAGACAAAGCGATCGTGTTTGAGTCGATAACTAATTAAATCAGCAATATTAATCAGTTTAAGCTGATGTTTTTGAGCATATTGGGCAAGTTGGGGCAATCTAGCCATTGAACCGTCAGAATTCTGAATTTCACAGATAACACCCGACGGATAAAGTCCCGCCAGTCTCGCTAAATCAACAGCCGCTTCGGTGTGACCCGCCCGTTTCAGTACTCCTCCTTGTCTAGCACGAATGGGGAAAACATGACCGGGACGGGTTAAGTCGTCGGGACGTGTGGCGGTATTAATAGCGACTTGAATGGTTTTTGCTCGATCTTCGGCGGAAATTCCTGTTGAGACCCCTAAGTGGGGGGCTGCATCGATGCTAACCGTAAATGCTGTCTGATTGCTATCTGTATTTTTAGTGACCATTAAGGGTAAATCTAACGTATCTAACCGTTCCCCTGTCATGGCTAAACAGATTAAACCACGGGCTTCCACCGCCATAAAATTAATCATATCAGGGGTTGCAAATTGAGCAGCACAAATGAGATCCCCTTCATTTTCCCTATTTTCGTCATCGACAACGATAATAGAGCGTCCTGCTTTAATATCCGCTAGTGCAGCATCAATAGAGTCAAATTTAACCACGGATTTCTTAAAATGCGTTACAAAAAAATACAGTTATTATAGTATTCTTTCCTATTCTAACGCTAAGTATAAAATCTCGTTACTATAGTAATAAGTTATGAGTTGTGAGAAACACATCTAAGTTTGAGGGAACAGGGAACGGGGAACAGGGAACAGATGGGAAAAAAGCTATCTCATGACTCATTCGGTGATTGCTATATAAGTGAATATATCCCAAAAGCTCAAAGCCTTATAGGATAAAGATAAGGATTAGAGCTAAGTTGTAGCGAGAAACGAAAATCCACACTGAAAATTAAGGTAATTGTGAGAAACCCCACTAATCAAGTTAGGAGTAAAGTATGTCAAACCTGATGACTCAAATGAGTGTCATTATCGAGAAAGATGAGGACGGTTACTATGCTTATTGTCCTCAACTAGAAGGATGTCAAAGTCAAGGTGACACTTTAGAAGAAATTCAAGACAATATTAAAGAAGCCATCGAACTTTATTTATCTACTTTATCTCAACCCGAGAAAGAGGCTCTTTTGCAACAAGAAATACAAACAATGATGGTGGAGGTAAAGGTTGCCTAAACAGCCAAGATTAACAGCAAAAGAAGCAGAATCACTTCTATTTAAGGCAGGGTTTACCTTATTGAGAACCCAAGGAAGCCATCGAATTTATTTTAAGGATAATCTCAGAGTCGTTGTTCCTTTTCATAGTAATAAGATTTTGCATCCTAAAATTATTAAACAAGTTCTCAAAGCAATTGATAACGATTAGGGTGTACAAAGCCCCCATACTGCTAACTGCTAACTGTTCACTGTTACACTTTAGTTGCGCGGTTAACACTGTGTTCCACATCTCTTGCTTTTTTGCCACGCCAAAATAAACGAATCGGTGTTCCTTCAAAACCTAATTGTTTACGAAATTGCTTCTCAATATAACGGCGATAATTATCATTAAACCGAGTGGGATCATTGACGAATAAAGCAATACTGGGGGGTTGACTAGAAACTTGTGTTCCATAATAAATTCTACCCTGTTTTCCTTGTCGGGTAGTGGGGGGAGAATGCCAAGAAACCGCTTCTTCTAAAATCTCGTTAATCACAGAAGTGCTAACGCGACGACGATGTTCACTGGCTGCTTGATTGACTAATTCCATTAATTTATGAACCCGTTGTCCTGTCATTGCACTCACAAAAATTAAGTCAGCCCACTCCAGAAAATAAAGACGAGATAAAATAGATTGTTTATGTTCATAAATGGTGTAAGAATCCTTTTCTACTGCATCCCATTTATTAGCAACCATTACCACCCCACGGCCTTCATCAATAATGCGATTGGCTAATTTTAAATCCTGTTCGGTTACGCCATCAACAACATCTAAAACAAATAAGACCACATCACAGCGTCTAATGGCTTTAAAGGCTCGATTAATGCTAAAAAACTCTGCCCCATAATTAACATTTTTCTTGCGTCGAATTCCGGCGGTATCAATTAAACGATAACGTTGTCCCTCATGTTCTATTACTGTATCAATGGCATCTCTTGTTGTTCCTGAAATGGGACTAACAATAGAGCGATTTTGACCCGTCAACGCATTTAATAAACTCGATTTTCCTACATTGGGACGACCAATAATTGCTACTTTGATTTCATCTTCATCAGGTAACTCATCAATGGGGGGTAAATACTCTAACAGTACGTCTAATAAATCTCCTGTTCCACTTCCGTGAATCGCTGAAATAGGGTAAGGTTCATCTAATCCTAATTCCCAGAATTGTGCAGCTTGAATGATACCTTGTTCGACAGATTCACACTTATTAACCGCGAGTAAAATAGGAACAGATTGTTGTCTTAACCAACTCGCAATTTCCAAGTCTCCTGTGGTGACTCCTGCTTGGCCATCCACCACGAAAATGGCTGCACTGGCTTCTGTTAAGGCTAACATAGCCTGTTCACGAATTAGGGGCAAAAATTCCGTTTCATCGTCAAAAACTAACCCACCTGTATCCACTACCTGAAACTCTCGGTCTTGCCAAAATGCAGGACGATAGGTGCGATCTCGTGTAATTCCGGGTTCATCGTGGACAATGGCCTGTTGATCCCCTGCTAAACGGTTAACAAAGGTGGATTTTCCCACATTAGGACGACCAATAACGGCAACAATTGGTAAGGACATATCTTTTGGGTGAGGGAGAAATAAGCAGTTAAGATATTGATATAGCGTTCCCCTCACGTTGTGAGGTACGGAATTAACCGTTCTGAGGCAGGGGGCAGAAGGCAGGTGTTAAGATTTAGGGGTGTACCTCATTACCTTGGGAATTGCTATAAAATCAAGTCTGATTTCTTTCTATTATATAATAAAAAGCTAAATTTTAAGAGATAGCAACTTAATTAATTATTTTTTAACTCTTAACTTACTGAAAACTCTGTAGATTGACTAATCGTTGGGGTTAGATAGAGTATTGATTGTTGACGATGGCATAGACCCAGTAACAATCTCTAGTCAATATATATTTTTTAACATCGTTTAAACTTCCTTAACATCTGATGAACTCAACATTTTTTAATCAGTAAAACCTATTAATTGTTCTCGCTTTTTTAGAGCTAACGATCTACTTTCAGGTAGCGATCGCTTTTAAATAAAACTTTTCCATTTACTGACTTTAGCATATGTTATAAAATGAAAAGCTAAAGGCTAAAAAATAGTTATTTATTTTCCTGTAACGCCTAAACTTCTATTTTTATTAAACTGTGTCTATTGATTCTTTACTCAAATCTTATCAACGCTTTGGTGTTAATCTAGGATTAGAACGGATTAAAACCTTACTCAATCAATTAGGAAACCCTCAACAATCTGTTCCTATTATTCACGTGGCTGGAACAAATGGAAAAGGGTCAGTTTGCGCTTATTTAAGCTCTGTTTTACAAGAAGCAGGGTACAAAGTGGGTCGTTATACTTCTCCTCATTTAATTGATTGGACAGAACGAATTCAAGTTAATCATACCCCTATTTTCACCTCAGACTTTGAGGAACTTTTACAAGAAATCGAGTCTTTAATTGACCTTAATAATAATCCACCTACGCTATTTGAAATGGTCACAACGGTGGCATGGTTATATTTTAAGCGATCGCAGGTAAATATTGCGGTCATAGAGACAGGATTAGGGGGACGGTTAGATGCAACCAATGTATGCGATAAGCCTGTTGCAACGGTGATCACGTCTATTAGTCGGGAACATTGGCAAGTTTTAGGGGATACGTTAACTAAAATTGCCACAGAAAAGGCGGGAATTCTTAAGGAGAATTGTCCTGCTATTATTGGCCAACTTCCGGCTGAAGCAGAATTAGTATTTAAGGAGAAAACCCAAGCTTTAAATTGTCCGACGGTATGGGTTAAACCCGCTAAGAGATTGACAGACAAGAAAGCCATTTATCAAAACATAGATTATACGTTACCCTTGTTAGGAGATATTCAGTTAATCAATTCAGCTATTGCAATGGCAACTTTGCAATGTTTACAACAACAAGGATGGCAAATTTCAGCGACAGCGATTAAACAAGGAATTGCACAAACAAATTGGTTAGGACGGTTACAATGGTTTAATTATAATAATAGAGATATTTTAATCGATGGCGCACATAATCCGGCTGCTGCTCAAGGTTTGGCTCACTATGCACATCAACTTAACCAACCAATTACTTGGGTAATGGGAATGTTATCAACAAAAGAACATCGAGAAATCTTAAAATTCTTATTGAGAAAAGGAGATAATTTATATCTTGTTCCTGTCCAAGATCACAGCACTGCAAATCCTAAAGCGTTAGCAAGTTTAGCTCAAGAAATTTGTCCCGACTTAAGAGAAGTTAAACCCTTTAAAGCTCTATTTGAAGCGTTAGATTATGGGTTTAAACAAAATGATAATTCTGTAATTGTTCTCTGTGGTTCACTCTATTTAGTGGGTTATTTCTTTAAGCATATTCAGAGTAAAAGCTGAAAGTCTTATTAGGTAAATGTTGATACTATACACAAGGTATTTATGCCAACTAGCCGAAGCATAGCAATAATATCAGTTGTGTTAAAAGTACACTAGCTCTATATTTAAAGTTAAGTTAAAGATTATTAACCCTTTTGTTTAACTATAAAATCCCTTAGTTATAATAAAAGTTGGCATTATTGTTATCTGATTAGGCTAAAGATAGCTCTTTGACCTAAAAACTTTCTTCAGATGAAAAGGCTAAAATAGTCTAAATCTACCTAATTTAGTATTGACAAATGAACCAAGGAAAAAAGATGATTCTCATTAACATAGAACCCCCAAAGGAACAAAAAACAACGAAAGAAACCGCTAAAACTTTTGGAGATTGGGCTTATATTGCGCTTGACAAACACTACCACAAAATCGGCAAATATGAAAAGTTAGTCTTACAAGATAAAGATCCTGAAGATTTGCATCAAATGCGAGTAGGAATGCGTCGCCTCAGAAGTGCAATTGTTGGCTTTTCGTCTGCTTTAACCTTACCGAAAAATGCCAATGAGAGAAAAGTTGGTAAAGTAGCCAGAGTATTAGGAGAATTAAGAGATTTAGACGTGCTTCAACATACCTTAGAAAATCATTACTATCCTAACCTTCCTGCGAAGGAACAAACCCTATTAAAATTAGCCTTAGACTTTCTTAAAAAAGAACGTAAAAAAGCCTTAAAAAAAGTAAAAGCGATCTTAACAGATAAGTATTATCAATACCTTAAAAATGGGTTTGAGAAATGGCTAGAAAATCCCAGTTATACCCCTGTGGGTGAACTAGATATTTATACCATTCTTCCCGATCTTCTTTTACCCCAAATTAGTCAGCTTTTACTGCACCAAGGATGGTTAGTGGGTTATTCTTTCTCTCAAGGGAATAATAATTGGTTAGACAATGATCAGAATCATTTAACACCTGTTGAGGTAGAATCTTTTCTGAATACTCAAGGAATTTCTCTACATGATCTTCGTAAAGTAGCTAAGAAAAATCGCTATAATATGGAGCTATTTACTCAGTTTTATGGAGAGACTTATCAACAATATCTTAAACAGATTAAAGAGATTCAAGGCGTGTTAGGAGATATGCAGGATAGCTTTGTTTTAGGAGAATTTCTCTTTCGTGTTTTAGATTTTAATGTGCAGAAGAAAATGCCAACCTTAACAAAAATATTAACAGAAACCCGTTGGCAAAAATGGCAAGATTGGCAACAACTACAGCAAGTCTTTTTAGATAAAGAAAATCGCCGAGAATTTCATGAAGTGATCCTTCATCCAATAAATCTTTCTGAACCTCTGGCTCAATAATTTTGGGCTGTCTTACTAATTTACTGGATAAATTCGCCTCTATAACACCTTAGAAAAAATAAATTTTATGGGTAGATTACTATGAATCAAATGTCCCAACCTTCCACCCAATTTAAAGACGAGTATTCGACTGACACTCCGACCCATTTATCGCCCAATTTACCCGATCATACTCAATTGCCAGATGAAGATGGAAAGTTTGTGAAAAACTATCAAGAACCCCCTCAAGGTGACCTTTTAACCCACTGCATTACCCCGATTTTACAGCAACGTCATCCTGATGGAAATTATTGTATTGGTCGAGATTGTGGAATTTATTGGCGACTCCCAGATCCCCCTGAGTCTCCCGATAAAGGAGCAGAAGCACCTGATTGGTTTTATGTTCCTAATGTGTCTCCTACAATCAATGGTGAAGTGCGTCGTTCTTTTGTTTTGTGGAAAGAAACAGCGATACCATTAATTGCGTTAGAATTTGTTTCGGGTAACGGTTCAGAAGAACGGGATCAAACCCCTATTAAGGGTAAATTTTGGGTTTATGAACGAGCAATACAAATTCCATTTTATGGCATTTATGAGGTCAAAAAAGCAAAGGTAGAAGTATATCAGTTAATTAATGGTCGTTATCAAAATATGACCCCCAATAAACGAGGTCATTACCCTATTGAACTATTAAACCTTGAATTAGGGATTTGGCAAGGAGAATACCAAAATCAGTCGTTTCCTTGGCTGCGGTGGTGGGATAGTGATGGTAACTTATTATTAACGCCTCAAGAGCAAATGGAACGAGAAAAACAACGAGCAAATCGCTTAGAAGAGCAATTACGAGCTTTAGGAATAGAACCAGAGATTTGATCAGTTCAACAGTTGATAATGAATCATGGATAATTTGAGAATGAATATGCGATAAGATAAAGGTCTAGTCACAAGGAGAGGTGGCAGAGTGGTTGAATGCGGCGGACTCGAAATTCGTTATGGGGTCAAACCTATCGGGGGTTCGAATCCCCCCCTCTCCGTTCTTTTAGTTAACACTTAGCAGTTAAATGAGAATTGCTGCATTGTTAAGTCTTCTGTTTCTCTGCTTACTTTGGTTCAACTATTTCTGTTTCAACCGATGATTGCAGTTGTTCTTGAGCTAGTTTGGGTTCTAAATAAAGATTCTCTAATAAAACTCCAATTCCTGCTACCCAAGGCGGAACAATTAAAGCTCCTAAGATTCCTAAGAGTTGTACGCCGCCTAAAACCGCTAACAATTGATATAAAGGGGGAACTCTTACCGAAGATCCCACCAGCAAAGGATCTAAGACATAGGTTTCCACATTTTGAATAATCACAAAGAGAAGTAACACCCATAAAAAAGTCCATCCTCCCTGTACAATTGCGACAATCAAAGCGGGAATTGCGCCTAAAACTGGACCAAAAAAGGGAATTAAATTGGTAATTCCAGCGATTGTTCCTAACCCTAAAGAAAATTCCGACATTCCTAAAAATCTCAGACTAACACTAATGGCTAGTCCAAGGATAAAAGACACTAATAAACGTCCTTGGATATAACCTCCCATTCTTTGACTCATAGGATGTACTTGTTGCGCTAATCTTTGATCCCAAGGTTGGGGAAACAGACTAAAAATCCCTTGTAATAACTTCTCTGACCCCGATAACATATAACCAGATAACAGTACTGCTAAAATAAGGTTGAAAATCCCCCCTAAAAGGGTAATCACTCCACCGACTAATCCTTTTGTCCGAATCAATAATTGTTGACTTAACTTTAATGTCCAATTCGTAAGGGTTTGAATATCAAGGAGTTGATTGAGTCCATTGAGGGTTTCGGGTTCTGTAAAGCCAAAACGAGTGATTAGCTCCCGAATAACTAGCCTTACTTCTTCTAAGTACCCCGGAAGCTTTTCACCCAGTCGCTGAATTTGGGTGATAATCGTAGGGCCGAGTAGGAGACTAACCCCAGTAATCACAATAATAAGCCCTAAATAAACCGATAAAACCGCTAACCACCGTGGAACTTTTGCTGTTTCTACGCTTTCTACAATAGGAGCTAGGGTCGCAGCAATAATCACTGCAATCATTAGGATGACTACTAAGCTTCTTAATTGCCAGAGTAAAATTAATAAAAATCCAGCTAAGGCGATTAAAAATAAGCTAGGTAAGGAAAAAGAAATTTTTCGTTTTAACATTCAACCAAAAAGAAATAATCAAAAGATGTTAGCGAAAGGTTTTCCAACCTGTGGGTTTAAAGTACCACTGGGGAGGAGTTTCTCTTAAACTAACCTGTGTGTCTGGTTGCCATTCCCCAGCTAAAGTCATGGCTTGAAAGAAATAAACGGACGCTAAAGGAGATGGCTGGTTACCAGAAGGTAATAAGGGCGTTAATGAAGCAAGATTATCAGAATTAGCCTTAAATAAAACAACCTGCTGCCTTAAATCCAAGACCCGTTCTGATACTTGCTGTTCACCAAACTTAAGTGTACTAGCCATAACGGCTGATGAATTACCTAAAATAACTAAAGCGATCGCTATTGGGGTTGTTTTCAATACAAAAATATTGATTTCCATGACCTCAACTCTCCTTACTTAATCAAAATCTTAAGAGAATTTAAAGATTTCTTTCAAGGGAGAATGTTGGCCTCAAGGATAAAGATTTAGTCGTTTTTAGGGATATTCATCTTTTCATCAACGTTTAATATTAGATTACTGAGCATAAGTGCTTACCGTATTGTGCAGTAACCAAGCAACGGTCATCGGTCCGATTCCCCCCGGTACTGGGGTAATATAACTAGCAATGGGTAATAAGGACTCATAATCTACATCTCCGACCAAACGTCCTTTTTTTGTACCATCTTCTACCCGATTAATCCCCACATCTATCACAACTGCCCCCTGTTTAACCATATCAGCCGTAATTAAGTTTTGTCTTCCCACCGCAGCGACTAAAATATCGGCTTGACGGGTAACTTCCGCTAAATTGTGGGTACGAGAATGAGCAATCGTCACCGTCGCATTTTTTTCGAGTAACATTAAGCTTTGGGGTTTTCCCACTAAAATGCTTCTCCCGACAATAACCGCCTGTTTTCCCGCAATTTCAATTTTATACTCATCCAATAATTTCATTACTCCCGCAGGGGTACAACTTCGTAATCCGTCTTCTCCTCGTACTAAGCGGCCTAAGTTGGTCGGATGAAGGCCATCTACATCTTTATCAGGATCAATGGTAAGCAAGAGTTTGACCGCATCGAGGTGGGGGGGAAGGGGAAGCTGGACGAGGATACCATCGACATTGGGATCTTCGTTGAGTTCTTTAATAACACCTTCAACAGTTTCTTGAGGGGTATCTGTGGGAAAATGACGACCATAGGAGTTGATGCCGACTCTTTCACAGGCTTTTTCTTTGTTACGCACATACACAGCACTCGCCGGGTTATCTCCCACCATGAGGACAGCCAAACCGGGCGATCGCCCCTTCTGTGGCTTTAGGTCGATAATCCAATCATGTAGATCGCTTTGAATTTTTTTTGCTAGGGTCTTTCCGTCTAGAATTTGAGCAGTTGACATAGAATTTGACAGTTAATGATAAGGATCTGACCTTATTTTAAATAGGGTCAAAGCATATCAAGGGAAAAAATTAAACAAGAAATTATAATTTAAAGACAAACGGTTATTTCAGTGATCACTCATCAGGACTTTTTCAATATGACTCTCCTGAACTTGTAGTGAATTGATTGTATATATGGAAAAGAGAACATCTAGCCAAATAGACTAAACATTCCCTCTTCCCAAAATTTTTAGTGAGTTAGTGATTCTTTAACGAGTCTATTATTAAACTTCTGTACCCGTTTGAATATCAACACCACTAATACCACCAGCAGGGTTACTCATCAGACCATCCCCTTCTGTGACAAAACCAGTGTAGGCTTCCATACCATGTTCGCCAATATCCAGACCTTCAAACTCTTCTTCTGGTGTAACACGAATCCCCAAAGTGGCTTTGAGTGCCATCCAGACAACGACACTAAAGATAATGGTAAACGCACCAATCGCTACAATACCGATGATTTGGCTGATTAGTTGACCAATTCCACCACCGTACAAAAGACCGGCTTCCTTATCAAATAAACCAACTGCTAACGTTCCCCAAGTTCCATTGACTAAGTGAACAGAAACTGCGCCCACAGGATCATCAATGCGGACACTATCAAAGAAAGCAACCGCATAGACAACTAGAACACCTGCCACTGCACCGATAATAAATGCCCCTTCATAACCCACACCAGCGCATCCTGCGGTAATGCCCACTAAACCAGCGAGAATTCCGTTAATAGTCATGGTTAAGTCAGGTTTTCCATCTTTGAACCAAGAGGTGAAGGTAGCAGTAATTCCTCCTGCTGCTGCGGCAATGTTAGTGGTAACTGCAATATAGGCAATATTTTCATTGGCCGCTAATTCTGAACCGGGGTTAAAGCCAAACCAGCCAATCCAAAGAATTAAACAGCCCAAGGTAGCAATCCTGAGGTTATGCCCGGGAATTGCACTAGGACGATTTTCACTGTCGTACTTTCCGCTACGGGGTCCGAGAATAGCAGCCCCGACTAAGGCAGCCCAACCGCCAACTGCGTGAACGACTGTTGATCCGGCAAAGTCAGAGAAGCCAAGGCTACCTAACCAGCCGCCGCCACTCCAAACCCAGTGACCTGTGATCGGGTAAGAAATACCAACTAAAAGGACGCTAAAGATTAAAAAGTCCGTAAATTTAATCCGTTCTGCCACAGCCCCCGAAACGATGGTGGCCGCGGTTCCTGCAAATGCTGCTTGGAAGAGGAAGAAAACAGGAACGGGAAGTCCAGCCGGAAAGGGATCTAAGCCATAGGTTGCTGCATCTCCGCTAAGAAACCAACCTCCCCCCCCAATAATGGGGTTATCTGGACCTGCAAACATCAGAGAATAGCCAATTACCCAGTAGGAAATGGTTGCAAGGGCAAAAACGATTAAGTTTTTAGCGAGGATGTTAACAGCGTTCTTTTGACGACAGAGGCCGGTTTCTAACATCCCAAACCCGGCATTCATAAAGATGACTAAGACGGCTGCAACTAAGATCCAAACCGTATTGATATAGCCTTGTAATTCATCTGCACGCTGAGAAAGCGTTTCTAGGGTGACTTCAGTAGCAGCAGCATCTTGGGCAGCAACTGCACTATGCCATACCACCACAATGATTGCCGTTAAAGGAATGCAGAGTAGCCACGCAGGGGGAAACCAGCGAGTGATTCCTTTAATCATAGATAGGTAATCAGTGGATGGGGCGGTTTGCGATCGCCTATGACTAGATAGTTTTGATTCAGTTAAGAGTTTTGTCATTGTGAACTAACGTTGCCTTTAAGTTACGACGTTTATGAGTTTAAAGATTTCAGAGCTATTTATAGATTGGACTTCTGATAATTTGAAGACAATTTAGCCAGTTGGGTCGGAATTCATCCGTTTCCTCTGTTGTTTAAGCTCTGAACTCAAACAAGTCAGGAATTTAACAAGACCCACAGTTGGCCATTCAGATGGTTAATTTAGGAATGGTTAACCACTCGTCACACCGAATAGGGGTCATTTAACCTTAGAACAAAATGAATGAAAATGTTCTGAATTGGTTTCCTGAACAGTTGAAATCTCTAAATTGTTCATTTTTTAGACAAGGATTTTCTGTAACTTACAATACATTATGCCAAGATCAAGAGGAAACTTTGCAAAGTTTTAATATTAGTAAAATAAGTGGCTGATGAGATCCATCTATAGCAGTGAATAGTTAACAGTTGATAATTGTTGATAAAATAAGGACTTTGCCGGTTTCAAGCTTGTCAAACATAAACCCTTTCTTTGCTGTATATCCTATTTAAAAATAGGGACATTCCTAGGAACGTCCCTACATGAGTTAAATAACTAGATTAGGTGTCAGATGAGGTTTAATAAGGCCATTTCCAGTTAGTGATTTCAGGCTTATCAATACCCACTTCAAACGCATGATTGAGATGCTCAATAATCTCATTCTTCATCCGTTCTTTAACATGAGCCCCACGAGATCCCAATTTAGGAACGCGGTCAATGACATCAATCACAAGGTTAAAGCGGTCAATTTGGTTCTTAATCGCTAACTCTAAGGGAGTGTTAATATTCCCTTCTTCTTTATAACCCCGAACATGAATTCGGTCTTGGTTACTGCGACGATAAACTAACTTGTGAATTAACCAAGGATAACCGTGGAAGTTGAACATAACTGGCTTATCAACCGTAAATAAGCTATCAAAATCACGGTCAGATAATCCGTGGGGATGTTCACCTGCTGACATCAATTTGAATAAGTCCACCACATTAATGAAACGGACTTTTAACTCAGGGAATTCTTCCCGTAAAATAGCCGTTGCAGCCAAAGATTCCATGGTGGGAATATCACCACAACAAGCCATAATCACATCAGGTTCATCGGCTTCTGTGCCACAATCATCATTACTTGCCCAGTCCCAAATACCAATCCCTTTGGAACAATGTTTCACCGCTTCATCCATGGTGAGATATTGCAAGTGATTCTGTTTATCAGCCACAATAACGTTGACATAATCGGTACTCTTTAAGCAGTGATTTCCTACGCTTAATAAACAGTTAGCATCGGGGGGAAGATAAACCCGAACCACATCAGGACTCTTATTAGTCACAATGTCTAAGAAACCGGGGTCTTGGTGAGAGAAACCATTATGGTCTTGTCGCCAAACCACCGAAGACAACATGATATTCAATGAGGAAATCGGGACTCGCCAAGGAACGTGTTTCTTGCAAATATCTAACCATTTTGCGTGTTGGTTAAACATGGAATCAATCACATGAGCAAAGGCTTCGTAGGTATGGAAAAAGCCATGACGGCCAGTAAATAAGTAACCTTCTAACCAACCTTCTAAGGTGTGTTCACTTAACATTTCCATGACCCGTCCATCAGGAGAAAGCAAGGTATTCCCTTCATCTTCGGGGTAAATATCTGCTAACCATGTTTTCTGGGTGACTTCGTAGATATCTTGTAAACGGTTGGATGCAGTTTCATCAGGTCCGAAGACACGGAAGTTGTGCATATTGTTGCGCATCACATCCCGTAAGAATTTACCCAAGATACGGGTATTTTCCACTTCAACTTTCCCCGGAGAATCGATTTCAACCGCATAGTCAGAACTACGGAAGTCGGGCATTTTCAGGGCTTTACGAAGGATACCACCATTGGCATGGGGATTGGCACTAATACGGCGATTTCCTTTGGGAGACAGTTCTTGTAACTCAGGAATTAATGTGCCGTTTTCGTCAAAGAGTTCTTCGGGTTTATACCCTTTCATCCACTCTTCCAACATTTGAACATGGGCAGGGTTACTGTGCATTCCTCCCATGGGAACTTGGTGAGCTCGCCAAAAATCTTCGACTTTCTTACCATCCACCTCTTTAGGACCCGTCCATCCTTTGGGTGAACGAAGGATAATCATTGGCCACTTAGGACGCTTGGGAACGCCACTGTTACGGGCTTCGAGTTGAATGGAACGAATTTCTTGGATACAATGTTCGATAACTGCTGCCATTTTCTGGTGACAAGCAATGTAATCTTCATCCGCTTTGCATTCCACCACATAAGGGGTATATCCATAGCCACGGAAGAGATATTCGAGTTCTTCGCTAGAAATACGAGCTAGAATGGTTGGGTTAGCAATTTTATATCCATTAAGGTTAAGAATGGGTAAAACTGCCCCATCTCGAATCGGGTTTAAAAACTTGTTAGAATGCCATGCGGTGGCTAAAGGACCCGTTTCAGACTCACCATCCCCAACCACACAAACATTGATTAAGTCTGGACTATCAAAGACAGACCCGTAAGCATGGGATAGACTGTAGCCTAATTCTCCGCCTTCGTGGATAGAACCGGGGGTTTCTGGGGTAACATGACTACCAATATGGCCGGGAAAGGAGAATTGCTTGAAGAACTTCTGCATTCCTTCTTCATCCTGACTCATATTAGGATAAAAATCTGTGTAAGTTCCCTCAAGATAACAAGGGGCGAGAATACCGGGTGCGCCGTGGCCGGGTCCTGCCATTAAGACTACATTAAGGTCATATTTGTTGATTAGTCGGTTGAGGTGAACATAGACGAAGCTTAGGGCTGTTGATGCTCCCCAGTGACCTAATAGGCGATATTTGATGTCTCTTTCTGCATCAATTGATTCTTTGAGAAGAGGGTTATTTTTTAAATAAATCATCCCCACAGCGACATATAAGCTTGCACGCCAATAAGCGTGGATTTTCTGCGCTTCATCGGGGGATAAAGGGTTTTGTTCTGTAATTGGTTTATCAGGGGCAGCTACCATTAATTTTTACTCCCTAAAATTGTGTGAATAGTTGATGGTAATGACCATGCTTTTGAATTGATTAGAATCTAACGATGACCTCTATGGACTGTCAAGGCTTATTTGATTCTGCTCGAATATTATTCAAAAAAAGCGCAATATGTCATTGTTTCATAACGAAAGGATTCACCGAACTAAAAATGACTCTACAGCATCTTAGTAGGATTTGAACGCCAGTCCTCTGATTTTATACATTTTTAAGATTTTTTTAAAATTTAAGCCATACTTAACCTTGAGTTAACCTTGTAACCGAAAAGATTCTGCAAGCAGTCTATTATTCATATCTAGTGATCACTGTCACTTTGTGCCGTGATCACTGTCATATTCAGACAATTAGCAGATTCTTAAACTAGAAATGAGCAACCCTTTCATGCTGTGTTGAACAGAATGACTTTTAATTGAGTCTGAAAGCCTTCTTATTAGAGTATTAAAATTATGTCTCAGCAGCATCAATTATTTATTTCTGACTCCCATATTGTGATTCCTGATAACTATTGGAAGAGTTTAGCCTTTCATTTATCAATCTCCTGTCACGACAGTGATGGCTCTCCCTTATTAGGAGAAATCTTACAACAAGCAGCACTCATTTCCCCACAACAAGTTCAATTAGCCTTAAAAGAACAACAAGACCATGCCGATTTAAAGATTGGGGAAATTCTAGCATTACATGGCTGGATTGCTCAAGACACTGCTAACTTTTTTGCTCAACAATGGTTAGATATCCTAAAAACACCTCGCTGTCAGCCTATTGGCTATTATCTACAGCAAGCTTCTTTGTTAAACGAACAACAAGTTCAACGCATTCTGATAGAGCAAAGAAAAATGAATTTACCCTTTGGTGAGTTGGCTGTATTAGATGGCTTTTTGAAACCTCAAACGAGAGATTTCTTCTTAGAACAACTTCCTCCAAAAACAGTTATTACTCATCCCGTAACTGACTCAACTGTTGACATTGCCCAGAAAATTATTGAAAGTTTACCCAAAAATGATATTGTTTCAGAAATAACGCAAGATAATATAACGTCTTTTAAAGCAACCGAGTCAACTATTGACATTGCCCAGAAAATTATTGAAAGTTTACCCAAAAATGAGCGTACTCTAGGGAGAGAAAAAGATACAATTCCTTGGCTTATTCAATGATAAGACTTAACAGTAAAGCCCCAATTGTTTAAGGTTCGGAACTTGAGTCTAACCGTTTTTGTTTCATAACTTCTAACTGTTGATCCACCTTTTGATTATCCTCTAAAGATAAGAATTTTTCTTCAAGGGGATCAGCTAAGGCTGAAGATTTAGCTTCTAATTCGATAATTTTTGCTTCAATTTGTTCAAATGCTTTAGCGGTACTGTTAGGATGTAAATCATCCATAAAAGATTGGAATTTCTCATGGGCGGCCGCCGATCTCAAACGGGCAATATATAGATTTTTCTTAGCTCTCGCATCCATATATTTCTTCTCTAAATCTAATAAATTTGTCTTGATTTTCTGAATCACATTACGTTGTTCAGTCATTTGATCTGCCAAGATTTGTAAATTGCTTTGATAAGACTGACGACGCATCAGAGCATCTCTAGCTAACACTTCATTCCCCTTTTCTACCGCCATTTGCGCCCGTTCATACCATTTTTGGCTACTTGTTTGATACTTGGTAACTTGACGTTCGGTACGCTTATGGGTAGCGATCGCTGCTGCTAACGCCCGTCGCATTTCAATCACTTCTTGTTCCATCGCAGCCACTGTTTCTTCGAGTACTTGTTCAGGATCTTCTGCTTCACTGACGAAACCGTTAATTTGGCTACGAATCATTCCCCCAATCCGTTTTAATAGACCCATAATGTGTTTCCTAATTGCTATTTATCCTGTCCATCTACACTATAACCTGAGTTAAAGAAGTCCTCAAAGGTGTTGATTTGCGTAAGTCTTGAGCTTAAAATTTAAAGTGAATTTATACTTAAATAATCATGCAAACAGTAACACTAGCCAATCAAATAACTATCCCTGCCTTGGGAATTGGGACATGGGCATGGGGAGATGGTCTTTTTTGGGGCTATGGCAAAAATTATGGACAATCTGAGGTAGAAGCAGCATTTAAGGTAGCCATTGAGCAGGGTGTTACGTTTTTTGACACAGCCGAAGTCTATGGATTTGGGGAATCAGAACGTTTAATTGGACGTTTCAAAGCGAAAATGACTGCCAATGTGCAAATTGCCACAAAGTATTTTCCTTTACCTTGGCGATGGAATCAAGACTCCGTCAGAGAAGCACTAACAGCGAGTTTAGATCGTCTTCAGGTTCAACAAGTTGCTCTCTACCAAGTTCATTGGCCATTTGACTTTTTAATGGGACAAAAGGCATTAATGGAAGCATTGGCCAAAGAAGTGAAAGCAGGACGAATTGTTACTGTCGGAGTTAGTAACTACTCTGCGAGTCAAATGAAAGAAGCGGATCGGTTTTTAAAAGAACAAGGGGTTACCTTAGCTGTGAATCAAGTTCGTTATTCGCTTTTATCTCGTAAAATAGAACAAAATGGGATTCTAGAAACTGCTAAACAATTAGGAATCACAATTTTAGCTTACAGTCCCTTAGAACAAGGATTATTAACTGGAAAATATCGTATCAACCAAAACACTCAACCAACTGGGGCCAGACAATGGGATAGTCGTTTTAGCCCGAAAGGATTAGAGAAAAGCGAACCTTTATTCAGAGAAATTGATAATCTTAGTCAAAAATATCAAAAAACACCCGCCCAAATTGCTTTAAACTGGCTAATTAGTCAGGGGAATGTTGTTCCTATCCCCGGCGCAAAAAACGCCGAACAAGCTCGTCAGAATGCAGGTGCATTAGATTGGCAACTCTCATCTGATGATGTTACTAAACTCTCTCAATTTAACCTTTAAAACAATAGTGTCAATTCTTCATTTTGCCTTTTGATAGCAGTATAAAGTTAATTGTGCATAAATAATTAGTCAATCAACGCAACCTTTTGTTTTGCCGATTTTTCCTATTTTTTCCCCTTGTCCCTTGCTTTTTGCCTTACTATTGCTTATCCCTCAACTTACAATCTAATGCGCTCTTATACCTTACTTGCTCCTGCTAAAATTAATCTCTATCTGGAAATTATTGGCGATCGCCCCGATGGGTTTCACGAATTAGTGATGGTCTTACAAAGTATCGATCTGACCGATATTATCCAAATTGACCCTAATGGAACGGATCAAATCCGAATTCATTGTAATAACCCCGACGTTCCCACCGATAACACTAATTTAGCCTATAAAGCAGCCCAATTGATGAGAGAACAGTTTCCGAAAGCATTTGCTAACTTTGGAGGGGTAGAAATCGCCATTGACAAGCAAATTCCTGTGGCCGCAGGGTTAGCAGGGGGATCAACGAATGGTGCTGCTGTATTAGTTGGGCTAAATTTATTGTGGGGGTTGGGGTTAACCCATATTGAATTGGGGGAACTTGCCGCCCAATTAGGGTCGGATGTACCGTTTTGTTTAACGGGGGGGACAGCGATTGCAACGGGACGAGGGGAAAAGATCGATCCTTTGCTTGATTTAGAGGATATATGGTTAGTTTTAGCTAAATATAAGAGTCTTGCTGTTTCTACACCTTGGGCTTATCAAAGTTATCGTCAAGCCTTTCAACATACATATATTACCGATCCTCAGAATATTCAACAACGAACGGATCATGTTGAGTCGGGTCAATTAGTTTCGGCTATTTCTCACCATAAAACTAAGGAAATTGGGCATTATTTACATAATGATTTAGAAAAGGTGGTTTTACCTGAATATCCCAAAGTTACTAATCTTAAAGAGATAATGACCCAAGCAGGAGGAGTGGGAACTATGATGTCAGGTTCGGGTCCTACAGTGTTTACCCTTTGTCAGTCGGAAGCAGAAGCCAAACAAGTTTTTGATAAGGTAAGAGAATGTATTCCTGATGAGGATCTAGGAATTTGGCTAACCAAGTTTACGGCCAGTGGAATTAAGGTGATTTAAAGAATTCTCACTCTGAATACTAGATTTTAAGCTTATGTTGACCCAATTTCTGTAGATATTCAAAAGGCTAAATTCTGGACTAAGACAAATCCAGCAACGATAAATAAGAAGTAACCAAAGCCTTTTTGTAGGTGTTTAGCAGAAACAAAATTCACCAGATGAGAACCAATTAAGGTACCGAGTGCAGCTAAAAAGGTAAAAGAAAGGGTTAACGGCCAATCTAGGGAAACTTGTCCTAAATAGCCTAATAATCCCGCCATGGCGTTACAAGCAATAATTAACAAGGATGTTCCAATGGCTTGCTTCATGGGGATTTCTCCTAATAGTACCAAAGCGGGAACGATGGCAAATCCTCCCCCTACTCCCACTAACCCAGTTAATATTCCCACGCCTAATCCTTCTGTTACTAACCACAACCAACAATATTGACAAGCGGGTTCAACATATTGGGTTTTATCTAGGGTTTCTTTATCATTATGGTTAGATCGGGCGGTGCGATAAATCATCAAACTTGCGGCCGATAGCATTGCCACGCCAAACAGACTCATTTGCAAGGTACTGGTTATAAAGGGAAGAACGGCTAGTTTTGCTCCGCCATAAGCCCCAATTGTCGTGGCTGTTCCGAAAATTAATGCTATTTTTAAGGGGATTTTCCCTTTTAAGAGATGGGGAAGACAACCTAAGAAGCTGACACTTCCGACGATTACAAGGGTCATTGCGATCGCTGATTTGGGTTCAACTTGCATTATATACACAAGGACGGGAAGGGCAAGAACTGAGCCGCCTCCTCCTAATAATCCTAGACTAACGCCGATAAGTACCGCTAAGAGATAACCAACTGTTTCAATCATCTATTTTTCTCCCTTTTTGTTGAGTAATCACTTATAACTAAATTAATTGGATAGGATAGGGCAGGTTAAAATGAAGGTTAAACCATTAGAGAATAAGCATTTCGTAAAAACTTACCCCTACCCATTTTGTCTAATTATTTCTGTCCAACGACTTCATTGATTACTGTTAACTGTTTGCTGTAAGATTTTGCCGCATTGTTCATTAGCAGGAACTGCTTCCATTATTTTACGAGGGTTTGGTAACTTTAAGCTATTCATTAACTCAATAAATTGTTGACGAGTTCGACCGAAAAAACGAGGATTATATTGTTTTTCTTCACCAATTGAGGAAACAGTACGACCCTGATAGTCGTGGGCAGGATAAACGAGGGTATGATCGGGTAAGGTGAATAGATGTTCCGTCACTGAATCAAATAATTTTCCTGCATCACCGTTTTGAAAGTCGGTACGGCCACAACCACGAATAAATAAAGCATCTCCTGTTAATAAATGGGTTTGGTTAACCAGATAAGTTAGATCAACATCTGTATGGCCGGGGGTAGCAATTCCTTTAATCTGTACTGAACCTAGGTTTAAACTTTCGTTATGCTGCATAAAATGGTCTGCACAGGAAGCTTTTGCCCCATCTGGCACAATATTGATACAATTAGTCTTGGCTTTTAAGTAAGATGCCCCAGTAATGTGGTCAGCATGAATATGAGTCTCTAGGGTATAGCGCAAGGTTAACCCTAATTCTTCGAGAAGTTTAACCTCTCGTTCGCCTTTTTCTAGGACAGTATCCACTAGGAGGGCTTCTTTTGTCTCTTCATCGGCGATAAGATAAGTGTAAGTGCTACTTTCTTGGTCAAATAGCTGACGAAACAACATAACTAAGCTTTGTTTATTTAAACGATTTGAATAAAGTTGCTATATCATAATATATTTGCCCAATTTGTAAAAATTATAGTCGTTGAACATTTTTTGTTCCCTGTTCCTCGTTCCCGAACACACAAAGATAGATTAGATTGTCAAACACCTTATTTTGTACTGCTATAGGATTATTTTCTTTACAGTGCATAAGTTTCGTAGTTTCGTAGGTTGGGTTGAGAAACGCAACCCAACACTGATAAATTATTTGATAGATTAGATCCAAACCACAATTTAAACCTTGTCTATCTCTCCAAGGGGAGTTTTCACAACTCGTCAAACCTTCCATTCCCCATTCCCTGTCCCCACCAACTACTATTTTCAACCTACACGCAGTTTAAGTAACGAATAACCATGCAAAAAACAATTATCATTACAGGAGTAACAAAAGGATTAGGTCAAGCAATGACCGATGGATTTATTAAAAAAGGTCATAAAATAATAGGATGTGGTCGTTCATCTCAAGCAATTAATGAACTAAAGACTCGCTATCCTAACCATGACTTTCAAGTTATTGACTTATCCGATAATCAACAAGTACAAAACTGGTCACAAGGTATCATTAAACAATGGGGAAGTCCCGACTTTCTCATTAATAATGCAGCAATAATTAATGTACCCAAATCCTTATGGGAAATTAGCGAAACAGAATTTTGTCAACTAACTGATATTAATATTAATGGAGTTGTCAGAACCATTCGAGGCTTTTTACCTGCTATGATAGCCCAAAGAAACGGTATTATTGTTAACTTTAGTTCGGGGTGGGGACGTTCTACTTCTCCTGAAGTTGTGCCTTATTGTACCAGTAAATGGGCAATTGAAGGACTGTCCCAAGGACTCGCCCAAGAAGTTCCCCAAGGAATCGGAATTGTTGCACTAAATCCGGGTATTATTAACACAGAAATGCTGCAAACTTGTTGGGGAAAAGACGCATCTAGTTTTCCCTCTCCTCAACAATGGAGTCACAAAGCCGTTCCTTTTATCTTGCAATTAACCGCTAAAAATAATGGCCAATCTTTAACCGTTTAATAGGTATCAGGTTTCGGGTGTTAGGTTTTAGGTATTTTACATGAGTACCTTCTTACATCTGCGTAGCAACATTAGCACCCAAATTCACCATTCATAATTTATAATTCATAATGACAACCCTTTGGCAATTATCAGACGACTTATTAACCCTAGAATCTTCCATCAATGACATCCAAGAGAATGAAACCCTAAGCGATGAAGAAAAAGAAGCCAAGATAGAAAAGTTATTCAATGATTGGTTAAAAACATCAGAAAACTTTGAAGAAAAAGCCTTAAACGTTGCCGCTTATATTCGCCATCAAGAAACCGTCGCAGAAGCCCGTAAAAACGAAGCAAAACGACTAAGAGACTTAGCTAATGAAGCACAAAGTCAAGCGGATCGATTAAAAGCCTACTTAATTCGTCAAATGAAACTAACAGGAAAAACAAAGCTAGAAGGAATTGATGGAAAACTCAGTTTAAGAAAGCTTCCCCCCAAAGTAGAAATTATTAATCCCGATCAAATACCCGAACAATATCTCAAGGTAGAAATTAAACCCCGTTTAAATGAAATTAAAAAGGCACTTAAAGCAAATCCTGATTTAGATTGGGCAACCTTAGCAGATAATGATAACTATAGTTTAACAATTAAATAATTTGACATTAACAATCCTTGAAACCCAGTTACAGTTTACTTTTGATTTTTGACCTTTGATTTTTGCGTAGTACTCTATAACCCTGATTAATAATTCACTACACCCTTGTCAGAAAAACCCCAATCAAGGTATAGTCAGGTTAAAGTTGCTTAAAATATCGCTTATTATTCCCTTATGGAAACAGTCTTTGAGCTAAAATAGTCTTGAAGTAACGAGCAAACTTAGGGAATTTGTCCTCAGTCGGACAAGATGCAAATCAGGGTCAAAGATATCATGACAGTCATCTTACACAAAAAAATCATAAGTAGCATCTAAGACAAGATGAAACATCGATTGCTCTCCTGATAGATAAATAAGTCAACCATGACCTTAATCTTTCTAAGCCAAATCAGGATTAACTCATCGCAATGATGATCAAGAGGATTTCCAGCAGAAATACTCACCAGATAGATAAAGTGTATCTGAGCTTACAGTCTTGGTTCAATACTTTGTTTTTTAATTTCCCCAAGTATTAACCATTGATTGAATGAGTCCATTGAGCCGCTCATAATATCCTAATGCTACTAGAGAACATTGTGAATAGAAATCAAAACTGAATGATTCCCTATCCACCCTTATACCGTTAGCGGTGTTTTTAATATTTACTAAAGTTTGAGGAAATTGAATGCCCAAGCAAATTATTATTGCAGAACAACATCAAATTGCTGCAGTTTTCTGGAATGATCAAATTCAAGAATTAGTGGTCGCCACAGGAAACCAACAAGTTGGAGACATTTATTTAGGCGTTGTCGAAAATGTAATTCCCGGTATCGATGCCGCTTTTGTCAATATTGGTGATGCAGAACGCAATGGTTTTATCCATGTCACAGACCTTGGCCCCTTACGACTAAAACGTTCTGCCGGTGCAATTACCGAATTGTTAACCCCTCAGCAAAAAGTCTTGGTTCAAGTAATGAAAGAACCAACAGGGAATAAAGGCCCCCGTTTGACAGGAAATATCTCCTTACCGGGGCGTTATTTAGTCCTTATGCCCCATGGTAGAGGGGTTAATTTATCCCGACGCATTCGTAACGAAGATGAACGAAGTCGGCTAAGAGCCTTAGCCATTCTGGTTAAACCAGCAGGAATGGGCTTATTAGTCAGAACAGAAGCAGAAGGAAAGTCTGAAGAAGCAATTATCGAAGATTTAGAATCTTTACAAAAGCAATGGGAATTGATTCAACAACAGGCCAACGCCACCCGTCCCCCTGCGTTACTCAATCGAGACGATGACTTTATTCAACGAGTGTTACGGGATATGTACAGTGCTGATGTCAATCGCATTGTGGTAGATTTTGCCAATGCAGTCAAACGAGTGAAGCATCATCTCATAGGATGGGGAGATGGAAAAGCCCCGTCAGGTGTCTTAATTGATCACCACCGTGAACATCAGCCCATTCTCAACTATTTTCGGGTTAATGCAGCCGTTCGAGAAGCCTTAAAACCGAGAGTTGATTTACCCTCTGGGGGATACATTATCATTGAACCCACCGAAGCCTTAACGGTAATTGATGTTAACTCCGGGTCATTTACCCGTTCAGCAACGGCAAGAGAAACCGTTCTTTGGACAAATAGTGAAGCAGCCACCGAAATTGCCCGTCAATTGCGCTTAAGGAATATTGGGGGGGTTATTATTGTTGATTTTATCGACATGGACTCCCGACGAGATCAACTTAAATTACTAGAACACTTTAACAAAGCCCTCAAGTCCGATAAAGCGAGACCACAAATTAGCCAATTATCCGAATTAGGGTTAGTCGAATTGACCCGTAAACGTCAGGGGCAAAATATTTATGAACTCTTTGGTCAATCCTGTCCCACTTGCGGTGGCTTAGGTCATTTAGCCAACTTACCCGGTGATGAATCTTCAATGGCGTTAGAAAGCCCCATGGTCACAACGCCTCCCCCTGTGACTCCCCCAGTTACTGTTACGCCACCCCCTGTCCCTGAACCTGAGCCTTTCCCTCTAAAGGATACTTACGTTGAGACCGAAGCAAAAGATAATACATCCCTTGATTTACTCCATCATCCCAGTTATCAAGAACAAGGTGGATCTAATAATGCTCGTCGTCGTCGTCGTCGTCGTGTTCCCGATGGAGCGAAAGAAGACACACCAGCTACCCCCAAAACTACCGCTACCCCTAATGGAAATGGGTCTGTATCAGAAGAACGAGAGAGAAAAGAGCGACCTTACCGCACTTATCGTCCTGAAGAAACACCTAAAGAGCGTGTTTCGGTGGAAATGACCCCCTTAGAACAGGATGTTTATGCCTTGATGGGAATTTCTCCTATTGTGCGCTTAGAACAGCCGGTAAAAGACCCTAAATCAGTCATTGTTTCTGTTAAAACCCCCAATGGGGAAGAAAAAGAACTGACAGCCCCACCAGTGACTGAAGAAACCCTAACCCCAACCTCGACTCAGGTGATAGAAGTCCCCAAAACAGTCCTTGAACTTCCAGTTGAGTCCCCAGTTCAGGAAGCGATAGAAACACCTTCTGATAGTGAGATAGAGAATATAGAGACGTTAAAAGAATCTGAGGGAGAAATCAAAGATGAATCTCTAGCTGAAGTGTCTGAAACAGTGGAACCTGAAGAAAATAACCCAGAACAAGATTTTCCCGTGGTTCGTCGTCGTCGTCGTTCATCTGTACAAAGAGAAGAAGAATTACCATCTGTTGAGGTTAAGGAAGATAAGCCTACTGTATTAGTAGAAGCGCAGCAAGATTTAGTGGCGGTAGAGAATGAAGAAAATTTAGTGGCGGTAGAGAGTCAAGAAGATACCGTAACGGAGGCAAAACAGAATGAAGATCAAGAAAATGAAGCAGAGGATTTTATTCCCGTCGTTCGTCGTCGTCGTCGTCGTTCTTCAGCTAGAAGTGATTAAATAATACAAAGTTTATCCATTAACTTGCTCAATATAGGGGGCTTGCTCCCCTATTTTTTTATCTTAGAGTTTGGGTGTCGGGTATTGGGCAACTTCTGAACTCCCGCACTTCTAAAGTTTTGTTATGAATGACGAATCACATACATTGAAACCGCAAGATGGTTGGCGGAGGGGGATGACTCGAAGACGAATTCGCTATAGTCGGCGAGATCATCAATTCCTAATAAATTAAGGAGAATTTCAGCAACCAGCCACATACTAATCCTGATTACGCTTTTTTTCCAGTGGTTATCCATAGCTTTTAGGTTAATCTGCAAGAGTGACTAAACAACGAGCAGGTCTCATTTCTGACCTCTTTAACAAACTTAACACAAATATGAAGCTATGTGAACAATTCTTGACAAATTAAATGTTAGGTATTTGAGCTTAACCGAGACAAAACTTTTTTGAAGCAGGATTTAACAAGCTAATTGTAACTTAGGTTGGGCTTGTTCTTGTTGCAAAAGGTAGGTTAAGCCAATATGGGATAATTGAATTTTCTCTATCAATTTGTGGAAAGGGAGAGGACGGCCTAGGAGGAATCCTTGCGCTTCCTGACAATGATTTTGCTGTAAAAACTGTAGTTCTCCCACCGTTTCAATTCCTTCTGCAATCACATTTAAATTAAGTTGACGAGCAAGAGAAATTAGGGTTTTAACAATGACTTCATTTTTAGGATTTTGATCGACTTGATGAATGAAACAACGGTCAATTTTTAAAATATCGATGGGTAAATCTTGAAGGTATTGTAAAGAAGAATAGCCTGTCCCAAAATCATCGATGGCAATTTTAACTCCCAAGGTTTTAAAAGCATTTAATTTGGTACGAGCGATCGCAGAATTTTCTACCAGCGTACTCTCAGTAATTTCTAATTCTAAGCAATGGGTTTGTACCGCTAAGTCTTGTAAAATTCTTAACAGTTCTTCATGGGGTTTAAGGGAATAAAATTGACGGGCTGATAGGTTAACTGCAATTTTAAGCTCAGGGTCAATTTGATGTAATTGTACGGATTGTTGGCAAGCCGTTTTCATGACCCATTGACCAATGGATTGAATTAATCCTGTTTCTTCAGCAATAGGAATAAATTCACTAGGAGAAATAAAGTCTAGATCAGAGGTGTGCCACCGTAATAAGGCTTCAGCACCTGTTATTTTGCCTGTGTTTAAATCTACTCTTGGTTGATAATAAAGGTCTAATTCATTGCGCTCAATGGCACGGTGAAGTTTAGCTTCAATATCCAGCCGTTTTTGTTGATCTTGCTGCACCAAATCAAAGGCTGGTAAGTAACGTTGATATTGATTGCCACCTAAGTCTTTAACCCGTTTAATCGCATTTTTACTTTTAGCGATTAAAGTCTCTAAACGACGGCTATGGGTCGGATAAAAGGATATTCCCATACTGGCTGAGACAAATATTTCTTGATCATTAATGGAAAAAGAATCTGTTAATTGATCAATAATCTTTTCCGCTTGAAGATCCGCTTGCTGTTGAGATTTCACCGTTTCCATTAAGATGATAAATTCGTCACTATTTAAGTGAGTAATCGCCCTATCTTGTCCTAGCTTTTCTTGCAATCTTTGGGTCACAGCTTGTAATAATTGATCACTTTCTGTGTAGGTTAGGGTTTCACAAATTTGATTAAAGCGATCCAATTTAAGATAGGCAATGGGTAAGAGTTGCTCTAGGGATCTATCGCTGTCATTTTCATAGCGTTTTATGATAGTTTGTTCAAACAGTTGACGCAATAAAAATTGATTGGGAAGATGAGTAACGGGATGATGATAAAGATAGTAGCTGGCTTTACGGTTAAGGTGTTGAACTTTAGCAGAAACGTCTTGTTCAAGCCAATTTTTTTTAGTTAACCGCGCCTGAACTGCTTCTACTAATTCTTCATGACTAAAGGGCTTGGTAATATAGTCATCTGCTCCCAAATTCATGCCAACTCTCATATTTTCTTTAGAGACTTTAGCGGTTAGAAAGATAAAAGGAATGTGGCGGGTTTGGGGACAGCGTTGCAATTCGGTTAAAACCCCATAACCATCCAGTTTGGGCATCATAATATCACACAGGATTAAATCAGGCCGTTCTTGACTAATTTTCTGTAAGCCTTCTTTCCCATTGGCTGCTCCGATAGTTTGGAAATGGTAGCACTCTAACATTTCCATGATGAGTTCGCGGATAGGGGTTTCATCTTCGATGATTAATATTCTGGCACTGTCCATGATTTTAAACCAAAAGATAATATAGGGCTTCTATCCCTATTATTTTCTGCGTTGAAGGAAATGACCGTGACGATTATCACCCACTAGGGGTAATGTCAAGTCTGCATTCGGAGTTGCTTCTACCTTAAGTTACGGAGTTGAATTATGTAATCTTACTTTTTAAGCACTACATATTTTTTCTGTGCTAATTGTTACATTTTATCTAAATTTAATAGCAATTTTACTTCTCCAAAAGATAGTTAATTTAATCATCTTTATGATGAAAAGTTTATAGTTTTCTAACTTTTTCTTAAGTTAAAAGAGTGAATAAGAAAAACCTATTGCATGATGAAAAATAGGATAGACACCGAACAAATTAAGGATAGTCTTATGGCTAATGTTCTTTGGCTGCAAGGTGGGGCCTGCTCTGGAAACACACTTTCGTTTCTTAATGCAGACGAACCCACCGTTGTTGATTTAGTGACAGATTTTGGAATTAACATTCTCTGGCATCCTTCACTGGGACTCGAATTAGGAGATAGTTTGCAGCAACTATTAAAAGATTGTGTTGCTGGTAAAATTCCCGTTGATATTTTTGTGTTTGAAGGAAGCGTTGTTAATGCTCCCAACGGTACAGGAGAATGGAATCGCTTTGCTGAACGCCCCATGAAAGATTGGGTAACCGACTTAGCAAAAATAGCAAATGTGGTAGTTGCTGTAGGTGACTGTGCCACTTATGGCGGAATTCCAGCAATGGAGCCTAACCCAACGGATTCTAAGGGATTGCAATTCCTGAAGCGCAATGAGGGAGGCTTTTTAGGAAAAGATTATCGGGCTAAATCGGGATTCCCTGTGATTAATATTCCGGGTTGTCCTGCTCATCCTGATTGGATTTCTCAAATTTTAGTGGCTGTAGCTGCCGGACGGGTAGGGGACATTACTTTAGATGAGTTTCATCGTCCTGAAACCTTTTTCCGCAGCTTTACGCAGACTGGTTGTACTCGTAATATGCACTTTAGCTATCGAGTCACGACTCAGGACTTTGGCCAACGTACGGGATGCCTATTCTATGACATGGGATGTCGTGGACCCATGACTCATTCTTCTTGTAACCGTATTCTTTGGAATCGAGTCTCGTCTAAAACCCGTGCGGGAATGCCCTGTTTAGGCTGTACTGAACCCGAATTTCCTTTCCATGATCTCAAACCCGGAACGGTTTTCAAAACCCAAACGGTGATGGGTGTTCCCAAGGAATTGCCCCCCGGTGTGAATAAAAAGGAATACGCCGTTATGACAGTCAAGGCGAAAGATACCAGTCCATCTTGGGCTGAAGATGACTTCTTCACGGTTTAATTCAGTGAGCAGTTATCAGTTATCAGTTATCAGTTATCAGTTATCAGTGAGTAATTTGGGAGTTTTTTGGGTTCTAGGTATTAATTAAATGGTTAACCTTAATACCAGCAAACCCGAAACCCGACACCCGAAACCCGAAACCCGAAACCCGAAACCCGAAACCCGACACCTGTTTTACTTGAGAGGAAACAATGGCCGTACAAAAATTAGAAATCTCCCCTGTGGGAAGAGTTGAGGGAGATTTAGATGTTCGAGTCGATATTGAAGATGGACAAGTGGTTAATGCTTGGACAAGAGCCGAATTATTTCGAGGATTTGAAGTCATCTTAAAAGGAAAAGATGCTCAAGCGGGTTTAATTGTAACCCCTCGAATTTGCGGTATTTGTGGCGCATCCCACCTAACTTGTGCCTCTTGGGCATTAGATACGGCTTGGGGGACTCAAGTGCCTCGCAATGCCATCTTAGCCCGTAATTTAGGACAACTGGTGGAGACAATTCAAAGTCATCCTCGCCATTTTTATGCCCTCTACGCTGTTGATTTAACCAACAAAAAATATCAACATAGTCCCTTCTACGAAGAAGCCTGTAAGCGATTTAGTGCCTTTACAGGAACATCCTACGAATTAGCCATCACCACATCGGCTAAACCCGTAGAATTATACGCTCTCTTTGGGGGACAATGGCCGCACTCTAGTTATATGGTGCCGGGGGGGGTAATGTGTGCGCCTACCTTAACCGATGTCACTCGCGGTTGGGGCATTATGGAGTATTTCCGCACTAACTGGTTAGAACCTGTCTGGTTAGGCTGTTCTTTGGAACGTTACGAAGAAATTCAAACCTACGAAGACTTCCTCGAATGGTTAGATGAAAGTCCCAACCATGCGAATTCAGATTTAGGGTTTTATTGGCGGATGGGGCTAGATATTGGCTTAGACAAATATGGTCAAGGTCCCGGAAGATATTTAACGTGGGGTTATCTTCCCCATGAAGATAAATATCAAACTCCCACCATCGAAGGCCGCAATGCAGCCGTCATCATGAAATCGGGTGTTTATGATAGCTTTAGCGATACCCATCAGTTAGTTGATCATACCTTTGCCCGTGAGAATACCAGTCATGCTTGGTATGAAGAAGGAATGGCAGATGTTCATCCTTATAATCGCAGTACTAACCCCTTAGAAAATAATGCCAAAGACTATGACGGTAAGTATTCTTGGGCAACGGCAGTCAGTCACAAAGACTTAGGCCGGATGGAAGTGGGTTCATTAGCCCGTCAATTAGTCGCAGGAGGAAACCACGGCGAAAGTTGGCAACATCATGATGGGTTAATCCTCGATATGTTCAAGAAAATGGGGGGAGCGAGCGTTCATCTTCGTGAATTTGCCCGTATGCACGAATCAGTGAAACTTTATCGCCAAGTCGAACATTGTTTACGGGAATTCAAACTCAATGAACCTTGGTACATTCAACCGCAACAAAGAAACGGCAAAGGTTGGGGCGGTACAGAAGCCAGTCGTGGGGCGTTGTGTCACTGGGTTGAAGTAGAAGACGGCAAAATCAAAAACTATCAAGTCGTTGCTCCGACGACATGGAATGTGGGACCAAGAGATGGAAATGATGTCCGTGGCCCCATTGAAGAAGCCTTAGTGGGAATTCCAATTGAAGATCCCACCAACCCCGTAGAAGTGGGTCATGTTGCCCGTTCCTATGATTCTTGCTTGGTTTGTACTGTACATGCCCATGATGCTAAGACTGGGGAAGAATTAGCCCGTTTTAGAACGGCTTAACAGTTAACAGTTACCAGTGGGGAATTAACAGTTAATACTTCTTCCCGCACTCCCCTCTCTCCCCACATTTCCCCCTCTTGGAACTCATGACAACTCTAACCTTCAGTAACGCCAACGTTAAAGCAGCTTTAGCCGCCTTAGAATCCGATGAAGCCTCTTTACCTGAAAAGATTAAGATGCTTGTTGAAATGGCGGCAGCACTGCAAAAAAAGCCGAAAAGTCCAGATCAACTCGAAGACGCAGTGACGCTTTACCGTCGGGGCTTGGAATTATGTCCCCCAGATTATCCCCTATTAGTCGCCAGATGTTGGTCTGGAATGGGGACTGCTTTGCGAACCATTCCCGCAGACGGGGCAGACTTATTACTAGAAGCAAAAGCGGCCTATGAAACTGCCCTTCCTATCCTCGAAGAATACGCTTCCCCCGAAGAAGTGGCGGAGACACAGATGAATCTGGGGGTTGTCCTTCAAGCATTAGTCCCTTTTCAAGCGGCCACCCTATCAGACGCACACCAAGCCTATCAAAAGGCATTAACCGTGTTTAATGGAGAGAGTTATCCCCAAGAATTTGCCATTATTCAAAATAATATAGCGATTTATTATCTTTCCTCCAATGCTACCCCAGAAGGGGAAGAAATGCGTCAAGCCATGGCCGTACAAGCCTTAAAATCTGCCTTGCAGTGGGTAACCCTAGGAAAGCACGGGCAGGAATATGCAATGCTGCAAAATAACCTTGCTAATGCGTTGCAGTACCTTCCGAGTACCCATCCCGTAGAAAATAACCTCAAAGCGATCGCAGCTTACGATGAGGCGTTAAAAGTCCGTACTGCCCAAGAAAGTCCCCTTGAGTATGCGGCAACTGTTTCTAATAAAGCCAATGCTTTATCTAATTTACCCGATGATATGGAACATCCAGAAAAGGGAAATTATCAGAATCTTTGCCTTGCTAAGACCTATTATCAAGAAGCGGAGCAGTTGTTTAGACAATATCAACAATTTGACCGCGCAGAGATAGTTATTCAAGCATTGCAAGACATCGAACAAGAATTGGCCAATCAAACCGCAATTAATTGAATAAAGGAGTTAAGTTTCTATGGCTGACATCTTCGGAAATCTTATGACAAATCCCCTCGTTCATCAATTTATGGGTAATCTGATGACAGGGGAAATTACCCTCCTTACAGGAGTCTTTTGGTTAGCACTCGCTGGTGTATTTTCTTTAGTCGGCGGCGCAATAGGTGGCATGATCTTAGCCGGAAAAGATTTAGGCTATGAATTAGCGGCTATGGCGGGTAGTTTATTGGGGCCGGCTGCGGCTCTTCCTGTCGTTGCTATTGGTTTAGTTGTTTTTAAATTTGTCTAGGAGGAAAGAACAATGATCGAATTTACTTTGCTTTCTACTAAGTTATTGTTAACAGGAAAATTAGTGCGTAACTACGGTTATTTTTATCGCCAACTGGGTGTTGGTGTTATCTTGGGTTTATTGTTACTGCTCGGATTAGGCATTACTCACATTAATTTGGCAATTGCGATCGCAATTTCTAGTTTAGTAACAGGAATAACAATGCCTTTCTTACTCAAAGATTTGAAAATGCAGTAAGTAAGGAGTGGGGGGTTAGGAGTGGGGAGTTAGGAGTGGGGAATTAGAAGAAAGCAACCATTCATAACTACCCAGCAATAGTTTATTATTTGCTGTAACAAGATAATTTATAAAAATAGAAAAATCTCAAAGAATAGCGATCACTATTCTGTCAGACAATCTTTAATTTAATGTTATCCTTCATTTATCTAGTCTAAACATTAAAATCTAGCTATAAATTCCTTGATGCTGTTAGCCCTAATTAATACCATCACTCTTTTTAACAACCCCTCATTGATAATTCATGATTTAAGAAAAACTTGATTCAGATAATAGATTAGTTTCCATGATTGATAATAAATTACCCTCTTTCCCCCAACCTTACAAGGGTAGGTTTTTTACCCGAAGTGTAGTTTTTCAGTGGGGAGTGAGGAGTGGGGAGTGAGGAGAAGCGGTAGAAACAGTAAAATGTTAATCTTTCGACTCAGAAAGCGGTGAAAGTTTCTCATACTCCCTTCCCTTGTATGGGACGGATATCTTAAAATAAATATAAAATTATGTAAACTTTCGTAAAGTGCCAAATCTGGCTAACCAATGATCTCAACTACCTCCCTTTTCGCTCCTGTCGATGATGATTTACGCCTCTTAACGGACAATCTAAAGCGTCTTATTGGCGCACGTCACCCGATTTTAGGGGCTGCTGCCGAACATCTCTTTGAAGCAGGTGGAAAACGTCTCCGTCATGCTATAGTTCTCCTTGTAGCAAGGGCAACCTTACTTAATCAAGAACCAACTCCCCGTCATCGCCGTTTAGCAGAAATCACTGAAATGATTCACACTGCTAGTTTAGTCCATGATGATGTGGTAGATGAAGCCGAATTAAGACGGAATGTACCGACGGTTAATAGCCTATTTGATAACCGTATTGCCGTTTTAGCCGGAGATTTCCTATTTGCTCAATCTTCTTGGTATTTAGCCAATCTAGATAACTTAACCGTGGTTAAACTACTCTCAGAGGTGATTCGAGATTTTGCTGAAGGAGAAATCTTACAGGGAATTAATCGTTTTGATACCCAACTCTCCTTAGATACCTATTTAGACAAAAGTTATTATAAAACAGCTTCTTTAATCGCTAACAGTGCTAAAGCCTCTGCTATTCTAAGCGATACGTCCTCTGAAGTCGCTGAGTCCATGTATCAATATGGACGAGATTTAGGATTAGCCTTTCAAATTGTAGATGATATCCTCGATTTTACCTCTCCTACCGAAATTTTAGGAAAACCAGCCGGATCTGACCTTGTGAGTGGCAATGTCACCCTTCCTGCTTTATATGCAATGGAAGAAAACCCTTATCTTAAGGCTTTAATAGAACGGGAATTTGCCCAAGATGGAGATATAGAACAAGCATTAACCATTGTTAAAGAAAGTAATGGGATTGAGAAATCAAGAGCATTAGCCCATTCTCATGCCAAACGTGCTGTTAAACAGCTAGACTGTCTAGCTCCTTCCCCATCTGCTCAAGTGTTAGCGGATTTGACGGATTATATTTTGAGTCGCTTGTACTAGCAGAAATGTCCTTAAATTGGGCAAACAAGTGGCAAGCACGTTCTTCAACTTCGCTATCGCTTAAATCTTGAGTGAAATCCCAGTGTTCTTCTTGTTCACTCAAAAATGCCTCTGTTTGCTCATCATAAGGATTCCAAGGGTAGAAACCATCATCACCAATGAGGGTATGGAGAAATGCTTCTTTTAAACAGGGTAAGTTAGACATGATGTCCTCCGTCAAAACCGATTGATTTATCATGTCTATACCCTATCGTGAAGCGATTAGACCCTACTTCCTTCTACTAGGCAAGATGTCATCACCCAAATGTATGATAAGCTGTTGAGTCCCACGCATTGGTTGGGTCGTCATTTCAGTGACCAGTGACCAGTGATCAGTTACCACAGCTTGATAATTGAAAAAGTTTTATTTTCATTTTCTTGAAAGAAGAGGACCTAAAACCTTTTTTTCTTTGTTGGATGGTTCAAAGCTACTATTTTTCCATAGAGACGGGAAAACGCTATATAATTCATAATTCATAATTCATAATTTATAATTTATAATTCATAATTATCCTAATAACTGACGACGTTTCTGTTCAAATTCATAGTCTGACATTAACCCTTCTTCTCTTAATTTATCTAATTTTTACTATAATTTATTTAGTTTTTGCTATAAATTGTAAAAACACAATAAAAACATAGCATTACTATGTTTCTACATTTCATCAAAACCCTGTAGAGATGTTGCATGCAACGTCTCTACAAAAAGGGGGGACTAACCTCGGATTTGGTATAACAAACCTTGACGGTGGGCAGAGCCTCGGCCTACTCATTATTATTTGAATTACTTAGGGCTTGCTGAATAACTCGAAACCTTTGATGTATCAAGGTTTGGGGATGCTTCCTAGACAAAAAAGTGCAAAAAAGAGGTATGTAGCATCTCGAAAGTCCTGCACTTTTTCCCTTTTTAGATCATCATAATCTCCCTCTCCTGACTCCTG
>JBFRWB010000135.1:0-5630 GCA_051439375.1 Microcystaceae cyanobacterium
GGGTCGGATTTAAGGCAAGTGCAGGATTTGTTAGGCCATGCTGATCCCAGGACTACGGCTTTGTACGCTCATGTGGCTGACCGGTGGCGTAATAATCCGGCCTTGAGGTTGGGGGTAAAGGTTCCTCTTTGAGCAGCTAAATGGGATCAAAAAGAGGATGAATGGGTGATCATCTGCCAGGATAAGGTTCGGTGATTCAACTCATCTTAAATAAAAATCTAAAAACGGTTTTTGACGTTTTTGAATCAATTTGACTCTGTTTGCGAATGACTTTTTTTGTTTCAAGTTTCCTCTTTAAGTTAGGTAAAGAATTAGAAAAGTAATTATACTTATCGGTTATAAATGTGTTATATATGAAGTGTGATTAATTCAGGTGAAATCGACAAAAAAGCTACATAATAACCCTAATCAATCTCCCCACTTATGTCCGTGAGATTCTCAATTATCTGTGGTTAAAATTAAGCAATTTCAGAGCAGAGTGAAGTGAGATTTTCTTCAGATAGCTAGGATGAAGTCGCTACATCGGGACATGGACTGACTTCAAGAGAAGAGAAGGGGGAAGTTTTTGTCATGAATTTATAGTAATGAAGAAAAGAAGATAATAAATATTTGAGAAAAACTCTTTGTTTGAGAAAATTTTTTGAAATCAAGTAATAAAAAAATAACCATTATTAAATCAAAGAGGAGAAGTTGAATTATGTATGAAGATTTTGGTGCTATCGTTAACGAGCAACAAGTAGAATTCAGATTGTTTCTTCCTGATAACACAGTTGCTCCCGATCAATACACAAGAGGCGGGCAGCCAAACATTAAAGAAATCAGAATTAGGGGAGATTTCCAGGGTAAAATTGGGGGAAAAGATTGGGACTTTAACTCTGCCCCCATCATGACGAAAAATCCCCATCCCAAAGGATGGTTATACACCTATCAAATCCCTGAAAATTTATCAGATGGATTCTACCAATATAAATATTTCGTCACCTTTGAAAATGGAACAACGCGGTGGGTAACTGATCCTTGTACTAAGTATGGTGGTCAGGGAAATAATGAAAATGCTGCTTTTGTGATTGGTGGTCCTGTGGCAACCGTTCAACCCATTGCCAATCGTCTCCCACTACAAGACTTGGTTATTTATGAGATGATGATTGATGACTGTACCGCCGAATTTCGAGGTGCTACAGCCCCCATTGATGCGGTTGGGAATCAACTGGATTATCTCCAAGAATTAGGGATTAATGCCATTGAGTTTATGCCTTGGACTGCCTGGCCAGGAGATGCTTTCAATTGGGGTTATGAACCCTTCCTCTTTTTCTCCGTAGAAAACCGCTATATTGAGGGCGAAAATGATCCTACCAATAAAATCTATCGGTTGAAAGCCCTAATTAATGACCTTCATCGCAGAAATATCCATGTGATTATGGATGGGGTTTTTAATCATGTTAATGCAGGATCTAATCCTAATCGGGGCTTCCCTTACACCTGGCTTTATGAAAATCCTCATGATTCCCCCTATATTGGTAGCTTTGCACCAAGTCCCTATGATCTTTTTGAGGATTTTGATTACAACAATAAATGTGTTCAAGAATTCATTGGTGATGTTTGTCTCTATTGGTTAAATACCTACCAAATTGACGGTATTCGCTTTGATTATACACGGGGATTGTATCACCAAGGAGATGCTAATGCAGGAATCCCCAAGTTAATCTCTGATGTCAAAGCAGATATGCAAAAACAAGGTAAACAAAATGTTGCATTAATGATTGAGCATCTTTTAGACAATCCTTATGATGCCATTAATGATACTAATCAAATTGGTGCGTCTGCTTGCTGGTTTGAACCCTTCCGATATAAATCCGTTGACTATTCACGGAATAGTCATATTGATGGCGAAATTCTTAGAATCCTCAACGCTAATCTTGATTATGCTCCAGGTAAATGTCCAGTTACCTATATTGAGACTCACGACCACTCAACCATTGTTAATCGAATGGGAACAAGGAGCCAATGGTTTAAGACTCAACCTTCGGCAATCGCTTTGTTAACTTCCCCAGGTGCGGTAATGATACACAATGGCCAAGAATTTGGGGAAGATTACGAGTTGAGTGAACCACGGGTTGTATCCCGTCCTTTACACTGGAGGGAGTTTAGTAATGATTTTATTGGACAAAGGCTCTATCACCTATATCAACAATTGATTAAGATCAGAGCAGAACATCCCGCATTGCGTTCAGCGAATTTCTTTCCTTATCCCGTTAATCATCCTGATGGATACGGTGCTTTTCCTGATAAAAATGTGGTGATCTACCATCGCTTTGGACAGGGTAATAACAATCACTTTGAACGGTTTATTATTGTCCTCAATTACTCAGATTTGGCTCAATATGTTGACATTCCATTTTCCAGTAATGGAGAATGGCTTGACCTACTCAATAAAGACAGGGTTGTGGTGGGAGATTTCCGCTTACATAACCAAAGAATTAACTCCAATTGGGGAAGGATATATTACCAATAACGGATTAGTTTGGGAAAACTGAGAGAGCATCCCATTTTTGACAAAAATGGGATGCTCAAAAAAGGAAAAGTACATAAACGCAAATTCTCAATAAACAGTATGGTCGGGCATCCGAGAACTGAGGCCAACCACCTGAACAACTGGGGACAGCCCCGCCTATGGCTAGCTACTGCGAGAGTGGAGATAGTTAAGCGGTCTGGATGAGCCAGTAATCCTTTCGCAGTGATGCTTGGAGAATCCACTCCCTGAAGTGAGTGGAGTATGTCAACTCCCTAATATTTGATTCAGTGAATGATCCTTATTGCTTATCTCTGTGGTGATCTGAATGTGTCTTACTCTTGAGTGAGATACAACCTAGAACAGTGCTAAACCATTGATAATTTTTTGTGTTCTCTATCTTTTTTTGCTTTGATTTTGTCTGCAATCAATTCATGAAATTTTTTCTTGGACCACTCCGTTGGATTTTTGGGTCGATAACGAGGCTGAACCTCGGTAGCTTGATAGCGTTGGATGACACTTTCGTGCAAATCATCAAAACCACCTTTTATCTCACGACGATGGGTTCCACAAATATTGAATAGTGATTGCGATGTATCATCAAAGGGTGCTATAGGGTTTGGACTAACGCCCTGGACTACTTCGGAGCTATTCTTTACTGGATGTGTAACACAATTTCTATCGAGTGCTAATTCCAAACTTGTTGCTGTCACTTGTTGTATCATCCATTCTAAAGCTCCATCGGATAATCCACGTTCTTCACAACCACCACCAACAGAACCATGATTACCAGGGAACCAAACCTGATTGACCTTTTGCTTATCGTTAGCCGGTTCCATCAAAGTTACATCAAAAACCTTGCGAGTTTCATCAATGGCCACCCCATGAAAAGCGTTCTCAATGCTAGGATTAACTCTGCAATCATGAAAACTATATTTTTCATTGATCCTTTTATCCCAGTTGAGAAAAGGAATGAGATCAGGAATGCCTAATGACGCGACTGTATCCCAACAACATAAGGCTTTAATGGGAACATGATAGTTTTCTGGATTACCATGGGCATAGTCTTCGCGAAATGCCTTCGCCTCTGTCCCTATCGGTTTTTTGTTCTCATCTCGCCTATCACGGTAAATTTTATAGGCTTTTGGTATTTCTCGGATGTTTTCTCGCTTTAATAAACCACTATTGTAGATTAACCCAGCTAAAGAGCGTACTGTGTAAGCCCCACGACTGAAACCAAATAAATAAATGTCGTCTCCTGGTTCATAATTTACGCAGAGAAAACGATAAGCATCTAGAATTTTGTGGTCAATTCCTAAACCGAAAGCTCCTCCTGCTATTTGAATACACTTATCTAAGAATCCCCCGATTCTTTGCATCAAACTATCTCCTAAATTAGTTTCTTTAGTATTGATTTGTTTCGCTCCAATACCTTCGTCATAGTAAACAATTTGATGGATATGATTTTCATCGACTGGTTTGATTGCTTGAGCTATTTTAACGACATTGGTAGGATAGCTTTGACCTAAATCTTGCCAAGTACCATCACAACAGACAATAAGACGGCGTTTCATTTTAACTAACCTCCTCTACTTCTTACAGTCTTTTTATTGTTAATTTCTCCTCACATTAATCAGATAAATTGTGTTTAGAACAAAATACTCATTCTATTCGTTAGCATATTTTTCTTTGAGCCTACGCCTAAATTCATCCATAGTCATTGAAAAAGAGCCACCTGGATCATTTTTACGCTTAGGATGTCCAGTCTCGGCAACGGCTTCATCATGGCCTTTGATTTTGTCAAAGGCAAATATATCAGGTCGTTTTTCTTTGAGATAAAGGCAAAGTTTTTCGACAGTTTCTTCTTGTTCTGGCGTAAATTTTTGATACCAACCTTTAGTATGAATACTGTCCCCTTTTTAATAACGACACTCAGATTCATCAAAACATAATTCAGAATGCGTTAACTTGCCTGTATTTTGATCAAAAGCAAACCAAGGTGCATACTTCGTTACACCATTAATCTCCACGGGTTTAAGTAAACCTGCACCTACTACTAAAGCCTTAATTCTATTATGACAGTAGCTTTGAATAGCCAAAGCTAGAAATGAAAAAAATTTACATAATTAGCCATCCTTATTCGACGGAGCCTAAAACTTCTATTGTTTGCCAAGTTTTTAGGGAATGAAAAATTTCATTATCATCACTTAGTCTCCTCTTGAGACAGCATTGTAGTAAACTTAATTAAAGATTTCTGTAAATACGGCAATCTGTAATTAAGTTTTTCTGTAAATCTGTCAAATCCGATTCATGGCTGCAATTTTCTCCATTCAAAACCAAAAGGGAGGGGCTGGAAAAACAACCCTAGCGGTGCATCTGAGTTATGCTTTAGCCACATCTGAGCAACGAGTCCTTTTAATTGACTCTGACCCCCAAGGCTCTGCAAGGGATTGGGCTGCTGCTAGGGATAGTCAACCGCCTTTTACTGTAGTCGGACTAGACCGCCCTACCATTCACCGTGACCTGTCTTCAATGGCTAGTGACTATCACTTTGTCGTCATTGATGGACCTCCTCGCGTTTCGGAACTAGCTCGTTCAGGTATTATTGCTGCTGACTTGGTGGTGATTCCGATACAGCCTTCTCCTTATGATGTCTGGGCTGCAACTGAAGTAGTGAACTTAATCCAAGAGGCTTCTGTATTTAAAGAAAATCTGAAATCTGTATTTGTAATTAATCGTAAAATAGTCAATACAGCCATTGGTCGAGATGTGGTCGAAGCCCTTTCTGGGTTTGAGATTCCTGTCGCCAAAAATCATGTCTGTCAGCGTGTCGGGTTTGCTGAGTCAGCAGCATCTGGTCAAACTGTCATGGAAACTGACCCTAAAGGTAGGGCGGCCAAAGAAATTAAAGCGTTAGTTAAGGAGTTATTAGAGTATGTCAAATAGAAAGAAAGTTAACATTAGCAAAAAGCCAGACAACAAAGTATCTAACATCGATCAATGGGTAACTGAGAGAACAACGGATTCAACTCAACCAGAACAAACCACAGAGAAGATGAAACGACTAACCCTTGACATCCCTGAATCGTTACATCAAGCCATCAAGCTTAAAGCCGTTGAA
>JBFRWB010000136.1:0-17717 GCA_051439375.1 Microcystaceae cyanobacterium
GACGGTCAAAACACCATTTTAGTCAGCGGCCGTGAAGATACCTACAAGCCACAAACTGAAGCGTTTCTGGAAAAGTACGGCATCCAATACATACACTTGCTGATGCGTAAAGCGGGGGACTCTCGCAAGGATAGTATTATCAAACAAGAAATCTATAATCAGTACATTGAGGGTCAATATAATGTCTCCTATGTCATAGACGATCGCCCCCAAGTGATTCGGATGTGGCGTAGCTTAGGGCTTAAAGTGTACGATGTGGGCGATGGCATAGAATTTTAATTAACTGTTTCAATTTTTAACTTCCACCCCTGATCGATTGGTTCATAACCAATATCAATTCCTTGTTCTTCTACTAATTTACGCACTTTTTGAAAGACTTCAATACCATCAGGACGAACAGCGACAATTAAATATTCTTTACTTTTGTTTTGTCTTAATTCGCTTAAGAGTTGACTTAAGGAACTATTATAAGCAGTTAATTGATAGTCTGGAACAAACTTTTGACTCGGATGCAATAGTACCCCATCTTCGCGACATTCGATATAACGAGGGGTTTTCGTGCGATTTTTCCCATCTTCTGAGGTGGCGATAATCGTAATTTCTCGACTATTATCAAATACTTGGGTAGTAATAACAATAATTAATAAAATTAACGTGCCAATGGTACAAGCTAAAATGGATAGAAAGGGAAAGAGTTCGATAGTAATGGATGATTGATTTCGTAAACGACGACGCATTTTTAAGTTAAGAGTTCAGTAGTTATAGAAGTTCAGAAGTCGGAAGTTATCCCTATCTCTCCCAAAACAGGGTTTTCTTAAGTCAGACTTGATATAGTTTATAATTTATAATTCCTCCTCTGGATCAACAAAACTAATGAGACGAGGCCGACTCATTCTTTCTAATGTAGGTTTGAGCGTTTGTAGTTGATCTTGCAAAGATTGATTGAGGGTTTGAGAACGTTCTAAAAAGAGAACTAATTGATTTAAGGTATCACTCAGTTGGGTTATCTCTTTAATTTTATCTGTTGATTGACTAAATTCTTGTACCCGAATTTCTAAAGAATCTGCGACTTTTACCAATTGATTAATTAAGTGTTGCTGTGAGTCTTGTTGATAGGTAACAGAGTCTTTAAAAGAAAGGCGATCGCTATTCACTTGATCGCTTAATTTATGTACATTACTCGCTAACTCTAAACCCAATTTCTGTAAATCTTCTACTTCTTTTTTAAAGTTATCAATTAAATAATTTGCGGCTTGTTTAGCATAAGCTTCTGCGGGTTGAATCAAACTTTCGGGAGAAGGCAGTTGTTTTTGAATCGCCTCAGTTACCACTTTATTTAATACCCGTTCGTCAAAAGATTGAGCATCTTCTTTAAAACGAGGTAGTAATTGATCATTAATAAAAACATCTATTTTTAATAATAAACGGGACTCAAATCTTTCTACTAGAACCAAAGGAATCATTACAACTACACTTAAAAATAAAGCCAATAAGGTGGTATCAAATGCAACAGCTAACCCTTTTGTAACCGTTCCAATCCCTGATTTAATTTGTTCTACATCAGAGGTTTGGTCTAAAAAGCCAGAAAACCCATTAACCGCTTGGCTAATTCCGATAACTGTGCCAATAAACCCTAATAAGGGAATTGCCCAAACTAAAATACGAGGAAACGCATAAGATGATTCAGAGGCTGTTAAATAAAAAGCCGAATCATCTAAGGCAAATTCCGTAGCTGTTTTACGACTTCCTGATTGAGTATAAGCCGTTAAGATGCGACTACACCGAATAGCTAGTAAACGAGAACTACGGGCTAAATTACGTTGAATCGCAATCATATCCTGTCCATCTGGGTTACTTAAATCTAACCCTGTTTGAATTTTTGTATTGCGAATGGCTTGATTTTCCCATTGAATTTTAGTGAATTTAATAACAACAAAGCTAATCACTGCACAAGCTAACCCAACAGTAAAGTATTGTGTAAATCCTCTTTCAAAGAGTAATGTGCCAAAGTAAGTGGTTTGAAAGGGAGTAAAGAGGGCATAAATGGTTAAGGTTAAAGCAACAGCGATTCCTATTACTAAAAATAGGTTAACATCTAGCTTTTTTCGTTCATAATCCCCTGTACTGACAGAAGCTTTGCGATTGACCATAGATTTTTTGAGGATAAAACTAAGCAGCGATTACAAGATTTTAATCAGTTTACCTCAGATTTTGGTATAAACAAGGGATGAGTTCATGACCAGAAAAGGATCATTTACTTTCAGTGTCTTAATTTTCCTAATTAATCTATCCTTTTATCGTAAATTACTATTAAATCCGTGAATAATTCCTCTGTTATCTCCTCTACTTTTTTTCTCACCCTCTTGATGGGGATTGGTTTATTTTTCTTTATTCGGGCTTCTGTCAAAGATAGAACAGAACAACTAGAAATTCTGGCAGGTGAAGCTGACACCCATCTTCTCAATGAAATTCAGCAACATTTTCAACAACGTGCATATCAAATTACCCATGTTAACCCTCAACAACAGCAGATGGTTTTGCAGGGGTTAGTTAGTCCTAGTTCATTTTTAGCAGTATTTTTGACTATTTTAGCGGGCTTAGGACTCCTTTGCTTAGGATTAGTTCTTTCTTTACTTTATCCCGTCTCTCATCAATGGTTTTTAACCTTAGCGTTATTGTCTCCCCTAGCAGGTGTATTTTATTGGAAAAATGCGAAACGAGTGGAAAAAATCGCCTTAGATGTCAAAAACCTCTCAAAACCGCAGCAGGGTAGTTTAATTACTATTACCGCCCATCGGGACGAATTAATTGCCTTACAACAAGCCTTTGAGGGTAAACTAAAGCTTTACCAAGGATAATTTCATCTATTGTCATAAATTAGCTTTTATACCTATAAAAAACAATATATGATTATTTTAGGAGTGCAGATTCTTGCAACCGTCTGTAAACTCCATTCTTGTATAGCAAATTAGCTTAAAAGTCCAATTACTTGTCAAAATAGCGATAGTTTAACCATGAATGGAATTATCTTCATCGGAATACAAGCTAGTGGGAAATCTTCTTTTTGTGTAAAAAACTTTTACCAAACCCACCTCAGACTTAATATGGATATGTTGAAAACAAGACATCGAGAAAAGATTTTATTTGAAGCTTGTTTACTCGCAAAGCAACCTTTCGTTATAGACAATACAAATCCTACTAAAGAAGACAGAAAAAAGTATATTGAAAAGTTACGGAAAAATCAGTTTCGGGTTATAGGATATTATTTTGAATCAAAGCTTATTGGGAAAATTATCAAAAAGAAGGCTATAATCCGAAAACAGATGAGACAGTATATGCAATTAGAAAAAGAGTAAAAGTTGATTATGACTTAACAATGAAAGATGATTATCGTCAGTTTATTGCTCATTTTTTGCACCCTAATGATACTTAATTCGTGGCTTGTCGAAAGATGAAAATTGCCAACAAAGTTAATAAACCATTAAAACAAAGAACCACCACTTTATCGGGCAATTTAGGTAAAAAACGGGTGCTAACTTGTGCGCCCATCAAGCCACCTAGCCCTAAAATTAAGCCTTCTGTCCATAAAACATTTCCTTTAAAAGCGTGTCCTACACAAGCAGAAAGGGCTGTTATAATAATAACCCCTAAACTGGTTTGAATAGCGACTTTAATCGGTTCTTTTAAAAATATCATTTGAAAAGGAACTATAATGACACCTCCCCCAATTCCAAATAAACCTGCTAAGATTCCGGCACTTCCGCCTGTTAGCATAAGACCTAGGATAGGGTTAAGATTAAAAGAGGGATTATCAGCCTCTTGGGAAGCTAGTTGACGACGAAAACTACTGAGAAAAATATTAATAATCAAAAAGCTACCAAATGCCATTAAAAGAATATTTGACGGGGCTTTATCTGCTAAATAAACACCGATTTGAGCCGTGAAAAGAGAAGGAATAGCAATAGCTAACACCCGTTGTGTATCTATATATCCCATTCGCCAATTTTGAATCGTTCCTGATAAAGAAGTCATCACAATAGCTAATGTACTGGTTGCCACTGCTCGATCTGTATCATGTTGGAAAAAGACTAAAATGGGAACTAATACTGTCCCACCACCAATTCCCATTAATCCTGCTAATAATCCCGCAAAGATACCACTTAACCAGAGTAAAATAAATTGTTCCATTAGGTTGATACTATTTATTGTTAATAATAGAACTATTTAATCTGTCTTCAATAAACTTTTTACCTTGCTTTTCTCCATCTTCAATTAACTCCTCAATATGCTTTTGACTCCGATCTAATTTGCTCTCATAATTTAATGTGTTTGCTAACTCTTCGGACATTTCAATCATCGGAATGTGATAAACTTTATCAGGCAATCTTTTAAACGTTTTGGGTATCTTAATCGGTTCATCAATGGAAAATTTAGCTAAAAATTCTTCATTAAATGCCCCTGCAAGAAATAGATCATTAAGAAATTCAATTTTTCTCAGCCCTTGAAATAGGGATATATTGCCCTCTAATTCATTTGTCCGATCAGCAATATCATCGGGTTTAGTCGGAATACTTGGCCGAGTAGTTGGATTAATTTTAATGACCCAAATTTGATTGGGAATTTGCTCAACACCGACGAATTCGGGTTTAATTAAGGCATCAATGGGAGGATTATCAGAAAATAGACCATCCCAATAAGCAGTGTCTTCAAATTCAACCGCAGGAAATAAGTTAGGCACACAAGCAGAGGCTAATAAATGTTCTAATTGAATCGCTTCTTTATAGGAATTAAACTTACGAGAGTTTCCTGCTAAAACATCACAAGCTTCGATTAATAAAACAGGGTTTTGGGGTTGCGCCCCCCATTGTTTTAGTTCCTCAAAATTGATATGATGTTGTAATAATTTAGGAAAATCAGTAAACCGTGATCGCATTCCTATCGTCGCCACATTAGACCAAATTTCACTGAAAGGAAAGGCATTATTTAGATCATAAGGACTTAGGTTATATTGAGGAATTAATCCCCGACTGGTTAATTCAAGGGTCTGAATAAAGCTATCATTAAACCAACGTTCTAAGGGCGTTTGAGTGGCGTTATCTTGCCAAAAATTAAGCAATCTTTGCCAAACTGGATCATCTCCTTTTTTAAGCCCATACCAAATAAAAAATGCCCCTAATGCACCCCCAGATGTACCACTTAAACTAACAATATCAAAATGTTCTTGTAGCGGCTTAGAAAATAGTCCTTTAAAAACACCGGCTGTAAAAGCGGTTTGACTTCCGCCTCCTTGACAAGCGATCGCAATTTTCGGTTTATTCATTAGAATAGGAAGATGCTCATTTATTTAAAGACATTTTAACACTTACTTTGATTAAGAGAATATTAATTTGAGGGATTCAGTCAATTGCTACTTGACTTAGATTGATCTCAATATTAGGAAAAGCTTGAGATGTAATTATTCCTGATGTAGATTCAGTGATTTTTGAGTAACGATTGTCTGGGAGTTGAGTATGAACAATAAGCTTCTTGTTATTCAAATCAGTTACCCAATATTCAGATAGTCTATTACGAGCATAGGTACTGATGACTGATCACTGATCACTGAAATATAGTTCCCATACTATAATTGATGAAGGAATACTAACTAATTATTTGGGATTAGCTTATGTCTGTCAAATCCTCATCTATCCCCTCAGAAATGAACCACAATGAAGGCCATAACCCTACTATCGTCCAATTTGAAGGGATTTCTAAAGTGTATGGCCAAGGGGAAACAACCGTTTATGCGCTTTCCAAGGTTAACCTAAAAATCCAGCAAGGAGAATATTGTTCGGTTATGGGTGCGTCTGGGTCAGGAAAATCCACCTTAATGAATATTATCGGCTGTTTAGACCGTCCCACGACTGGATCTTACCACTTAGATAGAGTAAATGTATCGCACTTGTCTTCTTCTGAATTAGCCAGTATCCGCAATCAAAAAATTGGCTTTGTCTTTCAACAATTTCATCTACTCCCCCAATTAACTGCCCTTGAAAATGTCAGCTTACCAATGGTTTATGGAGGGATTCAGCCAAAAGAACGGACAGAACGGGCAGAAGATGCCTTAAAACGGGTAGGTTTAGAAAATCGCCTGCATAATAAGCCAAATCAGTTATCAGGAGGACAACAGCAACGGGTGGCCATTGCCCGCGCTATTGTCAATAAACCTGTTTTATTATTAGCAGATGAACCAACAGGTGCATTGGATTCTCATACCACGCAAGAAGTAATTAACATTTTTGGGGAATTAAATGCGAGTGGAATAACCGTGGTAATGGTAACTCATGAAGCTGATGTAGCGAGTCTTTCCCGTCGTATTGTTTGGTTTAAAGATGGAGAAGTGATTCATTCCCACTTAACGCCCGATCAACTTCATAGTGTGGTGAGTTAAGGCGAGTATAGAATAGTTTATGTTACTCGATTCTTATCTAAATATTAACATGACTCAATTGAAAATTTTAATTTGGTATCGTAACGACTTACGCATTCATGATCATCAACCACTGGATAAAGCATTAACCCAAAATGCTCTGAGCATTCCTTTCTACTGTTTTGATGATAGACAATTTGGAGAAACCACTTTTGGCTTTCCGAAAACAGGCTTCTTTCGGGCTAAATTTTTAAGAGAAAGTGTTCAAGATTTACGTCAATCTTTAGAAAAATTGGGGAGTAACTTAGTTATTCGTCAAGGAAAACCAGAAATAATTATTCCGCAATTAGTTCAAGAACTCAATATTAATGCAGTTTATTATCATCAGGAAGTAACCGATGAAGAAATTAAAGTTGAACAGGCTTTACAAGATAATTTAAGCCATCTAGACATTACAATTCAAGGGTTTTGGGGTGCAACGCTTTATCATCCGAATCATTTACCTTTTTCACTTTCTGAGATTCCCGAAGTTTTTACTAGCTTTCGCAAAAAAGTTGAGAAAAAATCCACGGTTAACTCATCCTTATCAAGTCCTAAAAAATTACCCTGCTTACCCAAATTTCCTATTGGTGAGATTCCTACTTTAAATCAATTAGGATTAGAAGATATTGAATCAGATTCTAGAAGTGTGATAACTTTTAAAGGAGGAGAAACAGAAGGAAAAAAAAGACTAAAAACTTATTTTTGGCAACAAGATTGTTTAAAAACCTATAAAGAAACCCGTAACGGATTATTAGGCGCAAACTATTCCTCTAAATTTTCCCCTTGGTTAGCATTAGGCTGTTTATCCCCCCGCTACATCTACGAAGAAGTTAAAACTTATGAACAAAAACGAGTGCAAAATGATTCAACTTACTGGTTAATTTTTGAATTATTATGGAGAGATTATTTTCGCTTTATCTGTAGTAAACATGGTAAACGAATTTTTTATTCTTCAGGATTAAGAAATCTATCCATCCCTTGGCAACAAGACTGGAAACGATTTACACTATGGCAAACAGGACAGACAGGCTATCCCTTCATTGACGCTAATATGAGAGAATTAGCCTCAAGCGGATTTATGTCTAACCGAGGACGGCAAAATGTGGCTAGTTTCTTAACAAAAAATTTAGGAATTGATTGGCGAATGGGTGCCGAATGGTTTGAATCGATATTAATTGATTACGATGTCTGTAGTAACTATGGCAATTGGAATTATACCGCAGGTGTTGGGAATGATAATCGAGGCTTTCGTTACTTTAATATTCCCAAACAGTCAAAAGATTATGATTCTAATGGGAATTATATTAAACATTGGCTACCCGAATTAAGGGAAATTAAAGGAGACAAAATCCACGAACCATGGAAGTTAACCCAAGAAGAACAAACCCGTTATAATATAAGATTAGGCGTAACCTATCCTCGTCCTGTGGTGGACTTTTTTAAATCCCTAAAAGCTAACGAGAAAAGATATCAAGCGGTACTTTAAATAAATATAGCTATTGAAAATTTTTAAAAAAATGACTATGCTGTAAAGTGCAGAATTTCCTATTAGTGGGAGAGATAGCTTCAGATGAATACAGAAACCCTCTTTGAAAATCTCCATCAAGGCTTTCGCATTACCGTCGGTGCAACGGCCTCCTTCATCGAAACCTTACAAAATCCTGAATTGCGATCGCAAACATTCACAGATTTACAAACAGAATTGAGCGAAAGAAGCAAAGAATGGGCATCTAAAGGCGAAACAACCGAACAAGAAGCCCGTCGTCTAACTGAGGAATGGTTAAGTCGCTTTAATGACTCTCAGACAGCTTCTACAAAGACGACTGTAACGACTTCTAGTTATGAACCCCCATCCACTAGCGATACAGATATTAAAGCGCAAATTCGTGAGTTAACCACACAAATTAGTAGTCTAAGACAAGAATTAGAGGACTTACAGGACAACAAATAAAATCAACAGCCCATTAAAATCAATAGTTGTAGGGTCAATTTATGAGTTGACCCTATTTTAATTGATCTTATATTAATTTATATTAATTTAGTTCACTGTAATTACTTCTTCTTCAATAAACTGACGGATTCGTTCTCCATTATGCCATCCTTTCGGTATCATAATAAGATGGGCATCGATACTGCCAGCTTTAGTTAAATTAATGGCATCTCTTGTTTCTTGATGACCCCCATAATCTGTGAGAACAATTACAAAGTCAACATGACTGATTTTACTACGAATATTATGGCCTAGCTTTTTATCCTTAATCCACGTAATGTTGTTAGGATTAACATGATTCGTTTCTATTAAGGACGTTTGTATATTTTGAACGGTATTCTGATGACCCGAAACAATGGCAAATTTATAGGGAGACATATCGATATATTTATCCTCATCGTTGTTGGTTTCAGATGTATCTGAGTTTTGATTGGCTTGATATTTCCAATGACGAATTTTAGCTTTCAGTTTATTAATTTCCTTTTCATAATAGTCTTGTGTTGATAAGAGTTGTTCAATTTCTTCTTCTAGCTCTTGGTTTTCTTTAGCTATCTCATCAAAATACTCTTCATATTTTTGGTGAACTTGTTCAACTGCTGCTTGAACGGCTTCTTTAATTTTTCGAGAGGATGAACGTTTCAGATTATCAATTTTTTGATCTAATTCAATTAGCTGATTATTTAATTGTTCTTTTTCTAATTCACGATTATCGAGTTCTTGGGTTAATCGTTCATTTTCCATTTTAGCGGATTCTTCAGAAACACTAACACTATCTAACTCAGCCTGAATGTTTGTTAATTCTAATTCTAGTTCTTTCTGCTGAATTTTAGCATCAATCTCCCTATTTTTAAGAAGTTCTTGGGCTTGACTTAACGATTGCTTATGCTGTTCTAATTCTAATCGTTTAACGGTCAGTTGCTGATGAAGTTTTTTACTTTCTTCTAATTGTTTTTGGTAATCTTTGATAACGGCTTCTTTTTTATTAATTGAGTTTGTATATTGATTTCGGATGTTAGCTAAGTCTTTTTCCGTTTCTTTTTTATCTTCTAAGGCTTGTTGTCTATATTGATAACTGCGGATAATTTGTTCAGATAATAACCACATCAACAGAGAAGACGTAATAGATAATCCCAAGGTCACAATATAAATGTTTAAGAACCCGTTAGCAGGAAAATTGGTTAAATGTCTAGTTAAATCTGCTATAAAAGTGGGTGGTTTGTTTCTCAGATAATAAACTCGACCAATAATTTTTCCCTGATTGTTCGCTGGCAAAAGAGTGGGTTCAGTTGCATTAGGACTATCAAATTTCCATTCTGTTTGTAAAGGAATGGGATCTCTTAAAAGATTAAAGGGTTGGTTTTCTAGGTCTTTAATTGTTATTTCGTTATTCTTATCAGCCTCTGAAAGATAGAGAATTTTTTGATTTAAACAGTTTACTGTGTTTTGGCTACAATTAGTTATAACAATTTTAAATAAACCATAATTACTGTTAACCGTGCGCTGAATTTCACTGCTATCGCCCTTAATAAGCAAGGCAGATAGTTTAACAGGTAAACTATGGGAAAGAAGATTAAAATCGACGGTTTGTACATCATGAATTGTTCTTTGCCAATATCGTTTATAGTTCATTGCATTCAAACCAAGGGATACGATTCCCCCTATCACGATAAATGCACCCAGTCGAATAATTTGACCCTTCATAACTCGATCATACACTTTTTATTTCTTAATTTTATCTTTTAGGTTCCTTATCTACTACTCTTGTTAATACTTTTTAATTTTGAATTTTTCAGGTGGAATTGAGGGTAAAATAGACAATGTTATTAATTATGGACTAGGATTCTATGGTTTGGACTAAAGTACTGGCAGAAAATGAACTTCCCACTGACTCTCGCCAAGTGGTTAAATTAGAAAATCATACCCTTCTTCTCCTTAACCATGAAGGGCAACTCTATGCGGTGGATAATCGCTGTCCTCACCTCAAATTATCGATGAAAAAAGGTAGAATAAGCCAAGATGGTGCAATTATCTGTCCGTGGCACCGTAGTGAGTTTGATCTTTGTACGGGAGAAGCGAAAACATGGATAACTTGGCCACCTGTTGTGAGTAAGGCCATGGCCATGGTGTCATCGGCGAAAAACTTACCTACCTTTCCTATTAAGCAAGAAGAGGGTAATATTTGGGTGGATTTAGCTTAAAGTTAACTCGATGAATTATATTCTTACCCATTAAGGTGTTTTATAGTAGCAATCTCTGAAACCCACTCAGAGATTACTTTTAAATTGTTAATTTTCAATTGTGCGTAGCACTACAGAGGATGGCAACCTTCATACTTCGTAATGATGTCGGATTAAGGATAATGATGTCAAAATGGAGAATAAGACAGTTCACTGTGAGACAAGGTATCATGGCACATTCGGATAAGCAATCCATTTACCAACATTTAAGCACCCAAGCGACGATTATCGGTAGCTTTGTTGCTCTTTTCTGGATTTTAGAAATCCTTGATGTTTTCTTTCTCCACGGTTATTTAGATCGTTTTGGCATTTTTCCGCAGCAATTAGTCGGTTTACGGGGTGTTTTGTTTGCGCCTTTTTTACACGGCGGTTTTCCCCATCTTATTTCCAATACTTTACCGTTTGTGATTTTAGGGTGGTTAGTGATGGTGCAGGAAACGAGCGATTTTTGGATTGTTACTTTCCTGTCAATGGTGGTGGGTGGTTTAGGTGTCTGGGTAATTGCACCGATGGGAACGGTTCATATTGGCTCAAGCATTTTAATTTTCGGCTATTTTGGCTTTTTATTGTTCAGAGGCTGGTTTCAAAAGAATCCTGCTTCAGTTTTCTTATCTATTTTTGTTTTTGCCCTTTACGGCACACTCATTTGGGGCGTATTACCGACTCAGGTGGGGGTTTCTTGGCAAGGCCATCTATTTGGTTTCTTGGGTGGGGTATTAGCAGCGAAATTAATTTCTAAGGAAAAGAGAGTTTACAAGTGATAAGTTAAGCATCTAAGTCTCGTCAGTGAGTGTTTAAGTCTCATTGGCGAGTCTTCTTATTTTTGAGGAAAGACTTAACGACATTGAGGAAAAACATAATTATGAAAGTCTCAGACATCCTGCAACGATACCAAAATGGACAACGCAATTTCCAAGGCTTAAACCTACAGGGAGCAAACTTTGCAGGAAAAGACTTATCAGGGGCAGATTTTAGTCAGTGTGACATTAGAGGCGCAAACTTTAAAGGGGCAACCCTTATAGGGGTAAATTTTAGCGGCGCAAAAGCAGGGTTAACCATAATAGGAATGATCTTAACTTTTATCGTTACAGTAGTGTTAATAACTTTTTCAGCCGTCTTGAGTGTAGCCATAGCCTTGGCCTTCGCTGGCGTTTTTTTCATAGCCTTCCTTGGAGCAAAAGCCTTGGCTGTCGCTTTAGCCTTTATCGTAGCCTTGGCCATATCTTCAGTTGGAATCATCGCTGGAGCTATAGCCTTCGCCACAGCAGGGGTTATTACCGAAACCTTTCCCCACTCTATTAGTGTTAGTTGGTATCATACTTTAAAAAACAAAACTAGATATCTTTGGTTACGCCACTTTTCCCTTGCGATTGCTGCTTTCGGTGGCACATCCTTTTATCAAGCTAACCTTACCGATGCAGACTTTACTGGTGCAACCCTAAAAAATACTAACTTTTCTCTAGGAATCCTCACCCGTACTTGCTTTAAAGAAACTATTAAATTGAACTTAGCTAGCGTCAGTAAAACTATCCTTGCCAACCCCACCGTTAGAGACTTATTAATTAACCCTAGTAATGGAGAAGGCATCAACTTATTTAAAGCCAACTTAAGGGGTGCCTATCTCCAGAGTGCTAACCTCCAAGCCGCCAATTTAACCCAAGCAGACATCAGCGAAGCTACCTTACAATATGCCAATTTAAAAGATGCTAATTTAACCCAAGTTAACGCCGTTAATACTAACTTTGGCCATGTGCTTTTAACGGGAGCTTGTATCGAAGCATGGAATATTGATAGCACCACCCTTCTAGATAACATCGACTGTCAATATGTCTATTTCCTCAATGGGAAAAAAGAGCGTCGCCCCAGTTATGGAGACTTCCAAGCAGGAGAATTTAGTAAACGCTTGAAACAGGTTTTAGATACTGTTATCCTCATCTTTCATAATAAAGGCAATACAGAAGATGAAATTAATTACATGAAACAACATCTTGATAATGAAGATGAAATGCAAGCATTATTACAACAATTAGCGCAATCACAATTAATCCGCTTACAACAGTTAATCAATAATATAATTAATAAGTCTTAGGTACAAAGTTATAGGTGTTAGGTCTTAGCGGTTTAAACCTAACACCCGAAACCTGACACCTGCCTCCTCACCTTGAACCACTAAATTTTAAGATTAATGACTGATGTATTCACCCTTGAGGGTTTTTTGGGTCGAGCAATGTAGAATAGAATTAGTTTAGGCCAAAAAACAAACAGCAGGGGGACGCAACCATGACAACCTTGACCTTAACCTCACAGGATATTTCTAGCTTTACAGCACAAGATGTCGCCACCTTAGCTGGCCGCCTTGAACAAGATGATTATGTCAACCCCTTTGAAGCCCTCAAAGATTGGCATTTATTAAGAGCGATCGCTTTTCAACGGCAGGAATTAGTCGAACCTTATCTTTATCTCCTCGATATTGAAGCTTACGACGAGGCTTAAGACCATGTTAGCCCAACGTCGCATTCTCATCGGTATCGGTGGTGGCATTGCAGCTTATAAAGTTTGTGAAGTGATCTCATCTTTGTTCAAATTAGGAGCAGAGGTGAGAGTTATTTTAACGGAAACCGCACAGCAATTTATCACACCCCTTACCATTTCTACTATCAGTCGTCATCCTGCTTACACGGATAATCAGTTTTGGCATCCCATTCATTCTCGTCCTCTACACATCGAATTGGGAGAATGGGCAGAAATCATGTTAATCGCCCCGTTAACCGCCAATACTCTCGCTAAACTGGTGTGTGGCTTAGGGGATAACCTTTTAACCAGTACGGTGTTAGCTTCCCGTTGTCCTATCTTACTTGCTCCTGCGATGAACACAGAAATGTGGGAACAGATATCGGTACAAGGAAATTGGCACAAAATCAAAGAAAATCAACGTTATCATACGATTGAACCGACGAGCGGTTTATTAGCTTGTGATCGCAAAGGACAAGGCCGCCTCGCTGAACCATCTTCCCTCTTACATTATCTACAATCTTTGCTCCATGTCCAAGGAAAACCAGATTTAACAGGTAAACACATCTTAGTTAGTGCAGGGGGAACAAGGGAATATTTAGACGCTGTACGCTTTATTGGTAACCCTTCCACGGGAAAAATGGGTATTGCACTCGCTCAGGCTGCTTTTTATCGAGGTGCGACTGTTACCTTAGTTCATGCACCCATCGAAACGACATTATTAGAGCAATTACCCCCCTGTCAGCGCATAAGGGTGGAAAGTGCAGCACAGATGGAAAAAGCCCTCTTAGAAGTCTTTCCTAGGGCAGATTGGACAATTATGGCAGCAGCCGTCGCTGATGTTAAACCGAAATCTTATACTAGCCAAAAGTTACCGAAAAAAGACTTACCTTCTGCTTTACCCTTGGAGTCTGTTCCTGATATTGTGGCACAATTGGATCAAATTAAAAGAAAAGAACAAAAATTAATCGGGTTTGCTGCTCAAACTGGTGATATTATTCCCCCTGCGTTAGATAAGTTAAAACGGAAAAATTTAGATGCGATCGCAGCGAATCCCATTGATAAAATAGATAGTGGATTTGGTACGGATAATAATCAGGTTATTTTCCTAGATAAAGAGGGGAATCAACACAAAATTCCCCATTGCAGCAAGTTTGAATTAGCGCATCAGCTTTTAGATTATATTCGAGATTTATCTAAGACTTACTGAATAGTCCTAAAACTCTTAATATAATATATGAGGGCTTTTAGGAACTTATTTTTCCAAAACGTGCCAGACATCAGACTTTTGAGGGATAAAAGGTAGGCACTTTTATTTCTAAAAACACCTCTATTCACCTCTTCTGAAGATTTCGGGGTCTAAGTGGGAATACTAACTAAAGACAACTAGATTAACCCATCACTGATGGTATTTTCTGATGACAAATTTACATCCCCAATGTGCTAATCTTGCTCTTCAAGTAACTTCCTTGCTTAATTTAATAAATCAAGAATCTTCGCTACGATCTCAAGATATTATTCCTGTTGAAATCTCCCTTAAAAAAGCCATTTCACCCCGTTTTGAAGTCGTCTTTTCAGGAGCATTTAGTGGAGGAAAATCAATGCTTATTAACGCTTTATTAGAACGGGAATTACTATACAGTGCAGAAGGTCACGCAACGGGAACAGAATGTCAGATTGAGTATGCAGAACCCGATCAAGAACAGGTTGTTTTAACTTTTTTGAGTGAATCAGAAATTAGAGAACAAGTCAACCTTTTATGTCAGGGGTTAGAGATAAATTTACAAGACAATATTAAGGAAACAGACGTTTGTGACTCACTGCTTCAATTGGCGCAAAAAATTATTAACCAAGAAGGAGGAGAAAGTAAATCTGAAAAAGCAAAACAAGCGAAAGCTTTATTATTACTTATAGAAGGGTTTCAGCAAAACAAAGAACGAATTCATACAGTTCATAATAGTACCTATTCAATGGAACAGTTTAACTTTAATAACTTAGCTGAAGCAGCAAGTTACGCTCGTCGAGGGAGTAATAGTTCGGTATTAAAACGCATTGAATATCACTGTCATCATCCCCTATTAAAAGACGGTAATGTATTTGTGGATATGCCGGGAATTGATGCACCCGTTAAGAAAGATGCAGATTTAGCTTACGAGAAAATTGAGCATCCTGATACCTCTGCTGTGGTGTGTGTTTTAAAATCGGCTGCTGCTGGCGATATGACCACCGAAGAAACAGATTTATTGGAGAAAATTCGAGCAAATACCAGTATTCGAGATCGGGTATTTTATGTATTTAATCGCATTGATCAAACGTGGTACAATACTCAGTTACGACAACGATTAGATAGTTTAATTCAAAGTCAATTTCAAGAAAGTTTAAGAGTTTATAAAACGAGTGGGTTATTAGGATTTTATGGAAGTCAAATTAAGTATTATACTAATGGTTCAAACCGTTTTGGGCTAGATTCTATTTTAGCGGAAAGTGTCAAACATATCGGTGGAGAAGAAGAAACGCCTCAATTTGTCAGTGAGTTTAATAATTATTGTGCTAATTCAGGCAAATTAACTCGCACTAATTTTAAGGTTTCTGTCAATGGATATGAAACCCCTAATGAAAATTATGTTCGCATTTTAAGTGAATGGGGAACACCCCTAATTGATCAGTTAATTGCCGATAGTGGGATTAAAGAGTTTCGTAAAGCGATTACTCGTTATTTGATAGAAGAAAAACGACCTCAATTATTTGCTAATTTAGCAGATGATATTCAGCCCATCTGTATTTCTTTGCGGAAATATTATATAAATACTTATCGAGAATTAGATAGTCAACCTCGTGAAATTGAAGCCATGAAAGCACAAGAATTAACCCGTTTAAGCCAAGAATTACAGGAAATTGGACTAGGGTTTAAACAATTTATGGCTGAACAATTAAATGCAATTGTGATTAATGATGATCTTGCTTATGAGGAAGATTTTCAGAAACTCAAAGCCAGAATGGTCACTCGTTTAGATGAATTACTTCGCACATTTTCGGTTAAAAATGCCTATAGTCGGGCGACTCAAAATCATCCTCGGAATCAAACTGCACCTTTAATTGCGGTGTTAGTTGAGGCGTTATATTACCTTGCTAATGACTTAGAAGATGTCTTAGTTGAGGAGATTAAACAGTTACTAAATGGGGTCTTTTGGCGATTAGTAGATCGAGTCAGAAAGTCTGAGCAGTACCGTAAATTATACCGTTTATTGGGGAATGATGGGGGTATTGAAACTCAATTGCGACAAGCAAAAGAATATATTACCCATGCGTTGATTTCTGCTGCTAAAGTAGAATGCGATCGCTATGTTCGAGAAAGTGCAAGGTTTTATGATGAAGGAACATTTTCTATCTATCAGTTTCGCCAAACTTTACAACAAACTGCACAGGGGTATGATTGTGAAACAATGGTAGAAGCTGAACCTGCGATTCATCAATTATTGAAGTTAGATTTTGAACCGAAAGTTTCTGCTACGGTACGTCAAAATTTTCCACAAACCATTAAGGAAACTTTGAAGACTCAGTTATTAGAAATGGCTGAATGTCAAGCAGAATTAATTTTGGAACAATATCAACAAGCACGGGATCATTTGGAAAAAAATCTTGAACAGGAAGCGCAGGAAAAAATTGCTCGTAATCAACAGTTACAAGCAGATTTACAGGGTAAAATTGAGGCGTATAACTTAGCGGTTTCTGGGATTAATTCTTGTTTAGAATCAATGCAGGTATATGAGCGTTTATTACCTGAGATTAGCGATGAGGAGTTAAGGGTTAAAGATGAGGTTATTTCTCCTATTGAGAAGGATAATAATTCTTCTAATTTGTCAGTGGGAGAGGTAAAATGAGTTTAAGTTTGTAGTAAGCTCTTTAGGGCTTTATAATAGGGCTAAAGCCTTGCTACAAGCTTAATTATTATCTCATTAACTCAGGTAGGTTAGATAACGATTATTTTATTTCTAATACCAATCTACCAGTCGTGTTATTTTTAAGGAGTTACAATCATGTCTGATCAACACAAGTTTAACCTGAATTTCAATGATGATGATGTCATTCAATTTGATGAAACTTGCTTGACACGAATTAGCAGACTTCGTTATATAATTTTGGATGTAGGTAAGCGAAGAATAATTAATGAACTTAATAAGGTTATAAACATTCTTTGCTCTGAAAATAAACTTCAAATACCAACACATCATCGAATCACTGATGAAAAGGGGCAAGCTCTTCGTAATATTGAAAATAATTGGTCAGATCAAGGAGTCTATTGCGAGGTTTTAAGCTTAGGTTCTCAACAATGGCAAAAAGGCAAAATTCGCATTAAATTTGAGATAGAATTTATTCTCGATGAACCCGAAATTACCGAACCAGAATCACCCTTAGATGACATTCGCAGAGAAATTAATCAAAGTTGAATTTATTCTATTAACTTTGGGCATAATATGATTATGCCCCTACGATATTTATTCTTCAAGGAGTCACAATTATGTCAGAC
>JBFRWB010000137.1:0-6067 GCA_051439375.1 Microcystaceae cyanobacterium
ATTTTTTTTCTTTGAGATAAACTAACTGCCTATATGTTAAGCCAGTTAACTCTAAAACTTCCTTGGATGTAAAAAACCTATTTTTACTAGCTTTCATGTCAAAGAGAAAAACGCCCCATATCATTAAATATTAAGATTTATTGCATTTTTCCGTAAACCGTACTTTTTACGGAAAATAGTAAGAGTAAGGCATTAGTAAATAAAGGAAACCATAATGCCATCCTTATTGTACAACAAAACCCCTAATAACCCTAAAACTCAAGCAATTGGAAAGCAGGAATGGTTAAATAGTACGATTGATCCTAATTTAATCGACCTTAACCTAAAAATCCTTGATGGTAGTTCTGCTTACGAATCGTTGCTCTACTCAGAGCAACTACGCCGCCGAAATGACGGCAGACTTAATGATAATACACTAAGAGCCAATTCCCACTTAGAACATGGGGGATGGTGGGTTAGTGCCATCGACCCAGAAACAGGGGAAGAAAGGTTATGGGGACAATTTAAACCCCATCAGCCCAAAGTAACCCCCGATGGGAAAACCCGAAAATATGAGTCCCCACCAAAAGAGCCTACTGAGGCAATATGCCTTAAGATAACTCGCCGTATCGGATTAAAAGTCGCTCTCTGCTCAGGGATACTCAAAAAATACCGAGAGCGTATCCGTGAGCAATGGATAATGACCGAAGGCATCACCTATAAGGATTTCTTAAGGCTTGAAGACCCCACTTTCTGGAAATGGGTCAAAGAAAACCTTGAAGTGGCCATCGCAGTTGTTGAAGGAGTCAAGAAAGCCGGGGCTTTATTAAGCCAAGGGGTGGCGGCCTTAAGCATTCCTGGGATCTGGAATGGTTGCCCCAAAGATGCCCACGGAAACCCCATACTCTTGCCACAGCTTCAATACTTTACTCAACCTGGCCGTGAGATAGTAATGGTCTTTGACCAAGATGAGAAGGTAAAAACCCAGGCTAATGTCATAGCAGCCAGGGAAAGGTTATCATCCTGTTTCCGTGAAGCTTGCTGTAAAGTCACATTCTTATCTTGGGACACCGAGGACAAAGGCATTGATGATGGGATCTCCACTCACGGCCAAGAATGGTTTAAGGACATTTGGAAAAGTCGAGGAACACAACCGGCTCCCGTCAAGGTCACAAAGCTAGACCATAACCTACCCCAGTGGAGTGAAGAGGGCTTATCTATTCACTTTGAAACTTTATACAAAGATAGACTAATCTTTGAAGAGGAATCAAAAGAATGGTATCTCTATGGTGCTGAAATTGACGGCAAATGGTCATCTATTACCAAAGAAAAGCTAGAGCAACGATTAATCTTAGAACTCCGAGAACTAAAAGAGCAGTTTAAGAGTATTGCTGACCAAATATTTAAGGCGATATCTGCTGTTAAAAATAGTAATCGGGATAAAAAAGAAAAGGAGGGTATTATTAGGGATTTAAAGAATCAAATCCCAAGATATCGAGATATTACTATCAGTTTTATCGAGAAATTAGGTAAACACTTATCAAGGCTCTTACTGACTAAAGCTATGACAACTAATAGCCAAAGTCGCTTAATACCCTTTAAAAATGGGGTTTTAGACCTTGAAAGTCAGCAATGGTTTAACCATGACCCTAAATACTTGTTTACCTGGCAACTTCCTTATGATTACAACCCCTTAGCACAATGTGACCCCATTAAACAATGGTTACTCGAAACCATGAACGGGGATCAGTCGTTGGTCGAATTAATCAGAGCCTATTTTTATGGTATCTTGACCGGACGGACGGACTGGCAAAAATACCTAGAGTTAATCGGAACCGGTGGAGCTGGTAAGGGAACCATTATGAGGTTGGCGATCGCTTTGATTGGGTTTAATAATTGTCACACTACGACCTTAAAAGAACTCGAAACCAATAAGTTTGAGACAGCTAACCTCAAACATAAGCGGTTAACTGTCATTAGTGAAGCTGACGACTATATTGGTTCTCTTAATATCCTCAAGGCACTAACGGGGCAAGATCCTCTCAGAAATGAGGTTAAGAATAAACAAGCCACAACTTTTACCCCTGAGTGTTTGGTGATGATTCTGAGTAACGAGAATATCAGAACCAAGGACTATACCAATGGTTTGGCCCGCCGTCGCATTACCATCGGATTCAACAAATCCGTTGACCCCCATTTAAGACGGGATCTAATCTCTTTTAGGGGAAATGGGGAAATGTCAGGGGAGTTTGTCCACTTCATCCCTGGTTTACTTAACTGGGTGTTAGGGATAAATCCTGATTATGCTACGGCATTAATCAAAGATTGTGACCAGCAATGTTCTGGATTGGCACGGCAAAAAATAGAGACGCTGATCTCCACTAATTCCTTAGCAGCATGGCTCAACGAGAACGTTGTCTATGATCCTGAATCCTTTACTTATGTAGGAAATGCTCTCAAGTCAAAAGATGAAACCGAGGTCTACTTAGAATCAGGATTGAAGTTGTACCCTAACTATTGCCGTCACGCTGTTGGTTCTGGGTTGGGTCAAATCTCTAAGAACCATTTTCGCTCACGGTTAGTGGATCTTTGTCAGCATCAACTCAAATTAAAAGGGGTAGAGGATGACAAAAACCACCGACACGGAAAATTTATCCGAGGTCTCAGGTTAAGGACTGATTCGGACACCTCACCACCATTACTAGAGCAGGTGTTCTTATCTTCAAACAAGGGAGAATTGGAGATTGAAGAAATCAATCTACAATTACCCCTGTGCCATCTGCAATCAGATGACCTCAGACAACCTCAGACAACCTCAGATAACTTGGCAGACAACCAAAACCCAGTCATAGACAACCTAGACAACCTAGACAACCTAAAAGAAGATTTTGAATTTAATCAATTAAACACTTCTAACCTTCCTTTAGAAGATGATGTTATGTCTCCATCTGCAAATGAATGTATTAGTAAATCATCAGAAAGGTCGTCAAGGTCGTCGCAGCCGTCTATATCAGGCTTTAGGTCGTCTGAGGAGGTCGTCCCAGGTCGTCTGAAGTCGTCTGAGGAGGTCAGCGATTCTCAACAACACAAGATTATTGATAGGAGGGAATTGAGCAAACGGATTGATGATGAGGTAGAGAGGATCGGATGGTCGGTAAGCATTGGAAAGGAATATTTACTCAATACCTATAAGGTTAGTGAGCGAAAATATTTAACCGATGATCAGTTACTAGAGTTCTATGAAGATTTGAAAGCAGCTAACCGGCCAACCAAACAACAGACACCTGCTTATGAGGTTGGGCAATTTTTGCAAGGCTTGATTCTCCATCCTCTTGATGGAATGATTCCACTAAAAGGCAAGGTGATAGAAGTGAATGGCAGACGAGAACTCAAAGACCAAAACGGTTATACTTATCCTCTAGCTGTGATAGAGGATATTAAGCCATTAAGTTGGGAGGATTATCACTGTTGAATGCCCCTAAATTATCTTTTTTGGCTGGGCCAAAACCCTCATCACTGTGTAGCGATCGCTATAGTTTTGACTTTTAACTTAGGGGCATTCGTATCACGGTTAGCTTAACCTACACCATAGATCGCCTTCATAAACCGCTACTCAAGTGTTTTAAGTCGCTCTCATGGAACAATTCAGTATGGGCTGTTTCTGAATGGGGAACGGGTTTAACCTTGACGTAGTAGCTGTAGCCGTTTCGTAGTTCCTTGATCCGCCAGTCTGGGTGTCCATAAATAATTCCGGTAATATATCCGGTTGATTTATAGACCTTCCCAAATTCGGGATCTTTAGGATTCTCTATTCTCAATTCATTCGATACCCAATCCCCTAAGCTAAATTTACTTGGAGGGAAAGTTTGACGAATGTGAAGTAAGTTGAAAGAGAAAAAATAGAAAGAGAGTTTTCTCAGCAGTAATTTTCTGCTGACAGAAACGTTAATTTTTGCCATCATGAGAAATAGCCTCGTTTTTTGCTTGGGTTTAAAACGTGGTTAGTCGTTTAGGAAGATGGTGAGATATCTTTCTAAACGCATTATTTTAATAAAAATATAACATGAATAAGGGTAAAAATAATAGTTAATTTAATGTTTTTAAGATAACTTATGGGAAAGTAAATAATATTTTAAAATATGGATTTTTATAGAAAAATACTTTTGAATAATGGGAGATTAGACAAGTAAGTTAAATGATTGCCATTTTAACTCCTAATAAAAAGACTTCTAATTTGATGCTATAAGTTACCTAAAAATAGTTTTTAAAAAATCAGGAAATCTTTATCGGAAACCAGCGATAGCCCCGTACTTCCCACTTATCAAAAAGAGTCCTATTTTTGCTACTGGGTTTAGACTTGCCTAGTCTCCATCTGGTGGCCGTGGTTTCGTGTACCTTGATTTTCTTGTCTAACTTCCTATCACCGAATAATTAATAATTAATAATGTATGATTAATTATTATTAATTAAATAATTCTGGTTTGAAGCCTCCCCTTTTAAGGGGAAATAAGGAAAAAATTTTCTCATGAGTCAATCCTCTCACTTTTAGGGAGAGGTAATTATTAATTATTAATTGTTAATTATTAATTGCTGAATTAACCCTTTGTCCTCATCTTGATTGCTACACCCTTAAAAGGAAGTGTCGGACTCAAGGTTAATTGGTGTCGCAATTTCATCAGACTGAGTGTTAGTTTCTCCGTCGGTTTTCCTAGACCCTTTTTCAAAAGTGCTGAACTCTTTAGTAAAGGTTCTAGGAATGGAATCGCACTGAGTGTTAGTTTCATCGTCGGTTTTCCTAGACCCTTTTTCAAAAGTGCTGAACTCTTTAGTAAAGGTTCTAGGAATGGAATCATGGTTATCTGGTGTCTCCTCATCATCCCTACACCCAATGAAGGGAAGTGCTAGACTTTTCTATTTTGGGTGTAGAAATTTCATCCTCTTGACCATTAATGTCATTTTCCATTTCAAGTGCGGTGTTTGCTAAAGTGATGGACTTATTAGAAATCCCGTTAGGAAAAGTATCAAAACTTTCCTTGGTTTCTGATGAATTCCTAACGGTTTTTGACAAAGTGTCGGACACATTAGAAATCCCGTTAGGAAAAGTATCAAAATTTTCTTTGGTTTCTGATGAATTCCTAACGGTTTTTGGCAAAGTGTTGGACATATCAGAAATTCCGAACCGAAAAGTTTTAAGTTGGTTACTCACTAAGAGACTTTCTATCCTCTCTAACTTGCTTGCCAAGTCTTGAAACTTTTTTGAGTTAGCGATCGCCGAAAAGCTTCCCCAGAAGGGGTGGGCTTTTCGCTAGTTTCACCCCAATAACTGAAAAATGAGATAATGGGAAGAAATTTGTTTTAGATTTAAGTATAAAATTATGACAGATGCGACGCAGTTAACTACAGAAGAAATTCAACAATATAAGAAAGAGTTGGCAGGTAATGCTAAAGCTTTAGAAGATATAAATTTAATTGAGCGATGTGATGGCGATTTAGAGTATGCTGCGGTTAGATTAGTACGGCGGCGTTCAACTATTGATACTGTTAAAGCAGATGAAGAGGATTTTTGGCAACAAATAATTATGGAAGCTCGTTTAATCCTTTGTCAAGATGGAGTAAGAGATAACCTAGCCCCTAACTTTTTAGGCGGTTTAATAGGTTTTCTTTCGGCTTCAAATGATCCTCTTCTAGTGGTAGCAGCTACTCCTTTAGCAATTTATATTGTTAAAGAGACAATAGACGAATTTTGCAGTTACTAAATACCTGATGCGGTAAAAGCTGCCCAATAAAAAGGCTCACTGAAAAGTTTATAATTAGGCTCAAACCCTTTGATTCTGTATTGCTCATCTTCTATCATATCCATTAATCTAGAAAGTTCTTTGACTGTTAATTTTTGTTGATTTTGCTTGACAATACCATTGCAATTATTCAATGTAGTTCTATATTCTTCTACTGTTAAGTTTTTTAACCAATTCTGTGCTGTTTTCAACGCAATAGGTACAGAAATGTTCTGAGTATTATCTAACAAAATTTCATATAATTTCATCATTAAGAATGAGGTTGATAAGTCGCTAACTGTCCACAAGCTACT
>JBFRWB010000138.1:0-33369 GCA_051439375.1 Microcystaceae cyanobacterium
GAACAACGATGGCAAACCATTGGTTTAGCTAGTTTCGTTATTATTTTCGTGGTGCATACATCGCCAGAATACAACCCAAAAACGGGCGAAACCGTTGGACGAATTATCAGTGCGCGTAAAGCAACTAAACAGGAACGAAAAGCTTATGAAGAAGGTTACTTCTAAACTAACTATTGAACAACAAAAAGAACTCGAAACCTTGGCTACTTTATCAGATGAGCAAATTAATACTGATGATATGCCAGAAGTTACCGATTGGAGTGATGCGAAACGAGGACTATTTTATAGTCCCATCCAAGAAGAAATTACCGAGGCTTCTGCATTGGAAGGCAAGGGACAATCATCAGTTATCAGTGAACAGTAACCAGTTATCAGTCGTCTTTAAAATCCTGTAAATCCTTAAATCCTGAGAATCCTGATTCAGACAATAAAAGGAAGGCTCTTAAACCTTCCTCACAACCTAAATTCATAATTTATAATTCATAATTCATAATTTACTTGCGTTTGCGAGTCACAAGACCTAACAAACCTACCCCAATTAAGCCTAAGATAGCACTGGGTTCGGGAGTGGTAGCAGACGGTACTTCTTGAAATAAACGAAACTCCTGTCCATTGTCCCAAGTAAATGTCTGTGGTGTGGTGTCTATCTCTAAATCAGCAAGAGTTCCAGAGTAAGTAGCAGTCGCAATAAAATCAGACGGTATCGGGGAGGATGCTACACTAAAAATCTCCCCCGAGTCACCCCGAAGGTAGATAAAGGGATTACTAGAACTTAAGTTGGAAGCTGCTGATTGAATTCCACCCGTTCCAAAGGAGAACGTTGGAATGGAGAAAGCAGTATCAACATCAGTTGCAGTATCTGTAGCTCCAGTATAGGTAATACGACCAAGATCAGGGCGTATAAAAGTACTGACCCTCGCGGTCTGACCAGTTGGCGTTAAACCAGAGGTGGTAAAGTCAATCCCCGTTAGGGTAACAGTGGTATTTACCCCATCATCAGTAGCGTTAAAGAAAAGTGCTGCTTGAGCAGAATTCCCTACTAAAAGGGTACTCGCAGAGACACCGAAAAGGGTAAGAGCGGTTAATGTAGATTTGTTGATCATGTTCTTCAAAATTAATCTCAGGTTAGTTACAGTCAAAAATGGGAATTATTTCCCGTGCTTATCCTTAAAAAAAGATGAACGCCCCTATCCTACCCCCCCCTCACAATTTGTCAATAAATCTCTTATTTCTAATAGATAAAAGCAAATAAAGCCACTCAAACAGAGGATAAAGGGATTAAGTATTTATCCACAGCGTCAAATATTAAATGAATCTGTGATTATTAAGGATTTACTGAATATTGGGGTGAGGATTTCACCTTGTAACGGATGGGTTGAGGATGGGGAGAACTTCAGCCTTCAGGCTTTCCTCTGTCTATAATGATTAACAGTTATTTGCTCATCCTCAACTCTTACTCGTTGTTGGGTTTCCTTCATCAACCCAACCTACGATTGTGAACAAGCATTAAAATCACTACTTAATGATCCTAATCAGGAGGAGATTGTTCAATGGAAAAACTAGAAAGCTATCGCCAAATTGTCCGAGACTTGTTAACCTCTCATGCAACCAATAATGATCCTAATAATGATTAACACCTTCATTAAACCTCTTAGTATCGCTTTAATCTTTCTAACTGTCCTTGGCTATTTAATTCTAACCCCTAATCCTGCTATTGCATCGCCTCAAGCCACTTGTCCCCAAGGAATGGAATGGGTAGAAGGAGGAACATTCCGCATGGGATCTGATGAATTCTTTCCCGAAGAAACATCTGTTGATGATGTCACCGTTGATGGCTTTTGTATGGATAAAACCGAAGTCACTAACGCACAATTTTCCCAATTTGTCAAAGAAACAGGCTATATAACCATCGCAGAAAGACCTCTATCAAAAGAACAATTTCCCAACCTACCCGATGAAAAGCGATCGCCGGGATCTTTAGTCTTTCAAATGCCTGAAAAAAGCATAACAGAAGTGGCTTATTTAAGTTGGTGGCATTGGATAGTGGGGGCAAATTGGCAGCATCCTTTTGGTTCTGATAGTGATATTAAAGGTAAAGACAATTATCCTGTTGTACATATTGCTTATGAAGATGCACAAGCTTATGCAAATTGGGCTAAAAAATCCTTACCCACAGAAGCCCAATGGGAATATGCAGCCAGAGGAGGATTAAAGGATAAAATCTTTAGTTGGGGCAATAAATACTCTGCTAAAAAAGCCAATACATGGCAAGGTCACTTTCCTTTTATTAATACTAAAGCAGATGGTTATATGGGGACTTCTCCTGTTGCTTCATTTCCCCCTAATGGTTACGGACTCTATGATATGACAGGCAATGTGTGGGAATGGACAGCAGACTGGTATGATGTTGACCGTGAAGGGATAGCCCACCACAAAAACCCCCAAGGTGTTCCTAAAGAAGCGAGTTTTGACCCTAGAGAACCAGATGGTGCAAAACACGTTATTAAAGGGGGATCTTATTTATGTGCTAAAAACTATTGTAGTCGTTATCGTCCAGCCGCCAGAGAATCCCAATCTCCTGATACGGGAACAACTCATATTGGCTTCCGTTTAGTTACTGATTGAACTTAGGAAAAAAGTAGCTGACAAAGGTAAACTGCGCTAAAAATTCCCACAACATCGGCAAGTAAGCCCGCAATTAACGCATAACGGATCTTTTTAATCCCTACCGAACCAAAATAAACCGCTAGTACATAAAAAGTCGTTTCTGTTGACCCAAACATGGTCGCCGCAATTTTAGAGATAATAGAGTCGGGTCCATGTTCTTTGACTAAATCAGCCAATAAACCAAATGATCCCCCACCCGATAAAGGACGCATTAAAGCCAGTAAGACATTTTCAGGGGGAAAGTTAATGAGGCTTAACACAGGAGATAACCCTAATAATAAAAGATCCAGCATCCCTGAAGCCCGAAACATCCCGATAGCAACTAACATGGCCACTAAAAAGGGAATAATCCGAATAGCAATGGTAAATCCTTCCGTTGCCCCTTCCACAAACACTTCATAAACCTTCACCCGTTTGACTAACAAGCCATAACAGGGAATGCCACATAATAAAAGGGGAATTACATATTTCGCCCCCGTATTAAAAATATCCGCAACAGATTCAATCATTGGTATTCAATTCCTCAGTTTTAAACTCAAAACGCTTCATTTTCGACAATAATTTAACCGCCGTAATGCCTGCGATCGTAGAAAAACTGGTGGCTAAAATGGTAGAGAGAAAAATTTGATTCGATGCAACCCCCATTAATGCCACCACCGTTGCGGGTAAGATTAACTGTACACTCGACGTATTAATGGCTAAAAACATACACATGGCATCGGTTGCCGTATCCTCCGTTGGATTTAGTTCTTGTAACTCCTGCATGGCCTTTAATCCTAACGGTGTGGCTGCGTTTCCTAACCCTAAAACATTGGCCGACATATTTAGCACAATTGATCCGATGGCTGGATGGTCAGGAGGAATCTCAGGAAAGAGTTTCAGGGTGATAGGGCGAACAATTTGGGCAATGAGTTCAACCAAACCCGATTCTTCGGCAATTTTCATAATACCCAGCCAAAGTGCCATAATCCCGATTAAACCAATGGCTAACTCCACGGCAGTTTCTGCACTGTTAATGGCTGCTTCTGTGACAGCATCAATCTTCCCCGTTACAATTCCAGCAATCACAGACAGAAGAATAATAACAAACCAAATATAGTTAAGCATTCCTTAAATGTATGAATTCTCCTAGAGGGACGAAGTTTAGCCCGATTTAGTTTCCTAAAGATAGACAAGATGATGATTGTAATGCAAATTACAGAGATACAGCATTTAAGATCACCATATCCGTATTTTCATGAAGAAAGATAACAAACTTTTTGAGGTTCTTTTAAAGTTGCCTAACGCTTGACGGGACAAGTTTTAAAGATATTAAACTGAACCATTAAGTATTTATGCGTTTAGCTAACAAACACAACATTTTTTAAGTTCCTGACTTGTTCGGTTCTTTAATCTTTGTTCTCCACACTAGATAAAAAGCAGAAGAATAAACTAAAAATAATTATTTTCAGATGGAATAAGCTATTTTAAGCCTATTGAAGCTCAGTAATCCTGATCATTTCCTTTTTTTTGCTAATCAAGAATTAAATTGCCGTAATATGAATTAACCCAATGACTAAAAGTCAAGGGCAATTTTTTCGCTTTTTTGTTCAATCTGCAAATTAGTCAGACGGATATTGCATAAACTAGGTGATACCATTCAGAAGATGATGTTAGAGAAATCACAAAAATATGGTGATTCAAGTCACTAGAACGGTGTTTTCATAAAGAAACGTAACAATGCTTTTTAGAGTCTTTGACGGGTATTTAGCCTTTATCTAGCAATGCTTTTCAGCCTTAAAGCTAAAATCCAATTTGGGATAGACACCTAAGTAGCAGTGCGTGTTTACCCCTCGTATTAACGAGAAAATTAAATTGAAAGTTCCTGACTTTTGCGGTTTCTTAATCCTTGTCCCTCAGACTATATTAAAAACATAGAAATCAACCCACGGAGTTTGCTATGAAATCCCTCGCTGTTTTAACTGCTACCCTTGTACTTGCTACTGCTAACTTCGCCCTCGTTAACCAAGCCAACGCTGAAGAAGCACAACAAGAGTCCGCTAGAGAGCAAATTGAAAATATTAACCAGCCTCAGATGTGCTGGTTTCGGTGTTAGTCATATTTTTTCTGTGGGTTGTTCAGATCATTGTCGGTCGTGAATACCTGTTTTTTGAAATCGCATATATGAATAAGGGCATTCTTTCAATAAGAAACTTAGTGTGTAGGCAGAAGCAATGATAAGACTATAATGGAGTTGCTCTTAACCCGTTGCTCCCAAAATGACTCACTGGCTAAAATATATTTACCTAACCCTTCTCAGTTGTTCCCTTGCCCCTAGTCCAGTGCTGGCACAGATTACATCGGATGGAACGTTATCTGTCCCTACTATTGTCAATACTAATAACAATCTAGATTTTAATATTACTAACGGCACTCAGGTTGGTCCTAATTTATATCATAGTTTTCAGGAGTTTTCTGTTCCCACGGGAGGCTCTGCTGTTTTTGGGAATCATTCTAATATTACCAACATTTTTAGTAGAGTCACTGGGCAAAATATATCAAATATTGATGGTTTGCTGCAAACCAATGGCAATGCCAGTCTTTTTCTTCTTAATCCTAACGGCATTATCTTTGGTAATAATGCCTACTTGGATATTGGGGGGTCATTCATCGCCACAACGGCGGAAAGTATTGTTTTTCAAGATGGTAAGATATTTAGTAGTGTTATTGAGCAAATTTCTCCCTTATTATCGATTAATCAGCCTCTTGGCATTCAATTTGGTCAACAAGCGCAACCCATACAAGTACAAACTTTTCCTGAGCAATTAGTACTTAAACCGCAAAATACGCTTGCTTTATTGGGGGGAGATATTACCATTGTTGGTGGTTTTTTACCGTCTTTTTTATCTCGTCATCTTGCAGCACCTGCTGGAAGAATTGAGCTAGGTGCTGTTGAAGCAGGAAGTTTGGTTAATGTCATGCCAACAACAACAGGATGGCAATTTAGTTATAGTCAAGTGCAAAACTTTCGAGATATTAATCTTTCAGATTTAGCCATTATTAACGCATCTGATTATGGTTTGCTAGAGGGAACAGAAGAACTCAGGGGAGGAAATATTCAAGCGACAGGACGCAATATCATTGTCAGTGATGGAGCAGCACTGGTTACTTTTGCTCTTGGAGACGAAGCAGCTGGAAATATCACCATTAATGCTTCCGAGCAGCTGAGATTAACAGGGTTTCAGAATGGATTATCTAGTGCTTTAGTCGCCATAACATTCGGTAATAGTAATGCGGGAGATATAGAAATCAATACTCGTTCTCTTATCATAGAAAATGGTGCAGGAATATCTTCTCAAGCATTTGAAGGATTTTCTGAGATAGATTTGTCTTTGTTAGGCAATGGCGGTAACATCATTATTAACGCCACAGAATTTGTAGAAATTAGAGGCAGTAATTTAGAGGTTGGAAATAGTCAGATTACTGTGCGATCGCGGACAGCAGGAAATGCAGGAAATATTGATATTACCACCAAACAATTAACCATTCTCGATGGTGCAGATATTACGGCTTCTACTGTTCCTGCGCCAGATGTAAGGGAACAAGGCTTAGTCAATGAAGGTCAAGGAGGAGAAATTAACATTAAAGCGACTGACTTTATTAATATTCAAGGGACAGGATTATTAAGAGAGTCTATCGAAGATTTTGTGGTCATTACGACTATTTCGAGTCGTATTATTGCCGAAACCCAAGGTGCAGGAGATGGGGGAAATATTAACTTAGCCACTGATCAATTAATCTTAGATAATCAAGGACAAATTACCGCAAGCAGTTTAGGGGAAATCGGGGAAGATAATACCAATAATTTACAACTCGGTGATGCTGGAACAATTAATATTAATGCAAATGCTATTTTGATCAACAATCAGGGTTTAATTAGTGCAGAAAGTAACTCAGGAGAAGGGGGAAATATTAACCTGCAAGCCTCAGAGTTTATTTTACTTCGTAACAATGAGTTTAATTTGGCAGATGAAAATCCTTTTATTTCAACTAGGGCAGGAATTGATGGAATTAGTGGAGGAAACGGGGGAAATATTACCCTTAATACTCCTTTTCTTGCTGCGGTTTCCACCGAAAATACTGATATTGTTGCCAATGCGTTCACTGGAGATGGAGGAAATATTGACATTACCGCATTTGGAATCTTTGGTTTGGAAGTCAGAGATGATTTTACTGCTTTGAGTGATATTAACGCTAGTTCTGAGTTTGGATCTTCAGGGGTAATCAATATTAGCAGACCAGACATTGATCCAGATGATAGTTTTGTTCAATTACCCGTCAACATTATTGATCCACAACGCTTAATTGTGCAGCAATGTGGGGTGACTGGGGAATATGCGAAAGGAGAATTTATTATTACAGGGAAAAGCGGTCTTCCTTTAAATCCCTTAGAATCAGTAGATTCCATTGAAGGGATCGTCGATCTGCGTGTCCCAGAAATATCCGAAAGTCAACATAAATTACCCATGTCCGTCACTTTATCCCCTCCGAAAAAACCTATTGTTGAAGCACAAGGATGGATAAAAGATAAACAAGGGAAGATTGTGTTAACTGTGAGTCAAGAAACAGTCCCTCAAATAAATAGTATTCCCTGTACAGTTAACTGATATCTAATGGGTCATTATAAGTTCGGAGTTTGGAGTTACCTCTACAAATTACCAGAAGACCAAAATTTTAGGTGAAAAACTGTACCTTGGGGCCTAGGGTTTCAGGCTTGGGTGAAATGGAAGTGAAAGCTTGGGGAGAGAACCGTTTATAGTATGGGAAAGGAAACTTTTTTGTGGTAAGTTTTCTCGGTAAACCAAGAATCTCCGCATTTTCAGGGCGGAGAGCATCAACTTACTAAGCTCCTTCTGCAACCACTTCCTCTTCTAAAATTTCCGCCCCGTCTTGTTCGAGATTGGGTAACTCTAAACAGTAACCTGCTCCATAAACCGTTTTAATGTAACACGGATGGCGGGGATCGGGTTCTAATTTTGTTCTTAGATGGCGAATATGCACGCGAATGGTTTCAATATCGTCGTCGGGATCGTACCCCCATACTTCTTTGAGAATTTCACTAGGTGACACGGTTTGGCCATGACGTTGTAACAAACAATGAAGTAATTCAAATTCAAGGTGGGTCAGTTTGACGGTCTTTTCAAACCAGATTGCCTCAAATCGCTCAGGAACGAGGGTTAAAGGTCCATAATTAAGGATCTCTGAATGTTTAGCAGCTTGAGGAATGCGATCAGTTCGTCTGAGCAACGCCCGCACCCTAGCTAACATTTCTTCAACATCAAAGGGTTTCGTTAAATAGTCATCCGCACCAGAATTAAAGCCTTCTACTTTATCTTGGGTTTGTCCCAAGGCTGTTAACATTAAAACGGGAATATCAGAGGTTCGTTCATCTCTCCGTAGGCGTTGACAGACGGTAAAGCCATCGACTTTAGGTAGCATTAAATCAAGCATGATTAAGTCAGGCTGAAGTTGAACAGCTAAAGCCTGTCCTTTTAGTCCATCTTCGGCTCGATTGACATCATAACCGGCCATCTCTAGGTTGATAGAGACTAATTCAGAGATTGAGGGGTCGTCATCAATTACAAGTATTCGAGGCATTGTGTCAAAAAAAGAAAAAATGTACTTTGTTAATGTAACAGTTGGTTAAAACTGCTATCAAAATATAAAGATACTGTAACGATTATAAGCAAGATTATCAAATTAAAACGAAATTTATTCTCTTTCATCGCTAAAATTAAGACCTTCTGACATTATTCCCCTGATCAACGGTCAAAAAATTTTATCTTTTCTTTATGTTTCCCCTTTTTCAACCGTCATTATTCCTCAAAAATGGCTACCTAATGACCCTTTATACCGCATTTCGATTATGTGAATGCTGGCAACAGTTTACGCCCTATCCTAATCCTCATTATCAGTCTCATACCTTTCTAGGAGAACAGCAAGTCCCCCTTCATAGCTTAATATTTTGTCCTGATGGGGCAAAAGGAACGATTATTGCGACCTATGGCATTACGGGATGTTTAGAAAATCAATGGTATTTGCAGGTTTTAGGGCGAAAAGCGGTGGTAGAGGGCTACAGCGTAATTTTATTTGATTGGCGTAGTCATGGCACAAGTGGCCAACTATCTCCTGCGATAATGTCGGATGGCCTTTATGAAGGAGAAGATTTTCTGCACATTGCTGCACAGGCGAAACAATTAGGATTTCCTGCCCCGTTTTGGTTTGCGGGTTATTCTTTGGGGGGACAATTAACGTTATGGGCAATTAAAAAAACAGAAATTTTAAGGAATAAGGGGAATTTAATGGGATTAAACTGGGAAGATATTGGGGGAGGTGTATCAATTTGTCCTAATCTAGATTCTAGTCGCTCTATTCATCATTTAATGACCCATCCGTTAGCGAGATATTTTGAAAAAGCACTGGCGAAAGGACTAAAAGAAATTGCCCAACAATTAAAGACTTATCATCCCAAAGACTTTAAAAGGGTTAATTTGGAAGCAATTGATAGTATTGTTGGTTATGATAGGGAAATTGTCCTTCCTAAGTTGGGATTTTCTACTGTAGAGGCTTATTATCAGGCAAGTTGTCCTATTCCTTTTTTACCCCATTTAGAAAAACCGACGCTTATACTCTATGCAGAAGATGATCCCTTATTTGATCGGACGATTATTCCCGATTTAAAAGAAGCTTGTAGGTCTAATTCACAGGTTACGCTTATTTTAACTAAGTATGGTGGTCATGTGGGCTATTTTAGCAGTAAAAAGGGCCAAGGAGAAGACTGCGATCGCTGGTGGGCATGGAATCGAATGTTAGATTTTATATCGTTGTAAGTTTGATTAAACAAATAACTCAAAAATGCAGAATAAGCTTCTTGTTTGTTATAAATAGAATATCTATGTTAATGTTCAGGTGTTCAAAAATAGCTTAGAGTTGCTATAAAATAATGTCTAACTTTATTATCACAGAAGATTTTCAAGGATATGGCGTAACAGGAGAACAGTTAGTTTGGCAAAAAGTAATATTAGCTTTTCAACCAAGAGAATGTATCGGTTATTGGCGATATCCTATCTTTGATCAACTAGGAAAAGGACGTAAAGAACCTGATATTTTAATTTTGGATCAAGAAATCGGCATTGTTATTATTGAGGTAAAATCAATTTATCTTAATCAAATTCGGAGTATTCAAGGTCATTGCTGGCAAATCCAGAACTTTTATCAATCGAAAATTTATCCTTATCAACAAGCAGAACAACAATTATATAGCCTATTAGCTTATTTTAAAAATGAACCCAGTTTATCGAACAAAATAACGGCTAAGGTAATGGTAGCTTTACCCTATGTTTCTCAAACAGACTGGCAACAATCTAATTTTGCTAAACTTCCCTCAATTCCGCCTATTCTTTTGAAAGAAGACTTAGATAATGGTTTATCATTACTTGAAAAAATTAAGCAAATCTCTCCTTTAAGAAAAAGCGGAAACTTAACCCCTAAAAAATGGCAATTATTACAATCTTTAATAACAGGAAGTCCTGTCTATTGTCAAGAAAATCATCGAGTCTTAAGCCATTCCCAAAGTAGGGGAAAGGTTTTACAAAAATTGCGATCGCATCTCACCCAAGGAGATTTAAAATTAGATCAAATCGCTAAATATATTCCTAATGGGTGTCAACGTATCCGAGGAATTGCAGGGTCGGGAAAAACTGTGATTCTTTGCCAAAAAGCTGCTATTATGCACTTAAAGAATCCTGATTGGAAAATCGCCTTAATTTTCTTTTCTCGAAGTTTATATCAAACCATTCAGCAACAAATTAATCGATGGTTAAACTATTATAGTAATGGTCAAATAAGTTATCAATCGGATAATAAAAATCTCTTGATTTTTCATGCTTGGGGTTCAAAAGAACAACAAGGATTTTATCATTATTTATGTAAAATCACGAAGAGTTATGCTTTAAATGTTAATCAAACAGATCGTCAGTCTCCTAGTGAATCTTTAGGAGAAGCCTGTGTTGATTTATTAAATAAAAAAGCTCTTCCTCAAGTATTTGACGCAATTTTAATCGATGAAGCACAAGATTTTATGGTTAATCGTTGGCAATGGCAAGGAAAACAACCTTTTTTCTGGTTAGCTTATCAATCTTTAAAAGTCTGTAATCAGTTAGATGGAACTCAAAAAAGATTGATTTGGGCGTATGACGAATTACAAGCTTTAGAAACGTTAAAGATTCCTACAGCGAGTCAACTATTAGGTGAAGAATTAGGACATTTAGTTACAGGAACTTATTCTGAAAATATTCCTAAAACCTGTATCCTCAACCATTGCTATCGCACACCTCCTCAGATTTTAATGGCCGCTTATGGTTTAGGCATGGGGCTACTACGTCCCAACATGATTATAACAGGAATTAATCAATCTGAAGAATGGAAAGCATTAGGGTTTAAGGTTCAAGGGAAATTAATTAAGGGACAAAAAATAACCCTATCTCGTTTAGATAAAGATGCTTCTCATCCTCTATTGCAATGGTGGAAAGGAAAATTAATTGAGTTTAAAACCTATGAAACTAGACAACAAGAACTATCAGCCTTATCTGACAAAATTAAAACTAATTTACGTCAAGATGGCTTACGTCCGAGTCAAGATATTTTAGTAATTATTTTAGGTGATTATTTTAATAGTCTGCAATTACAAACCTACACAGCTAAATATTTAACTCGACAGGGAATTGATATTTATATTCCTAGTGCAGATAACTGTAATCAATTGCCCCAACGCTCTGTTAAGATAAATCAAAGCCAATTTTGGTATCAAGGTGCAGTTACTTTATCTCGAATTTATCGCTGTAAAGGGAATGAAGCAGCAATGGTTTATCTCATTGGTTTAGATCATATTGCACAATCAGAAGCTGATATTTTACTAAGAAATCAATTATTTATTGCCTTAACTCGCTCTCAAGCATGGATTAATATAAGTGGAGTCGGAAATTATTCTTTTTACCAAGAAGTAAAGCAGGTTTTAAACTCCTTAGATGAATTTACTTTTACTTATTCCCCTTCTTTTAAACGAGAGATTTCTAGTCAAACCCTTAATGAGATTTTACACCGTTATGCAGTGGGAGAAAGAAATTTCCAAGGAATTAATTTACAGTCTGCTAATTTAGCAAGGATTAAACTAAGTCAAGCCAATTTAATTAAAGCTAATTTAAGCCACGCTAACCTACAAAACGCCGATTTAAGTCATAGTAAACTAATTGCAGCCGATTTGAGTTATGCGAATCTATCCGATGCAAATTTACGCAATGCAAAACTAATCGGTGCAAATTTAACAGGAACAATTTTTAAGAATACAGATTTAAGTTATGCTGATATAACCGATACTTTATTAGAAAAATGATTTTAAAGATTGTAATGGATAATATCCTTTAAATCCTGCTCCGCTTCAGGGGTTAAATCACAGGAAACCATGGTCAAATTGAATGGCTCTCTTGCTGAACTTCATTAAAAATTTGGTGTACAGATTTACCCACAACTTCAACAACTGAAAAAATTAGTTATTAAACCAGTTAATCCCTGAATTATAATCGCTAATCATTATCTTGGCTCAGAAATGATTCCAAGGACGAAAGATTCCCAATGATATTTTGTCCCAAAATTTATAGACAATCTTAAATTTGTTGATCAACCAACCATCTTGATCTGGGATAATTTGAATCAGAATGTATGCGTCTCCCTGCTCAAAAGTAGGTTTCATGCAATAATGTCCTTGATTATCTGAGCCAAGTATTTTTAAATCATAGACAAATAGTTGACGACTTCTCTTGATTTGACCAAGTTTTTCACGACCTATCTTAAAATCATCCTCAAGACGCTTACAGTCTTCTGACTCTAAAAACTCTCTGGTGAGTGAGTCTTTTAATCCTTGAATTTCCCAGTTGGGGATTGTCTTTAACAGTAAACGACTCAGGTACTGTCTCTGGGATTGACCCAACTCTGATTTTTCTAAAAGTTCAGGCAAAGATTTCTCTATGTAATCATCAATTCGATTAGACAAATCAGGATTCTCACCAATCGCCTTCACCACTTTTTCAAACCGCTGTCGCGAAAAGCGAAGATATACTTTCAGTAAGAGAGGAATTAGAGCAACTCCAATCAATAGAAGGACTACAATTGTAGCAACAAACTGATAGTTCATGAAAAATAATGACATAAACATAAACCTAATCCTTAGTATATTCTTCCTTTTATTTTATTTTGCCCACTCATCAAGGAAAACTTATCATTCAAGAGAGTTACATCTAGCAACTAAGAACATTTATACGTGATGAAATAGGTAGAATAATGTTTCTACAGGCTCACTACCCGTAGAAAAATAGTATCGCAGTTCTTCAAAAATTATGATGTACACTAATAATTGAGGTTAACTACTTATGACAGCTTTGGGAAATCCAAGGAGGAATGATGTCGGACTGTGGATGTAAGGTTGAGGCAAATAATGCTAAACAACGTAGAACTCTTGGCTATCTCCTCCTCATCAACGCCATGATGTTTGTGCTTGAAGTCATTACGGGAACTCTAGCTCAATCAACTGCTCTTATTGCTGATTCTTTGGATATGCTTGCTGATGCTGCGGTGTATGGAATTTCCTTGTGCGTTGTAGGTAAAACATTACCTAGTAAAGCTCGTGCTGCTTCCATTAGCGGCATTTTCCAGATCACGTTAGCTGTCTTGGTTTTACTTGATGTCATTAGGAAACTTGTCTTCGGGAGTGCGCCAGAATCGAGTCTAATGATGGGGATAGGATTTGTTGCACTGATGGCCAATGTTGTCTGTTTATGGCTGATTGCTAAACATCGCAAAGGTGAAGTTCATATGCGAGCAAGTTGGATCTTTTCAAAGAATGATGTCATCGCCAATCTCGGCGTAATTGTTGCTGGTGTGATGGTCAATCTTTCCCAATCTCAGATCCCCGATCTGATTACAGGTATGGCAATCGCTATCTTGGTACTACGAGGAGGGGTTCAGATCAGGCAAGAAGTACGCAATGCGAAATAAAAGCTGAAGTCTAGAACATTTATAAGTTAACAAATCCTGTTCCCTTATACTCAGATTTCCTTCCCTAGCTTCTGAACTCCTGAACTACATTTCAGCAGAAGGACAGAGATTTGCTAACTCACAGTGAGAACAAAGCGGTTTTCTGGCTTTACAAACCGCACGACCATGATAAATGATACGAATAGAAAAATTCTCCCAATCTGCTTGAGGGAGTAATTTCATTAAATCTTTTTCAATTTTAACAGGATTGCTCTCTTTCGTTAAGCCTAAGCGATTACTTAACCGTTTAACATGGGTATCTACCGTTACTCCACTATTAATCCCGAATCCATGGGCTAACACCACATTAGCCGTTTTCCGCGCTACCCCCGGTAAAGTCAGCAATTCCTCCATCGTTTGAGGAACTTTTCCCCCAAACTCCGTTACAATCTTCTGACAAGATCCTTGAATATTTTTGGCTTTATTGCGATAAAATCCCGTAGAACGGATTAAATTTTCTAATTCTTCCCTATCTGCCCCGGCTAAACTCGGTGCATCAGGAAAAAGCTGGAATAGAGACGGTGTTACCTTATTAACCCGTTCATCGGTACATTGTGCCGATAGAATCGTTGCCACCAACAATTGAACGGGACTATCATAAGTTAAGCTACAAGTCGCATCAGGGTACAAGGACTTAAGCTGGTCTAAAATAACTAGAGAGCGTTGCTTTTTCCCTATGTTTTGCCGTGAATCGGTCATCAATCTTCTAACCACACCTCTTTGTCTAATAAATCAATAATCCGATCTCGTAATAAATAACCGTGTTGTTCTAATTCCCATTCTACTTTTGGCCATTCTCTTGCGGGAATATACTGACAGAGGGTATAAATCGGTTGTTGGCGATGTAAAACCCCCTGATACACTAGCTGTTGTGCTTCTTCTTTGATGTTTTCAATAGAATATGGAATATATGGGGCGATAGGTGGCAGCATGGTGGTTTAACTCCCTAAAAGTTGCAAGATACCGTGGCTATTTCCTTTAATTTAATAAATTTCCCATAGTGGAAACACCGAACAGCTTGGACTTCTATTCATTATCCTCTAGATGCCTCCTCATTGCATCAAACGATACAGAATTTAACCGTTTCTTAATTTTAGGAAGGAGATGACGATTCACTGCTAACTGCTCACCGTTAACTGGTAACTGATCGCAGTTTCTGTAATAATTTTAAAACGACCTTTGTTAACGTTTTTTACGGCTAAAAGAGCGAAATACTCAAAAAAGCTCTCTTGTCAAGCTAATTTTGCAAAACGTTACAAAACTACACATCTAGACAATTTGTTATGACTCAACTTTCTAGTTCTGATGTCCCAGATATGGGGCGACGACAATTTATGAACCTTTTAACCTTTGGGACAATCACAGGCGTTGCGGCTGGTGCATTGTATCCGGTGGTTAAATACTTTATCCCTCCTTCCAGTGGCGGTGCAGGCGGTGGTACAGTTGCCAAAGATGCGTTAGGAAACGACGTATTAGCAACCGAATTCCTCGCCGAGCATAATGCAGGCGATCGCACCCTCGCCCAAGGTTTAAAAGGTGATCCTACCTATATCGTAGTAGAAGGGGATCAAACCATTGCTAACTACGGAATTAACGCAGTTTGTACCCATTTAGGCTGTGTTGTGCCTTGGAATGCCAGCGAAGATAAGTTTATTTGTCCCTGTCACGGATCTCAATACAACGGCCAAGGGAAAGTAGTACGAGGTCCTGCACCTTTATCCCTCGCCTTAGTTCATACTACGGTAGATGAGAGTGATAAAGTCGTATTTACCCAATGGACTGAAACCGATTTCCGTACCGATGAAAAACCTTGGTGGGCTTAAGACGGCTTAACCTTATCTTTATCCGCAAAACTGTCATTATTACCCTCATTTCCATGAAAACAATAGATTTTACATCTTTGAGACAACGTTACTGGCAGAAACTACAACGGGGAATTTTGCTGGTAGTGGCAACCCTTACTGTATTTCTTATTAGTGATCTTTGTCTTCCTCAAGCAGCTTCTGCTTATCCTTTTTGGGCGCAAGAAACAGCCCCCGAAACCCCTCGTGAAGCAACGGGGCGGATTGTCTGTGCAAACTGCCATTTAGCAGCAAAACCTGCGGAAATTGAAATTCCCCAGTCAGTTTTACCTGATTCTGTCTTTAAAGCAGTGGTTAAAATTCCTTATGACACCGAGACTCAGCAGGTGTTAGGGGATGGTAGCAAAGGCGGATTGAATGTCGGATTTGTCCTTATGTTACCCGAAGGCTTTAAGGTTGCGCCCCCTGATCGCCTTTCTGAAGAATTACAAGAAGAAGTCGGTGGGGTTTATTTTCAACCCTATCGCGACGATCAAGAAAATGTGGTCATTGCGGGTCCTTTACCGGGGGATCAATATCAAGAGATTGTTGTTCCTGTGTTGTCTCCTGATCCTAAAACCGATAAAAGCATCAATTTTGGTAAATACTCCGTCCATTTAGGGGCAAACCGAGGTCGAGGACAAGTTTATCCCACGGGTCAAGCCAGCAATAATACTGTAGTGAAAGCCTCTGCCAGTGGTACGATTAGCCAAATTAGCCAAGATGAAGCGGGTGGCTATCAAGTAGCAATTACCACTGATGATGGAGAAATGACGGATACTGTTCCCCCCGGAATTGATTTGGTTGTCAGTGAAGGACAAACCGTTGCTGCGGGTGACGCTTTAAGTATCAATCCCAATGTGGGTGGCTTTGGTCAAAAAGACACTGAAGTTGTGTTACAAAGTCCCCAACGGGTCTTAGGCTTAGTGGTGTTTGCTGCTGCGATTATGTTAGCGCAAATTCTCTTAGTGATTAAGAAGAAACAAATCGAACGGGTACAAGCTGCGGAAGGTTTCTAAGCAAGAATTCGTTATTTGTGTAAAGGATGAAAGACAGGCTAAGGTCTGTCTTTTTTTTAGATTTCAGGTTTCAGGTGTTAAATTTATAGTAGAAAAAGTAAAGATACCTTGATCTTTCCACAGACACAGTTCACAAGTCAAAAGTATGATCTCTTCCTAAAGAGAAGAGGATTCAATAAATGATCATATTCATTATTAATCTTAACTTAACTTCTTGAAAGTCGTTGTACCGATTTTCCTCCTAAAAGATTGTGCGTATCAGCTAACAATTCGGGAATTTCATCTCGATAGGGACTATCTTTTAAACAATCCTCTAAATCAAGTGTATGAACATTCGCTGCATTCTTACCCGGAAACCAATGTCCACCATTTCCTAATAAGTTATAACGCATTTTTCCGTACCCAACCATATCATAAGCAAGAGCTAACATTCTTAACCAAAGAATTACATAAATATTAATCTGATTCGGTGTTTCTTTATAAGTAGGTAAGCCAAGATGCCATGTTTTAACCCACTTTTCACCAAAGGTATTAATCATTTCTTGTTCTAAGCGATGTAGGATTTCTGGGAGAACTTGGTCGCTTTTTTCCAAATAGGGAAGGGTTTTTAAATGCTCCTCAAAATCAGTCGGTTTGGCTGCACCAATACTTAAAGTATGAACTTGAGAATGGGACAAACAAAACAGATTATTAAACACCATTGGACTCAAAGGCGCACATAAATCCACTAATTTTTGTGGGGGGTCATAGAGTTTTCCTCCTTTATCAGACGGACTAATAATAAATACCCCCATATCTTCTTTTTTTGCTGCTTCAATGGCAGGCCAATTTAATTGATTAATATAATACCAATGGAGATTAACATAGTCGAATTGATGGGTTTGAATGGATTTAGTAATAATATCAGCATTCCCATGGGTAGAAAAGCCAATAAATCTTACTTTGCCCTGTTCTTGTAATTTCTTAGCCTCTTCTAAACAGCCATTAGAGCGTACCGAAATGTCTAAAAGGTCTGGAGTATTAATTCCATGAATTCCTAATAAATCTACATAGTCTAGTTGTAAATAAGCCAAAGATTTCTCAAACTCTTTGCGAAACTCTTGAGCATTTTCTTTAGGAGATACTTTAGTTTGCACAATGATTTTATCTCGGTCTAAACGGGGTAAGATTTTCCCTAACTGCATTTCTGAAGTTCCATATCCCCTAGCGGTTTCAATATGATTAATTCCTAATTCTAATGACTTCTCAATCGTCGCTTCTAAATTGTATTGACTTTCGGAAGGAATGCGCCATGCTGCGGTATCTTGCCATTGATATTGATAGCGCATTCCCCCACAAGAAAAAACAGGCATTGCTAATTCGGTACGGCCAAAACGTCGATACTGCATAACAAGAAATTATGAATGATAAAGATTGATGTTTGATTAACTAAGGCAAACTTTTTTAACTAGATGCTAAAAAATGACTTGGCCTCTAATTCTAACAAACAAAATTGGACTTTCTAAGAATCAATGTTAAAATATAACACAGATATGACAAAGACGAGAAACTTATGTTAGCAAGGGTTTGGAGCGCATCTCTCATTGGGGTAAATGGACTGCAAGTTGGGGTAGAAGTCGATGTCTCAGGGGGACTTCCTAGCATTACTGTGGTGGGACTTCCTGACACTGCGATTCAGGAATCACGAGAACGGGTGAAAGCAGCCATTAAAAACGCCGGATTTGCCTTTCCAGTGCGGAAAATCGTCGTTAATCTTACCCCTGCGGATGTTCGCAAAGAGGGGCCGATTTTTGATCTTCCTATTAGTATTGGCATTTTAGCAGCTTCTGAACAAGTAGATGCCCAATTATTGGGGGATTATCTCTTTTTAGGGGAATTATCCCTTGATGGCAGTTTGCGACCTGTAGCTGGTGTGTTACCGATGGCTGCACTTGCTAAACAGTTGGGGATGGAAGGATTAGTCGTTCCTTATGATAATGCTGAAGAAGCGTCCGTGGTTAAGGAACTTCAGGTATTTGGCTTTAAACATCTCTCGAATGTGGCTGATTTTCTCAGTCGTCCTCATGCTTATTCACCTGTCACCCCTAATTATTCAGAGTCTCCAGAAAATGCTTTATTTGGCCTTCCCGACTTAAAAGATGTCAAAGGACAATATCATGCTCGTCGTGCCTTGGAAATTGCAGCAGCAGGAGGTCATAATTTAATTTTTGTCGGTCCCCCCGGAAGTGGGAAAACTATGTTAGCCCGACGTTTACCGGGGATTTTACCCACTTTAACCTTTGAGGAAGCCTTAGAAGTGTCTCAGATTCATTCCGTTGCAGGTTTGCTTAAAAATAGAGGCTCTTTGATACAATCTCGTCCTTTTAGGAGTCCCCATCATTCTGCATCGGGACCGAGTTTAGTGGGGGGAGGAAGTATTCCGAGGCCAGGGGAGATTTCTTTAGCCCATCGAGGGGTGTTATTTTTGGATGAATTAACGGAATTTAAGCGCAATGTCTTGGAATTTCTGCGCCAACCCTTAGAAGATGGTCACGTTACTATTTCTCGTACCCGTCAATCGGTGATGTTTCCCTCTCAGTTTACCCTAATTGCCAGTACCAATCCCTGTCCCTGCGGTTATTATGGAGATTCAATACAACCTTGTACTTGTTCCCCTCGTCAGCGTACCCAATATTGGGCTAAATTGTCAGGTCCTTTGTTAGACCGTATCGACCTTCATGTGTTGGTTTCTCGCCTTAAACCAGAGGAAATGACCCAAGAGATGGAAGGAGAAGCGTCTCAGCCTGTTAGACAACGGGTTATGATAGCAAGGAAGGTGGCAAACTGTCGTTTTCAAGAAGAAGCTACGGTAAGATGTAATGCAGAGATGCAAAGTAGTCATCTACGACGATTTTGCCCGTTGGATGATGGGAGTCGTCAACTGTTAGAGGGTGCAATTCGGAAATTAGGCTTATCTGCTAGAGCAATGGATAGAATATTAAAGGTTTCTCGTACCATTGCTGATTTAGCAGGAGAGGAAGCGATTCAAAGTCATCATGTGGCTGAAGCGATTCAATACCGTACCATTGATAGATTACAGTAAACAGTATAGTTGATCATAATCCATCGGTTGCGCTAATCCTTCTGCAATTTGTTGTTTAGCGAGTCTAGCTGCTGCGATTAACTGGCTTTGGCTTTTCTCAAAAGACTTGTTCCATTGCCATTCATCCTCAAGATTAGTCATGTATTCTTTTAAATGCTCAATGACTCGTTCTTGCTGACTATCGGACAAAGATTCAAGAATTTTAACCACCGTTGCAATGTTTTCCTGTGACATAATAATTTGGCGTAAACTTGACTAAATAACTATTGACTCTATCGCATTTTAACGTGAGTTGTTGGACTGAACGAGACGTATAACAAACACAAAACCCTTATCTGTGTTGGGTTTCGTGCCTCAACCCAACCTACACCATATAAAAATTACCATAGACAAGGATTGAACCTGTGTTAAATCCCTACAAATACCAATACTTACAGCTATTCTTCTCAGAAAATCTTAGATAATATTTCCCAGACCTTTTTTTGCCAAGTATTAGAAGTAAGCGTGTAGGGTGGGCAAAGGCTTCATCAGCAACAATTATGATTCTAATCCATAATAATTGCCCACCATCCCTATCTTAATAGTTCGTAGGTTGGGTTGAGGGACGAAACCCAATAAATCATTATTGAGTTAAGATTATATCGGTAGAATAAGCGTCTGGCTTGTGACAGGCAAGATGCCTGTATCACCGTTCACAAGTGATTCATAATTGATAATTTAAAAAATGTCTCAATCACCTAATTCTGATTCTAATCCTCAAACCCAACAAACCCATTCAGGCCGTGGGGATAATGTTGTGGGGAATAAAGATGAAACGAATACTTATTACTCAGAAATTGGGGGAGATTTTAAGGGGATACAGGGGGATATTTGGGGAGGGGTGATTAATCAATATATTATTACCCGAAAGTCTAAGATTGAGATTACTCAACGAGATTTAATTCAGGGTTCACCTTATAAGGGGTTGGAGAAGTTTCGGGTAGAGGATAATGATAAGTTTTTTGGACGAGAAGATTGGACAATTAGATTAACGGATTATGTAAAGGAGAATGCTGTTTTATTGTTATTGGGTGCGTCGGGAAGTGGTAAGTCTTCTTTGATTCAAGCAGGGGTAATTCCTCAGTTAATGGATGATTTGGGGTCAAATACGTTGGTTAATTTAACCTTTGTTCCAGATGTTAATCCTTTTGAATCGTTGTATGGTTGTTTAATTAGTCCTTATGGTTTATCTAATGCGAAGAAAGCGCAAACGGAAGCAGAGGATACGTTAATAAAAGTTGTGGATGAGTTAAAGGAAGATAATAAGATATGGTTAATCTTTATTGATCAATTTGAGGAGTTATTCACTCGAACACCCAAAGCAACAAGGGATATTTTTATTAAAGCTTTAAATCAATTAATACAGCGACGGGAGACAAAGGTTAAGATCGTTTTGACAATGCGTGCTGATTTCTTAGATAAGTTTCATGATTATCCTGTGTTGGGGAAGGTTCATGACAACTCTAGTTTGATGTTAACGGAAATAGAAGAAAGAGGGGTAAGATTAGCCATTGCTGAACCAGCAGCGAGAAATGGAGTAATCTTTGAGAAGGGGTTAGTGGAACAAATTATTAGTGATTTTCAATTTAAGGATGAGGATAAAACGGGAGCGTTGCCTTTGTTAGAATATACGTTAGATTTATTATGGCAAAAGAGTTTGTTAGACAATCGAATCTTAACGTTAGAAACTTATAACGAGATTGGTGGAGTAAAGGGTGCGTTAAAATTACAAGCGAATAAAGTTTATGACGATTTATTAGCAGATGAACAGGAAATTGTCAAGCAAATATTAGTGGAATTAATTGCGTTAGAAGGGAAGGAAGCGGTGAGTCGTCGGGAAAGAAAGGAGAATTTTGAGAGGGATGATAAACAAGCAGAGGTGTTAAAGAAGTTGATTGATGAACGGTTATTAATTAGTCAAGGAGAAGGGAGAGATGCAACCGTTGAAGTAGCGCATGAGGAGTTATTAAGATCATGGGATGTGATTATTAATTTAATAGAAGAAAAGCGAGAGTTAATTAATCTACGAAATCGCTTAAGCGCAGATGCGGAACAATGGTATAAGATTAAACAACAATCACCACAAAAAGCAAAGAGTGAGTTGTGGGGAGGAACAAAGTTAAGCCGCATTATTGAGTTTCAGGAGGAGGGGTTATTACCAAATTTGGATACAATAGGAAGGGAGTTTATTGCTGCGAGTTTGCGAGAGGAAACGTTAAGACAAAATGCTAAGATTAGAACAGCACAGACGATTACAGGAATCTCTTTAGTGGGTTTATTGATAAGTGGTGTCTTGGGATGGACAGCGTTACAGAAGACTAAAGAAGCAGAGTTAAATTTAGCCAATTCTTTAGCGAGAAATGCAGTATCAAGATGGAATGAGGGAGATAAAGATTTAGACACTTTATTAATGGCAATTAAGGCAGGGAGATTCTCACAAAAACATAATATTAATGACCCAGAAGTGAATGATGCTTTATATAAAACTTTATTAGAAACTTGGGAAATAAATCGTTTACAAGGCCATCAGTCTGCAATTAGTAGTGTCAGTTTTAGTGCAGATGGTCAAATCCTAGCATCATCTGGAAATTGGGATAGAACAATTAATCTTTGGGATGTCAAAACAGGTAAATTAATTCACACTCTTATTCATGACTTAAAGGGAGATTTAGGAACGTTTGGGAATTTTTGGAATAAAAAGTTTGGTAATTATAATTATGCTATTAGAAATATTAGTTTTAGTCCAGATAATCAAACATTAGCTTCCGGTCTGGGAAATGGAATAATAAAAATATGGGATGTAAAAAAGGGTAAGTTAATCCATAACATTAATGGTAAGCTTCACGATGTTAAAAGTGTTGTTTTTAGTCCAGATGGTTCGATGTTAGCTTCTGGTGATACATACAGCACAGTCAGACTCTGGAATGTAAAAACAGGCAGTTTGATCCGTATTTTTAAAGGTCATAATGATTCTGTATCGAGTGTCAGTTTTAACCATGATGGAACAATTTTAGCCTCTGGAAGTTGGGATAAAAATATTAAACTATGGAATGTAAAAACTGGTAAAGTGATGCGTACTCTTCAAGGACATGATGGTTGGGTCGAGACTGTAACTTTTAATCATGATGGGACTATTTTAGCCTCTGGAAGTAACGATAATACCATCAAACTGTGGGATGTGAAAACAGGTAAAGTGATTCGTACTATTGAAGGACATTCTAGTTTTTCAGATGTTAGCTTTAATGATGATGGCTCAATATTAGCCTCTGGGAGTGATGATAATATCATCAAACTGTGGGATATGAAAACGGGTAAAGTGATTCGTACCTTAGTAGGTCATAATGATTCTGTAGAGAGTGTCAGTTTTAACCCAGAAGGGACTATTTTAGCCTCTGGGAGTTCGGATGATACCATCAAATTGTGGGATGTGAAAACGGGTAAAGTGATTCGTACCTTAGCAGGTCATAATGATTCTGTAGAGAGTGTCAGTTTTAATCATGATGGAACAATATTAGCCTCTGGGAATTGGGATAAAACCATCAAATTCTGGGATGTAAAAACAGGAAAAGTAATTAATACCAATACCTTTAAAAGTGAAGCAATAACTTTCAATTCTGATAGTTCTATCTTAGCTGCTGAGGGTGACGATAATATTATCCAACTCTGGGATATAAAAACAGGTAAAATTATTCGTTTTCTCAAAGGTCATAATGATACTATTACTAGCATGAGTTTTAATAAGGATGGTTCAATCTTAGCCTCCAGTAGTGAAGATGGTACTATTAGACTTTGGTATCGCTTATCAGGTTGGAGTCTCGATGAGTTAATTGAAGAGGGATGTGATAAGGTACGCAATTATTTAATGTATAATCCGACTGTGAGTAAAGAGGATAAGAAATTATGCCAATAAAATTATGAATTATGAATTATGAATTATGAAAAAGGATATTAGAGATAAACTTATCTAAAGAATCATAGTCCATCCAATCATCATATAAATCATAGTTAAGACGATTTAAGGATTTTCACCGATTAGTTATCTGTTGGGATATAACATTGTTATCTTTTGGTGAAGATGGAGGTATCAATCATCTTGAGGCTACCATGAAATCAAATTTCATGGCTGAAAGTAGAAGTCTGCTAAAGAGACTTAGGTTATTGATGAGGGGTTAGTCACTTTAGATGACTTTAGCTATTAGCTTTGAACTTGAGTTCAAAATAAGTCAAGGTTCATACCTTTAAGCTTGATCAATTAATCATCTTAAGGATACTTTCAACCCTAACAGTATTAAGTTCAGGAGAATCGTTCATAGTTGATAGTTCATAATTTATAATTTATAATTGATGGTTCATAATTGATAATTCTAAACATGAAACCGAAAAACTGGGATTCTTTTCTCACAGACATTACCATTGACTACGGCCTCAAAGGGAAATTAAAAGACCTCTTTATGGTACGATTTGCCTATGAAAATTGGCGAAAACCCGACACAGAAGTGTGGGAATTAGCCCAAGCAGCCAGTCATGAGACTTATAAGAAGCAAATGACCGAACTTTATCGCAATTTTGCCAGTAATGCACCGAATGGATGTCCAGAATTAAACCCAAGTAGTAAAGGCCCCGGTAAATTTAATATCCTAAGAGAGTGGTTAAAAGATGAAAAATATCCCGAATGGGAAGAGAATAGTCCGACAGTTACCCCTCAAAAAAATGTTATTCCTAATATTCCTTTACCGAGTCTTCAAGTCACGCCTAATTCCATTTATATTAACCGTCCTCCCATCGAATCTAACTGCTTACAAACCTTAACCACAGATGGCGCACTTATTCGTATTAAAGCCCCTGAAAAGATGGGAAAAACTTCTCTGTTACGACTCCTATTAAATAGCACAGAGTCCCTTAATTATCGCAAGGTTTATTTAAACCTGCAAGGGGTAGAAAGTTCGATGTTTAGCAGTTTGGATAAATTTTTACGCTGGTTTTCTGCAAATATTAGCCGAGAATTGGGATTAAAACCCAACTTAGATGACTATTGGGATGAAGAATTATTTGGTAGTTTAGTCAGTTGTAAAACCTATTTTCAAAGTTATATTTTAGAACAAAATGAGCAACCCTTAGTCTTAGGATTAGATAATATAGATCGTTTATTTGAATACCCTGATATTGCTAAAGATTTTCTCCCCATGCTGCGTTTTTGGCATGAAGAAGCCAATAATATTGAGGTATGGCAAAACTTACGGATTATCATTGCAAATTCCACAGAAGCTTACATCAAACTCGATGCAAATCAATCGCCTTTTAATGTGGGAAGAATGGTAAAATTAACAGGGTTTTCCCTCGAACAATTAGAACAATTTGCCCAAGCTTATCAATTAAATAGGGATGAATTAGGAACGTTTTTGCCCCAATTAGAAAATTTGTTAGGTGGACATCCTTACCTATCCCATTTGGCCTTAGAAGCCTTGCAGAAGCAACAAATAGATCCCGATACCCTTTTAACAGAAGCCCCCACCCAAGGAGGCATTTATGCGGCTCATTTACGTCGTCATTGGAATCAATTACAGTCTATTCCAGCCTTAGCAAATGCAATGAAAGCAGTGGTTAATTCAGAAGATGGGGTACAATTGGATCCTGCGATCGCTTATCAATTAGAAAGTATGGGATTAATTGTTTTAAATGGCGATCAAGCACAGGCTAGTTGTCAGTTATATTTACAATATTTTCGGGATAATTTGTAAGATTGAGTTAATGAATCTTACTATTTCAAAATTTAAGAAAAGACATCAACTGACTATTTTCTAATTGATGTTGTGCTAAGGGACGTAAACTATTTAATCCGGCTGCAATCGCCGTTCCGTTATGAATTGCAGTAGCAATTAAAGGATTTAAACCAACTGTAGAAGCTAATCCTAATGCCGTCAAATTAGGTGCAACAACTAGGAACGTATTTTGTTCGATTAAACTTTTAGTATTTTTAGCAATAGAAAGGGCTTCTATCAAACAATTTAGGTCATTCTCCATTAATACCACATCTGCTGTTTCCCTTGCTACCTCTGAACCAGATGCAAAGGAAATTGAAACATCTGCGTAAGCTAAAGCAACAGAATCATTTAGTCCATCTCCTACAAAGGCAACAGTTCTGCCCGAACGATGCAATTCTCGGACAATTTTAGCCTTTTGTTCGGGAAATGCTTCGGCATGAACGTTATTCTTTGGAATATTTAAAACTTTTCCCACTTGAGAAGCTCTTTGTTGATTATCCCCTGTCAGTAAATGAACGGACATTCCCCACTCTTGTTGTAATTTTTCGATTAAAGTGGGACTTTCTGGGCGTAAAGGGTCTGCATATTCGATGATACCCTGAAATTCTCCATTAGATGCCACATAAATTAAGGAAAGTCCTTCATGAAGACTCTCTGAATTCAAGAGATGGGTTTCTAGGGACAAATCAATTCCTGACTCCTGTAAAAAGCGTTGACTCCCCACTAGAACGGTTTTATCGTTTATTTGTGCTTTCATTCCCAGTCCAACTGCATAATCCCAGTTATCTCTTGGTAAAACTTCAATTCCCTGCTGTTTGGCATAATCTGCGATCGCTTCCGCTACAGGATGGGTAATTCGTTGTTCGGCCGATGCAGCTAATTGTAAGACTTCGTACTCAGAAAGTTTCCCTTCTACTGTTGCTACCCTTATCACTGCAATTTGTCCCTGCGTTAATGTGCCTGTTTTATCAAAAACAACCGTATCCACGTCTGCAAGTAACTCTAAGGTTCGGCCACTGCGAACTAGGATACCATGTCGGGTGATATGGTTTAATGCGCCTAAAAATGCGGTGGGCATCGATACCCGAATTCCTGTGACAAAATCAAGGGTGAGAATGGATGCGACTCTGGTGGGATCTTGAGTGGTGATCCATACTAAAGTTGCCCACGCCATTGTGGGAACAATCAGTTTATCGGCTAATTGGCCAGCATAATTAGCCATCCGAGTATCATAAACGGGGGCTTTCTGCAATAATTCCCAACTAGCTGCTGCACGGGTTTCTTTGCCTACTCTTTCGCAACGAATCTGTATTTTTCCAGAACGAAGTAGGGTTGAAGCATAAACACTTGTGCCTTCTAATGCCACAATTGGCATAGATTCCCCAGTGAGTTGCTGTTGATCGATAGTTGCTTCCCCTTGAATTACCACACCATCGACGGGAATTTGTTCTCCGGGGTAAACAATAACTGTTTCTCCAATTACAACAGTATCACTGGGTATTTGTATAATTTTTTCCTCTCTTTCTACCCATGCAAAATGGCCAATCGTATCAAGTAAATCGGTGGTTTGTCTTTCGGTTGAACGAGCAGTGCGATCGCGGATAATATCCCCTAATTCGTGTAAGGTAATCATTAGGGATGGGGTCAGCAATTTGCCTTGTAGTCCACTGAAAGTCAGGGCTAAAATATCTAAGCAATCTATATTTAATTTTTTATCAATAAAAAGGCTTCTAATGGCTCTTTGGGCAACAGGTAAAGCAGCTAAAATTAAAGTGGTTAATGCAAGAGGACGTAGGGCTAATAAGCCGACACTTCGGGTGGCAAAAGATAAAGTAACTGCCGTAACAGGAAGGGTGAGATTAGACCATTTCTCTTCAGATTCAACTGAAGATGAAGGTTCAATTTGAGAAGGAAGAATAGGTGACAAACTAGCTTTATTAAATAGATCATCTATGAGAGGAATAATATCCTGATAGACATTTTGATCATAATTAATAATCAAAGAAGATGCCCAAGAATTCACTCTGATGCTTTTAATTCCTGTTTGACTTTCTAACTGTTGGGTTAATTGAGCCATTAAAGAATCATTATGATTCTGTTTAGGAACTCGTAGTCGAATACGTCCGGGGATATGATGGATAGGAGTTAGGGTTTCAGTGATAAGATTTGTCAATGTTTAAGTTTCCTCTTAATGATAATTAGTTGACTTGGAGATTATTGAGACGGCTGGTTAATTATCTTTTTAATGACTTTACCGAAAAATTTGAGTTTAAAGCCTCCTCTTTTAAAAGGATAAAACAAGAAGATGACCTATTTTAAGCCCCTTGCAACAAAGCGCAAAGTGCTGATCACTGGTAACTGATCACTGAAATTACGATCCTGAATTACCCTATTTATTTTATGCTCCATTATTAACGCCTTCTTCCGAATTTGCTTGATTTAAAATTCCTAATAAACGCAGTCCTAATTCCATTTCTGAAATGCCGTTTCCTTCGTAATTAATTGCCACTGATGCCGCCGCACGATTAACTCTAGCACTTAATACCAAGTCATCTGCTTTTAGCAATCTTTCCAAGCGTTTTGCATACAACCCATCTTCTGACAGTTTTTTGATTTTTAAGCGAATACGACCAGGGACAGAATGAACGATAGAACAGCCTTCTATCAATTGGTTTTCTGGAATATCTGACGAAGAAACTGTTTCAAATGTATGGTTATTTTCTTGATTTTCTTTAGTTTGTTCAGGAATTTTAAATCCTGTTTTCTTAACTTGCTGAAAGATTTGACGGGAAACACTAGCAATGACTAAATTAGCTAAAAGTGCATTGGCCCCTCTTAATCCTAAACGACTGGTAACCAGTAATCCTAAAGCAACGGGAACAACCATTTCAATCTCTTGATGTTCTCGTAAGAAATCAGCAATTTTAAGTTCAAGTTCATCAATAGTTTGATCAACGGGAGTGGAGTTAGCGGATAAGTTTGTGGTCATTTTTCTGATAAAAGTTGAGTGGATAATTGGAAGAAATTCGAGAAGAATGGTTATTCATTAATGGACCCATTCGTACAATTCGAGCGTATCAGGAGAACAACTGGTACACCCCCCACATTTTTCACTATCCATCTGGCGAATTCGTCCTTTCCGTTTTAGCTTATTAAGAATAGGACGTAGGGCATCAGTATCCATGCGAAAGTGGGCAGACATCTCGGACAAAGAAGCTTTATGATATTTTTTGAGATAGGTTTGGACATCGGTTAAAATCATTGGTCTAAAGAGATTTAATTGAATTAACAGGAAGACAAGGCTCACCTTTGCAAGTATTAACTTCTACTAATACATGAGCGAGGGAAGGAATATGGGTTAAAAGGGTTTTATAGTATTCAGGGGGTTGGGGATAATGGGTCACTAAAGAAATGGTAGCAGCAATATGATCTTGACTCAAATGCCAAAGATGCAAGTCAGCGACTCGATTATCTGCATCGGCTTCAATGGCGGTTAAAATATCGAGTTCTGTTTGTTTATTTACGCCGCCATCTAATAGTAAGATTCCTGTTTCTTTAATCAGATTATAAGACCATTTAGAAATTACGCCAGCCCCCACAATTCCCATGGCTGCATCTAACCAAATCCACCCTAACAATTTACCCCCAAACAGGGCTACAATGGCTAGGATTGAGGTTAAGGCATCGGCTAAAACATGAAAATAAGCCGCTTTCAGATTATGATCAGAATGATGATGTTCATGGTGGTGATCGTGATGATGCTCTTTTAATAACCACGCACTAATGAGGTTAACACTCAAACCAATTACCGCCACAATAATTGCCTCATTAAATTGAATTGAACGGGTTTCTAACAAGCGCATTCCTGACTCTAAGGCCATAATAACAGCAACCACAGCTAAAGCGATCGCACTGGCAAATCCTCCCAAAATACTAACTTTTCCTGTTCCAAAAGAATACTGAGGATTATTAATATTTTTTCTGGCATATTGATAAGCAAATAAAGTAATCCCAAATGCTGCTACATGGGTTGCCATGTGCCATCCATCTGCTAATAAAGCAATTGAACCAAAAATGAGTCCTGCTGCGATTTCTCCTACCATTGTGATGGCTGTTAAAATCATAACAATTTGGGTGTTTCTTTCTGCTTCATGTTGATGAGGGAGAAAGTTGTGATAATGTTGCCAGTCTTCTAAGATGTCTTTGTGCATGAGTAATTCCAGTGATTAAGGGCAATGAATTGATTGTTTAAAGGAATGTTTCCATCTTCCAAATTGTTAATGGCTTTGACAATTTTTTGAAAAGTCATACTTTTTGAGGAATTAGAATCTTGATAAATAGCTAAGATACCAGCATGGTTAGAGTTTGCTTCATGTAAAGCTTGAAAATCTTGGCAGTTACGAGTTAATAAGACTCGATTTTCTTGTTTAGCATAATCAAGAATGAGGGAATCTTGCGTTCCCATCAAGTTAAGTTCATTGATGGTTCTAACATCATGACCTGCTTTTCTTAGCAAGCTAACTAAAAGTTTGGCTTGGATATCTTCATCCATGAGTAATTTTAGGCTCAATGGGAATTCCTCTATCTTCTAAATAACGACGTTCGCTGTCAGCTTCTTCTTTTAATAAATCCTGATGAGTTTCGCAGTATTGAATACATTCGTTAACTGCTTCTATGGGTAAATCCCAATTGTCGGCTGCTTCTTCTAGCGTCATTTCGTTAACGATCATATCTGAATAAACAATAGATGCTCTGAGTCGTTTCCCTTTAAGATAAAGTTGTTTTCGCCGAGAACCCTTTCTTTTTTCTAAATACTGCCATTGGAATTGAGAAGATTCCGAAGAAAGAGAATTAATCAATTCTAAGACTTGTTGTTGCTTAGAAGGGGCTAAATCACGCCATTTACTGAGTAGGATTTGTTCAGTATTCATTGTTTTATTTACTCAATTTAGTAACAAAAGAAAAGAAAGAGTTAAGTAGGGATAGATAGGCTGATGAATAAGATAAAAATGTCATCAATTTACTTAACTTAACTTTCATCATCTACGGGAAACCAATCTGCTTGAATTTGGTCAGGGGAATAGGGACAATGATCAGGAAACTCCCAATCTGAGAGTCCTGTTTCATTCGCTGCATCTGCTCTTGCATCTCGATAAACTTTCGATAAATCTGTCCAATATCGCTTTAAACTTGGGGTATCCCTCAGATAGCGTTGGATATGATTTCGTTCCCGTTTGATAGTGATTCGCCAAGAGTGAGAGCGTTTTTCGGGTTGATATTCCCATTTTAATAAATGTTGAATAATCAAGCGAATGGAGGACAAAAAGCGATCGCGTTCTCGTTTACCCAAGTCTTCAATTTCTTCTAATAGATTCACCCAATCTACCTCATTATAACGCTGTTCTTTGATTAGAGAGATTTGCTGTTCTACCCATTGGAGAATATCTGTTTCGTATAGCATAAGGCGAGTCAATGGTTTGAGCTTTACTTTTAATAATAAAATAGGTTAGTCTTGTAGTCTTGTAGGGTGGGCAAAGATAGAAGACATATTAATGGTGAGGTTGAGTGACTAATTTTGCCCACCATCGCCACATCAACGATATAGTCGTTTCAAATAAGTTTGAGACAGAGGAGTGTGAGCGTCTCGCTCACTACACTTACAATAAGACGAGGTGATGGTGTCTCATTCTTATTGGAATTAACTATAATTATAATCAATTAAGATTTCTTTGCCAAAGGTTTCCACATGAAAACGCAGTGCAGACTGAGCATCTTTTAAGGCTTATTGATAGGTTTCTCCTTCTCCGATGACAATTCCCTGCACATTTAAGGGATAGGCAATATAGCCATCGGTATGTTTTTCTACAATGATCTTAATATTGTCCATAAGTGTTAGTATTAGTAACTTGATTAGACTTGTTTACTTAAAGGTGGTAACAAGAGGATAATGAACGATTTTAGCATCAACGGTTAACAGAGAACATTGATAAATTTTAGCTGTGGCTACAATGATTTGATCAGCAGGATCATTATGAAAGTTAGGTAATTGAGTTGATTGAACCAGAATAGGAAGGGTTAAATTTAATAATTGAATGTTAGGATAATTTAAAGCAGTGTTTAACCATTGATCAACTGGATAGGCTAATTTTAATCGTTGCTTTTCCACTAATTTGGCAACTTCCCAACAAGAAATAATGCTAATCCCTAACCCTTCTGATTGATATTGTTTAATCCACTGACGATGCTGTATTGTGAGACGAGGATTGTTATCAACCCACCAGATCCATATATGAGTATCTAGAATGATCATTGCAGCACTTCCCATTCATCTTCAGCAACAGGTTCAAAGGGATCATCATAATAATAAACTGTCCCTTCTAAGGGCATTTTTTTTCCTTCTGTTAATGTAACTGAATTATGAACGCTAGATTGCTCTTGATCTTTGAGCAAATAAATAAAATTGAGCATTGCTTTTAATTGTTGTTCGGACATAGAATTTATTTCTTCGAGAATTAAGTCTTTCGTTAACATGGTTAGATTCCTTCAAATTTATCTAAAAATAATAATAACATAAACACTAAATCACATATAGTTATACCAAATCCGAGGTTAATATCTCCCTTTCGTAGAGAGATTGCATGCAACGTCTCTACGGTGTTTTGATGACATTGATAAAAGGGGTAATGCGGCGCAGATTTGGTATTGCTTTGAGGTTGAGTGACTGATTTTGCACACCATCGCCACCCATTACGATAATCAAGATAATTCCCTTAACGTAACATACATTTTACTTCTCAGGATTATTCCCTGTGATGTACTGCATAATGACATCAAATTTGCGATCCATTTCCTCGACTTTGCGGTTCATTTCTTGCATTTCTTGTCGTAGCCCATCAATTTCTTGATAAACTCGGTCTAATCCTCGTATAAACTCTTGGGGAGACACTTGGGTATCTTCTAAGCGTTCCAAGCGTCGGTTAATCTGTCTCAATTGACGGTCATAATAATCAAAGTTAGATTCTTGGGTCATTTTCTTATCCAATAAATATATATTTCTATCCCCATGTTAACTGTCTCTATCATGGTTTTGGTAGGCAATCATTGAAAAATAATCAATTAATCTTTAGATTATCTTATCTCTTTTCGGCAAATCCTAATTATGATAATTAGATGTAGGGTGGGCAAAGATGGAAGACACATAATGATGAGGTTGAGTGATTAATTTTGCCCACCATCCCCACCCATCACGATAATTATAATAATTAGGTGGGCAATCATAGAAAATTAGTCAGTTAAGCTTTAAATTGTCCTCAATTGCCCATCTACAAAACCTGCCCGTACCCAGTAAACAGTCATCATCTATCTGTTAAAAAAGGAAGGCATTTAAACCTTCCTCACACCTGTCGCTTCGCTTCAATTAAAAACTAAAAATTAAAAATTAAAAAGAAACAGCAACATTTATCTTTTGGAATTCACCATTAAGAATAAATCCTGTAAATCCTTAAATCCTGTAAATCCTGATTCAGACTATTTGCGTTTGCGAGTCAATGCACCTAACAAACCCACCCCAATTAAACCTAACAAGGTACTAGGTTCAGGAGTAGTAGCAGGAGTCACTTCTTCAGTGGTTGGAGCAGCAGAAATAGCTCCACCACTACTACCAGCAGCATCAAATGAACCATCAACAAAGCGACTCCATGCAACAAAAGTTTCATTGCCCCCAATATTATAGGTAACGCCAGTAGCATCCGGTTGGGCACCAAAAAGATCATTGTCAAAGACCTCAGTATATTCTAAGGTATCGAGATTAAAATCGAAGTCAATCCCAGATA
>JBFRWB010000139.1:0-22555 GCA_051439375.1 Microcystaceae cyanobacterium
GTTGTAAGGTGGTTGTCATTGGTTTATAATTCCTTTATGAAGTTGTCAAGGTACGAATAATGTCGTTTGACTGTTAACAGCTTAACCAAACTTTTAAGCTTTGTAAACCTTTTTCATTTTTCTCTTATTGATTATTAACATAATTTTTACTTATGAATCTTGTCTAACTTCCAAAGACAGTCCTTCTCTAGCAACTAAGGCATTGGGAAAGGCCAAACAGGCTTCATCCCCTACCTGATCTAAAAAAGCATCATCATGGGCAGGATCGTGGTGAAATAAAACTAATTGCTTAACATGAGCCGCTTTAGCCAGCTTAACCGCTTCTTGCCATGTGGAATGTCCCCAACCGATTTTACTATTATCTGGGTCATAATATTCTTCATCGGTGTAAGTGGCATCAATGATCAGTACATTGGCGTGATCGATTAAGGATAGGATATTTTCATCTAAATGACGGGGAAAATGCTCGGTATCAGTTACAAATACCGCACTATGCCCTTGCCAACTGACTCGATAGCCTAAAGCCTCCCCCGGATGGTTTAATTTGCCTGTTCTAACCGTCACTTCTCCAATTTCAATAATTTCTCCTGCTTCAATGTCATAAAAGTCTAAATTACCCTGCATAATTTGCAAAGGAACAGGAAAATTAGGATGTAACATTTGGTCATGAAGACGCTGTTTAATCGTTAACCCATTAGGAGAGGGTGCGCCGTAGATGTGAAAACGATTTCCTTTGACAAATGCAGGGGTAAAGAAGGGAAACCCCTGAATATGATCCCAATGGGTGTGAGTAAAGAAGAGATGGGCTTCTATGGGCATTTGCCTTAGCATAGATTCCCCTAAAATCCTTAGCCCCGTTCCACCATCAAAAATTAGTCGTTCTCCTGCCACCTGCATCTCCACACAGGAAGTATTGCCGCCATAACGCACGGTTGCTGTTCCGGGACAAGGAATACTGCCCCTTACGCCCCAGAACTTAATCTGAAATCGATGCTGTAAGCTAAACACCAGTTTATTGATTCAGTCTCATTAATTTTTTCTATTTTAACCTGAGTAATGACAAGGTGTTAGGTTTCAGGTGCTAGGTTTTAGGTTCTAGGTTTCGGGTGATAAGTTCTGAGTTTTTAGAGATAAAAACCTCATATCTCGTACCTCACACCTAGAACCGCTCCCTCAACAAAATTCTTTTGTTTTCTCAAGTCAGACTAAAGCGTATCCTATCTCACCAATAAAACAGGACAATTGGCATTCACTCGGACATAATCAGAGAGAGATGTGCCTAGTAAGCGATCTAGGTCGGGTAAGCTTCTAGCTACCGAAGGACGACGCTCAGGAGAACCTAACATTAATAGATCAATATTTTTTTCCTCTGCTAATTGGCAAATTTGTTCTCCCGGTCTTCCCCCTGTTACCACACAACGGTAGGGAATATTAAACCGCTTTACCTTAGCGATCGCTTCTGAGACAATGGGGTTAGCTTCTATCTCTGTCTTAGACAAGGGTAATAAATCGGGTTTTAGGTCTGGATTAACTCTGGCTAACAATAATTCGGCATCAGGGTAGTCTCGTAACAAAAAGAGAGCTAAATCAAGGGCAGCCTCGGCAGTAGGAGATTTATCAAGGGCAACCATCACCCGTTTGATTTTCTTGATGTAAATATCATCTTTAACCAATAACATGGGACGGGTTGCCACTTGGAAAACGTACTGACTAACAGAATTTTCTAAAAATGCCTCTAATCGTTTTAATCCCCGGGATTCCATAATAATTAAGTCCGCATTTAGCTCTTTGGCTGTACTGAGAACTTCATCCTTCGGATCACCTTGACGAAGTAAGGTAGAAATCTTACTGGGGTCAAAAGGAACATTTTGTAAAACATCGGCAACGATTTTACTCCCTTCTTCCCATTTGGCACTGACAGCTTCGGCGGTCACTTGAGGTGGAACAACGTGAAGAATAGTGAAAGCGGCTTTTTGGAAAGCGGGCAAATCAAGCAGAACTCTCAGCATTTCCTGAGTATGGTCAGTTCCCGCATCTGTGTATAAAATTTTGTTGAGCATGGATCAAAACACTGTTGTTAATCGTAAGGGTCTTTCTTTTACTCAGAATAATGCTTATCTTTACCCAAAAAATTTAACGATTTATTACGAATATGAAATACATACAATAACTCTATGTAAGCTTAATTTATCAATTTCATCTGGCAAATATAGCTATTTAATCCATAATTAACCTGATTACTAAGAAAAACTTATTTTTCCAACCGTACTTACTGGGTCACATTCAGATTTGTCTTATTTGTCTTAACAGTGATCGCAAAATAATGATGCAGTCCTTGTCCATTTTAGAGCGATTCAGTAATAGAAGATTGTCAGGAAATTATCACTTAAAAAAAGCCACGAGGGAATCAGAGTTTCAGCCATTGGCTAACAACGAAAAATCAATAGGTACAGCCTAAGATCAAAAAAACTACCAATTTTTTATGATAAGATTCCTTCATGGTGGGCTACTGTGACTTTAAAAACTGTATCATGTGCTTGAACATCTTACTATGTAATGGTTTCGATAAGTAACTCTTAAGATTCTGTCAGAACTTTATAACATTTTGAAGCTGTAGCTATTTTGTTAAGCAAGATTCTACTTTAAAGGAAAGTGGATAAATACAAGCCTTTAACAGAAGAATTGATCTTTAAGTTGAAATTTCGATAGAAGTGATAAGGTAAATTTATACAATCTGCTCTTTCAAACCAAGAAAAATAAATCTTTTTATCTTATGGATATCTGAATTTTTATCTTGACAAAAAGCCTTAGATATTGCTAAGAACATAAAACCACCCCAAAGCCAGCAAACCTATTCCTTCGCAGTTTGCTAAAATTACGCCAGATACGACCCTATTCTAAAATAAGCTTGTTAATCCCTATGTCAGAGTTTCCCAACAGTTTAGAAGACATTGTTGTACAGGCCAAAGCTGCCACTCAAGTTGCCCTCGAATCGGGGGTAAAATTATGCCAAATTGAATTGGTTATTCCCGAAATTGCCCTCCAAGCTCAATCCTTAGCCCAACAGTTTATTCCTCTACTAGAAGAATACGGTTCAGGCTTAAGAGTCTTATTTCCTGATACGGGGGCGGCGGCCTTAGCTCGTCGAGATTGGGGGGATACCTCCTTTAGCGTTAGTGATATGGGCAGTCGAAACACTCCTGTTGAGTATAAAATCACCGATGAGGATACGGCTTTTCTAGTGGTTTGTCCTTCGTCCGTAGAGGTGCAATCAGTGGAAAAATTAAGCCAATTAGCGAATGATCGCCCTGTAGTGTTGCTAATTCCCCAATTAGAAGATGTTTCCATTGTGGGAATTGGCTATGCAGCCCGTCAACTCCGGGAACGCTTCATTAGTCAAATCGAAACCGCTTATTATTTCCGAGTCTTAGAAGGGGCTGTGGTGATGCGTTCTTATCCCAATTTATGGCAGGTTTGGTTAGAAAAAGAGGAACAGTATGAATTAATCGCTGAAGAACCAACAAAACCCATGGGAGAAGCCTTAGATATCATTATTAATAAAGCTTTAGGAAACGATTCCGATGATCAAACGGTGGCTAAACCCAAACAAGGAGGATTGTTTAGCGAAATCGGTCGCTTTTTTAAGGCTTTAAGTCAATAAATTCACCTGTGTTCAGGATTCAGAAAATTTTGCCATAACACTTTAAAATTAACAAGCCGTCATCACAAGGATTAGCATAAATGGAAATTGGTGTTCCCAAGGAAATTAAAGATCAAGAGTATCGGGTGGGTTTAACCCCTGATAGCGTTCGTTCCCTCATTGAACAAGGCCATAGCCTATTTGTAGAAACTCAGGCAGGCGTTGGAGCAGGTTTTACCGATCAAGATTACCAACAGGTAGGGGCAAATGTCGTTGATTCAGCCTTAGACGCATGGAATCGAGAATTAGTCGTTAAGGTTAAAGAACCTTTAGTCTCAGAATATCCTTTTCTTGAACAAGCAAAACTTCTCTTTACTTATCTTCATTTAGCAGCAGATCGTCCCCTGACTGAAGCGTTATTAAAATCAGGAATTACAGCGATCGCTTATGAAACCGTCGAACTTCCCGATGGCCGTTTACCCTTACTCGCTCCCATGAGCATCATTGCGGGTCGTTTGGCGGTGCAACTAGGGGCAAGATACCTTGAAAAACAACAGGGAGGGAGAGGAGTCTTATTAGGTGGAATTCCGGGAGTCAGAAGTGGCAAAGTCGTTATTTTAGGCGGCGGTGTCGTCGGCACAGAAGCCGCTAAAATGGCGATTGGAATGGGCGCACAAGTGCAAATTTTGGATATTAATATAGAGCGTTTAAATTATCTAGAAAACCTATTTGGCTCACGCGTTGAACTTTTGTATAGTAACAGTGCTAATGTTGAAGCGGTTGTGCCGGATGCAGATTTACTGATTGGGGCAGTCCTAATTCTCGGAAAACGGGCCCCCATTTTGGTTTCACGGCAATTAATTCAGAAAATGCACCCCGGTTCGGTCGTTATTGATGTAGCGGTTGATCAGGGAGGATGTATTGAAACATTACGTCCTACCTCTCATAGCAAACCGACTTACCTTGAAGAAGGGGTAGTTCATGTAGGGATTCCCAATATGCCGGGGGCTGTACCGTGGACAGCGACTCAAGCGTTAAACAATAGCACCTTTTCTTATGTTGTTAAATTAGCTAATTTGGGGTTAGAAGCTCTAGAAAAAGATACCATTCTACAAACAGGGATTAATGTACAAGGGAATCGGTTAATTCATTCGGCCGTTAAAGAGGTATTTTCTGATTTGACATAAATGACCCATATTCAATCACTAATTATTGGTGGCAGTTACTTTAAGAATCATGTCATCCATTAATCCATCATTCAATTCGGCTGAAGATTCATTGACAACAGCGTTAGGATCCTCTTCAAAAAACATGAGCCACTGATTCGGTTCAAGGTCAATTTTGCCATCGGGTGTAACCAAACTGCCTAAAATTCCCTTTAAGTGCGTAATATCTGCCTCATCTGAGACAATATCGCCTAAGTAGTCCCCAGAGGTAGCTGCTTTGTAATGGTCAGAATCCATTGTAGAGTTCACACCATCACACGCTCCCCCAACGCCAGCAATATTGAAAGATTCTGAAATATCGGTAAAAGAGCCTGTTCCACCCGACGAAATCGTCTCACCTCCTAAATCTGATTGATCTGATTCTAGTACTGCCGTACAATCTCCCTGAATATTCTCAATTACTATATCTGGACAATTACTACCTGTACATTCACTGCTCGGAGTCAGAGAAGTCGTTTCACCACCGGGAGGTGCAGAACTAGGAACTACAATGAAGCCATTATCAGCAAACACATAATCTGCAGAGACAGCACTTCGGAGGAAAGCTTCAGTTACAACTTCATAAACCAAATCGTTTTGCCCCAAATAAGCATTATTTCCTCCCTCGGCTTGGATTTGCCCTAACGCATGAATTTCCGCGTGTTTTCCCGCTAAGTTTCCTGCGGTGGGAACACATAGGAAAAAGCCGAGAACATCATCATCATCAGATGGATAACGTCTCCAAAATTGCGGTGCTTCGTCTGTTCTACGACGACAGAGTCTTCTATCGGCCGGTATCTCCTCCCAAGTTTCTAAGACCAAATCTACCAATGCATTTGCCCCCCATTTGCTAGGATGCTGAAACGAACCATCAGATTCTGTAGAATACTTACCCTCTCCTGTATAAGAAGGTCCCCAACGGTATAAGACATAACGACTAGCCCAATTTTCTCCTGGTGCGCCACTCGCTTCTGTATCTACAAGATAATAGACAATGTGTGCAGAAGCGGTTTCATCGGGGATAAAGGCAAAAATCGGTGTCATCCACGATTTATATGTTAAATAACCATTGGTGAGGGTAGAAAACTCACCTTCTAAATCTGTAGAATCTGTGTAAATTTGTTTACTGCCTTTTAACTCTTCAGCAATAAACTCGACCGCACGATTATAGTCATATTGCATTTCGCTCTTGGCTTTAGCAATCTTATTTGTCTTCATAATGGTTACTAATGCCCAACCAGCGACTCCCACGATAGCTAAGGTCATAGAGGCTGCGATTAATAATTCCATTAGGGTAAATCCCCTAGAAGAACGGGAACGGTTTGGAAAAGACCGTATTTTGAGAATCCAATTAAGCAAGGTGTTTAACATGACGACCTCATGAGTTTATAAAGTAGAAGTAGAAGTTTTACAGTTATCAGCCGTTACTGATGTCTCTGGATCACCGTCATAAATGCCCAAACGCATAATACCAAGGTGCATAGAGATAACAATACAGCGTACTTGATTTGTACCGTCAGTAGAGATAGTTAGGGTCTTAGCATTGGTGGTATGGCCTTTAAAAGAGTATGTAACATTATCACCATTGTTGGACACCACAGTAACGTCTTCAGAAAGTGCTTGATTACCAGAACTTAAGCACCCTTGATCATCAGTGGTTTTTGGTGTGATGGTCACAGGATTACTTGCAGTATTAATTGCAATTTGGCACTTTTTACTGCGACGAATCGCTTGTTTTTGTGCATCTCGTAACGCACTTACGATCTGATCTTGTGCTTGTTTGACTTCGTTTCCATTAAGAATCCGTAACAGACTGGGTAAACTTAAGGCGGAGAGAAATCCAGCAATTACAAGGGCAATTAAAATTTCCAATAGGGTAAAACCCCGATTTTTTCTACAAGCTACAACTGAACGTACCACTAGGAATCACCTCCGTGTAAACTGTTGCTAGGGTTTCTTTAAAGCCTCTTCCATTTTCATCTTTGAGGAAATCAGGATCGTTGACCCCATCACCGTCAGTGTCAACACTACCGTCATCCACACCATCACTATCTTCAGCAGCAACATAGGGTTCACCCACTTTGTAGATAATCCGCAAAACATGGGGTGATTGATCAGCTTCCCCTTTACTTGAAGCGTCCTGATCATCCCCTACTACAATACGGACAAGGCGATGTTCTTTTCTAACGAGCATATTTTCATCGCCCTGAACTCTTACAATTTGAACATTGCCATCAGTTGACCCGCCACTTTCAGAATAACCATTGTTTGTATCAGCCAAGTAAGTTCTCAACTGTCCACCATAACCGTAGGTAAAACCATCATTTCCTGCACCAAACATACAAACATAATCATGCTTGAGACTCAAAACACTACCATCATCTTCAGTCCCATCAAAAGGATACATTTCTGCGACTGCCTTAATTTTTTCCATATCTTCCTGTATCCAAAACGTAGCTTGTGCTTCTCGTTCGGACTGTACTTGGAAAATCGCGTTAATAAGCAGAGCCTGTAATGTCCCCATGAGAAAAGCCATGGTAATCATGATGGAAACCAGTACCTCTACCATGGTGAACCCTCGAGCAGAGGAAGAAGAATGAGATCGCAAATGCGGGTGTAGATTGAGGATTAATTGCCACATAGTTTTATTGCTCCAAACGTTGCCAATCAGTAATGCTCCCAAGATTCGGGGGCATATTTTTTGGGGTTAACCCTATTAAGTTTTCCCAACGAGCCGTCTGTTCTATCACAATGTTGTTGGTATTTGAGCCACAAGCACCATTGTTCATCTGAATATTTGCCCAAATACTGCCTTTAAAACCACCTTCTTTGCCAGCCCTACTTGCACCGACTTGATAAGTAAGTACAATAATGTTGTTAGGGTCTAAGCTATCTAAATCAGCGACCTTACAACTATCAAGTAGAACACCTTCTTCCCGACTATAACGACCAAGAAGAAGTAGTAATAATAATTTACGGTTCATGTTCATTTCCCCTGAGCGAGCATAGCATTGTACAGTTTTAAGAGGTATTTGGTGGATTTCACCTGTGAACTTGATATAGTGAGATTTATCAATGAAAAATGTGATTGATATCACAAGGATGGGTTCAAAAAATGGTGACCTAATGTATGGGGGAAAGGGCTGTTAACATGAGGTCACTTAGGATATTCCGATAACTTTCGGAACAAGAAAAAATAAAGGCGATCGCACAGATACTCAACAAATAATTATTTTATATCACTATTAAGGATACCCAATTCGGTCGTAAAAAATATCATTTTTTGCACTTTTTTTTACAATTAGTGTTTTTCATTAAGTGGAATCTTATAAACTATTTAATAGACTGTAATTTCACTTAATAGATATTTAGTAATCTAGCAATTCAAACTGTTAAAAATTGTGATAATAAAAAAGGGCATATCAATATCAAGATGATGCCCTTTGACTATTAATGATATAGAGATTGGTCTTTCTTAAAAGATGTGAGGACAGATGGAACGACTATCTACACAAACTCAGGCTCCAAAACCTTTTTCTTTCCCATAAATTTCTTACCCAAACTAAGATCATTTAGTCAATTGGGTTAACATTGCATTTGAGCGTTCAACAAAGGATTTCATTCCCTCTGCATCAAAGCCCTTTTGTGCCATTAATGCAAGGTCATAAACATGACGACATAGCATTTTTGCCATTTCTCCTGCAGGAGACTCTCCACTTCCTTGAATAATTGTTCCTTGGTTCAGTTTACAGATATTATCAATCAAGGGATGAGCCGTATTGATTAACAAGATATGTTGTTCAGGAAAGGTCATATTTCCCTGCTGCATTAAAGCTGTCATTTCTTGCATCCGACGCATAGCTTCAGGTAACAATACCATTGCAGGAGGGGTTTTTTGGGGATCATCTGCTTTGATCGCTTCGGTTTTAATGTTAATTTGAGGATTGTCAAGGACTTTTTCAAACAATTCCTTAATTTGCTCACTACGGGTTTTATTGGTAGCTGGATCAACAATTTCGTTTGCTTTATCCTGTTGCAATAGGGTATCATCTAATTCAGAATCTACCCGTGAGAATTTAACCTCAGAAAACTCGCTTTCAAGGAAAGGGATAAAGTAATTGGTATCCATGAAAGAGTCGAGGAAGAGAACTTCTAACCCCTGACTTTTATACAAATCAATGTAGGTAGCTTGGGTATTTTTATCGGTGCAATAAAAAACCCGCTTTTCGTGTTTTTCTTGATTCCGTTCAAGATAAGCCGTTAAAGTTGTGTAACCTTCTTTTTCATAAGGGTTATCACTTGTAGATTCTTTGGGTAGTTCTTGCCAAACGTCCCCACCTGTTTGCACTTCTACTGCAGGTTTTTCTACCGTTTCTTGCAATTCGTAGGTCGTTTTATAAATGAGGATATCTTCGACTTGCTTCTTGAATTTTTCATCTTTCAGTGAACCATATTTAACAAATGTTCCCACATCTTCCCAACACCGAATATATTCTTCAGCATTGTCTTTGTATAAAGATTTTAAGCGATCGCCAATGCGACGGGCAATATAATCAGCAATACGACGAACGGTACGATGGTTGGTTAAAGAACTGCGAGAGACATTTAAAGGTATATCTGGACTGTCAATAACTCCCCGTAACGGCATCAAGAAATCGGGTATAATTTCCTCACAATGATCACTAACAAAGACTTGATTACAGAAGAGTTTAATTTGTCCTTTAGTGACATCAATATCAGGGCGTAATTTTGGAAAGTAAAGAATTCCATTCAATAGGAAAGGATAGTCTGTATTCAGGTGAACCCAAAGTAGGGGATCTTCTTGGAAAGGGTATAGATAACGATAAAATTCCAAGTAGTCTTCGTCTTTAAGATTTTGAGGGGATTCTTTCCAAATAGCCGTTTTTTTATTAATTTGTTCCCCTTCAAATTTGATACTAACAGGAACAAAATCAGAATAGGTTTTAACTAACTGACGAACTCTAGCCGCTTCTGCATATTCGGTTTCATCGTCCAAGAGCGTTAATGTAATAGTTGTACCAATGGTATCACGGGAGGATTCGGTTAATTCAAATTGAGGTGAGCCATCACAAGACCAATGAACCGCTTGTGCGCCTTCTTTATAGGATAGGGTATCAATTTCTACTTGTTTTGCTACCATGAAAGCGGAATAAAAGCCTAACCCAAAATGACCAATTAAATCATTGGCAGTTTGTTGATATTTAGTAATAAATTCTTCAGCACTGGAAAAAGCAACTTGGTTAATATACTTTTTAATTTCTTCCGTTGTCATCCCGATTCCATTATCAGAAATAGATAGGGTTTTCTTCTCTGTATCAACGGCTAAAGTGATTTCTGGTTCGGGAATATCTCCTTGAACTTCCCCTGCTAGGGAAGCCATTTTTAGCTTGGAAATTGCATCAACGCTGTTAGAAATTAATTCCCGCAGAAAAATCTCATGATCAGTGTAGAGAGATTTTTTGATAATGGGGAAGATATTTTCAGTATGGATCGTAATGTTGCCTTTCTCTAAGACAGTCATAGGAGTTTCCTTTTCTAAAGATCAACAGTTGCTAGTAATTAATTTTGCCGAATCAATACACTTTTTTTGATCAGCAATTGTACCCCTTTTTAGATAGGGATATCCGATCAGTGATAATTAAGTTATCGACTCACTATCAAATGTTAGGCTACTTCGCCGTCAAATAAACTAATCCAAAAACGCTGTAATCCCATTGTTCCGTTTAAAAAAAGAACCTTATTGAGAAGTGAGAGGGCAAATTCATTTAATTGGGCTTCATTATCTAAGAAAACAGCTACCTTTGCCCGTTTTGGATTCATTCGACTCCGAAAATGAGCGCGAAACCGTTCTAAATAATCTGATAGGAGGAAATTACCAGTTATGGGAAGTCCTTTATCCAACATTTGCTGTTGGGCTAATAGTAGCTGTCGGATCGGTACATTAAGCTGTTTTGCCCGATAATGTGCCAAAATGACCAAGGCTTTTGCTTGATCGAGGGTTAGATTTTGACGAGTATAGGAACGTCGCCAAGGATTACTACAACGTAGTCTCCATAAAGATAACCGATTTTTAATAATATTATCTAATCTAAGCTCTTTAGCCGCTTCTAAAATCAATTCTGAAGCTCCTACTTCCAATGCCTCAATAGATAGGAGAATAAGGTCTAATTCCATTTGGAGATGGGTGGCACTTCTTGTACCTGTGATGAGAAAATCAGGCAATCTATCAAGAATATTGGGAGGGGTTTCAGTTGCGACTTGAGACTCGTCCATACGGTTGATGACAGGGTTCTTCATTGATTGGCTTAATAGGGGAACGGACAGATTAAACGGGACAATCTATTCATAACAGATTGACCGAGCTTACATTGTAATCGGAAATTGACATGACTTTTGAGGTAAAAAATTATAGTTGCTTAATAATCTGATATCAATAAGTCGCAATTCCTCCCAACACCAACCAAACAGGGATAGAGTGTGGGTTTCCTTGCGACATCATTGTAATTTGCTTAATTAATGGGTAAAGTTAACAATTAGATAGCTAATTGAGCTTTTCCCTAGAAAATGACTAAACCATTGCAGGTTGTTTCTTAATGGTTTCAAAGTAGTCGTCCCAGAGTTGTTTTTGAGCGTCAAGTAGCATTGAACTGGTTTTTTCTTGAACTTCTAGGTAAGAAGTCACCAATTCTTTTTGCATTTCTACGGTTTTCTCGAAATTATCGGATAAATTGAAGGAGACTTTGCCACTAGGAAGATTGTCGAGCCAAGTATCAAAGAGCTTTTTCTGACAATCTAGGACTTGTTTTTGATAATCTTCAAACAGTTTAGTATCCATAAGCTTTTAAACCGCTAGACACCCCATTCCCAATCGAGAATGGAGAGGAAAGGAGGCGGAAATGATCCTTTCCTACATTTTTCTGATCTGCTACGTTTATTATAAGCTGATTTTCCTAATTTTATATCGTCAATATTCCGAGTTTTATCTAAGCTTTTTGGTGTTTTAAGATACAAAAAAAGGATAGATGTTAATAAAGTTAGTCTTTTTTTACAAAATGTTAAATTGCTGACAGTTTAACTAATCCTATTAGGTTATTATTTTGGGGAGTTGACTGGGAATAAACCTTGTTCTTTTCCATTATTCTCTATTATGTCCTTAAATTTTCCATTGAATCTAAGCTTAACAGCAGATTTACAAAGATTTAATTATGCTAAGAAATATCACATTGTCATCCTTGCCCCAAACTAAGATTCATTCGATATAATCAAGGCAACCTGACCCTTCGTCATTTCAGGAATAGGGTTTTTATTCACAGTAGAAAATCATGTTGGATGATTACAATCTTATGCAGACCCTCCCATCTATTCAAGATATGTCTTCCCTGACTCGACAACGTTCTCCCCTAAGAATTATAGCCTTGGGAGACAGCTTAATCTATGGGTTTGGCGATCCCGAAGGTGGAGGATGGGTAGAACGTTTACGTCGTCAATGGATGTGTTTAGATGGATCTGGCCATGCGCTGTATAACCTTGGAATTCGCGGAAATGGGGTGTTTCAGGTAGCTGAACGCTTAGAAATGGAGTTTCGTCAACGGGGAGAACTGCGGAATCGTACCCCAGATGTTATTATTCTCTCAGTAGGTGTAAATGACTCACCACGGGTAGGACGACCAGATGGCAAGAATTTGACAGATTTTACCTGTTTTCAATGTCAATTAAGCGATTTATTGGATAAGGCCTTAGAGTTATGTCCCGTTTTGTTTGTGGGAATGGTTCCTGTGGATGAAGATAAAATGCCTTTTTTAGATTGTTTATACTATAATCACAGGGATCAATATCGCTACAAAGAAGCCTGCAAAGAAGCCTGTTTGAGCCGTCAAGTCCCCTATTTAGATATTTTTGATTTATGGCAAGAAAGGGGAATCCCTTGGCTAAAACGCCATCTAAATAGAGATGGTTTACACCCTAATGTTGAAGGATACAAGGTGCTATTAAAGGATATTACCTACTGGACACCCATAGCACAACTTTCCCAAACGGTACATTGTTCGGCTTAACAAGCATTAGGTTTGAATACACTGAAACTTTTTAATAGCAGCAAGGGCGTGTAATTTGACCGATCGCTCTTCTTCTTGTGATAATTCTTTTAAACAGTCTAACCCAGTTTCTTGGCCTAAGTCTCCTAAGGCAACTGCGATCGCTTTTTTAATTGGGGTAATATTTAATGATTGTTGAGAGGAATAATAAAAATTAACGATAATTTGACTGGCTTGTTCTTTTAATTCAGGAATCTCGTTCCTTCCTAAGACGGTAATAATTTCTTGACAGATTCCTGCATCACTCCATCTTAACCCTTCTGCAAGATAAGTTAGGGCTGATATTCGTTCGATCCAACTTAACGCCCTTACTGTGTCTAATTTTAAGGAATTAGGGGTTGCAGGAGATTTTAACAGAGTAAATAAAGCTTCTGCTGCTTCATCGTTTTCTAATCTTCCTATTGCGAATATAGTTTGCTGACTAACTTCTAGATTAACATCATATAGCAGGGGCTTTAGGGTTTCTACTATCTGCACTTTGGAGAGTTGGGGATAAGCATCTGCTGCTAGTGCAAGAGCAATAACAACCTCTTTTCGGACAGATGCAGCTTTATCTTTTAATCCTATGAGTAAAACTTCTAAAATCGCTGGATCTCGAAAGCTACCTAATGCTTCAATGGCTAAGGTTCTAGTTTCTGGCGCGGGATCATGAACGACTCGTAATAGATAAGGTATCGTATGAGGATGGCGCATTTGGGATAAGGCTTTTACAGCTAATAAACGATGTTCTGCTTCGTTCATTAATAGTCCTAGGGTATCAATCGCTGATTTACCTATACTAGATAAGGATTGATAGGCATTACTTAGTAATTCTTCGTCTTCTGTCTCGTAAAGTAGTTTAACCAGTAATAAAATACTATCTAAATGATTAAATTCCCTAAGAAGGCGCACAACAAACCAACGACATTGGTAGTCGGTTGTTTCTGAGTGTAATAAGTCTCCCAATGGGGCGATCGCTTTTTCTCCCAATTTAGGATAGAGTTTTATAATTTCCCATTTTGTTTTAAAGTCTCCTTCTTTTAGTAACTCTAGACATATTTCTTGTGCTTTTTGCCAATCTTGTTCGTTTAACTGCCAATTTGATTGACCTTTTCCTTGGGTGGGAATACGCTGTAGGGTTTGTAAGAGAAATGACCAATTGGAATGAGGAATGGCGGCGATCGCCTGATCGAGAGTTACCGTCATCATAATTTTGATGGAAAAACCCACTGTAGGACTTACCTGTTAATTTTATCATGAATGCAAGTCCTTTTTTTTACAATTAGGATTTCAGTGATGCAAAATTTGAATATTGGTAAGATTTGGTAAGATAAGGAATAATTAGACTATAAGTCATACTAGACTTTCTTAATATATTTCAAAGCATTCTATGAATCCAAGAATGACTGTTCATGAGGCTTGTAAAGCCTTCCCATGAAATAAAGAATTATATATTTCAGGTAATTTTATTTTTAATGGAATTAAAACATTGCATGCAAATGATGGGTTATGGGTTGCTAACCCATCCTACAAATCAATGGTTCAGGTAACGGTTCATTATCTGCTTCATAAGCAATAATTAGTGATTCTATCGCCTCTTTTCCATTAGCGACTGCTTCCTCATAAGTATCACCATGGGTTCGCCAATATTGACCCGGAAAATCAGGTAAAGCGACTAAGAAACAATTATCTTCATCAGACCATTGAATGAGCATGCGATATTTAATTTTTTCCATTTTGTTGACTCCTTTGAATGTCTTGAATAGCTTTGAAAACCTCTTTTTCTTGATAAGTTTTGGCATCAGTTCCGTCTTTTCCTGAAACCGTTACTTTTCCCGCATAAAGGGGATGTACCCAGTTAGTATGACTACCTTTAATGATTCACGATTTAACAGCCATTTTAACCACATTATCTTGAGAATTTTCCCTTGCAACTCGAATTAATAAACCAGCAAGGGCTAAACTAGCTAAACTTGAACTTCCCCCATAACTAAAAAGCGGTAAAGGAAGTCCTGTTGTTGGTAATGCACCTGTCGCTACTCCAATATTTAGCAAAGACTGTCCGACTAACATAATCATCGCCCCCATGGCCACTAACCGCTTGACCCGATGACGACAACGCATGGCAACCCGTAAGGAAATTGTGGCGTATAACAATAGTAACGTTAACAATAATAAACTCCCAATCAGTCCGAATTCTTCAGCAAAAACGGAGAAAATAAAGTCAGTGTATTGAATCGGTAGATAAAATAACTTTTGTTGCGATAAACCGTAACCTGTGCCAAAAACTCCCCCAGAACCAATGGCTAATAAACTTTGTACTAACTGATAACCATTCCCCATGGGATCCGCCCAAGGATCAAGGAAAGAAATGACCCTTAATCGCTGATATTCTTTGATACTAATGCTAATAAAGGCTGTTGCCACCCCAGAAATGGCGGTTAAACTCAAATACCCCATGGGAATCCCTGAAGCGAGGGCAATCAACCATAAACTCATGCCACACAAAGCAGTGGTACTTAAATTCGGCTGTAACAAAATACTAGCAAGGATAATGGCAAAAAGACCTACCCATCCTAATCGTACATTCCAATTGATGCGATCCCAGTTACCGAATACTTGTGCGCTCTGCAAGACTAAAAAGGGTTTTAATAATTCTGAGGGTTGTAATAACATGGGGCCGAATGCTATCCAGCGAGTTGCACCATTTACCTCTGTACCAACCCCCGGAATATGGGTGGCGATAATTAACCCAAAAGTCAGAAACAGTCCCCAAGGAGACAGCTTAAAAATCACCAGTAGGGGCGATCGCACAATCGTATTAAAGCCAATAAATCCGATCCACAACCAGATCAATTGACGCTTAAAATAGTAAAGTCCGTCTCCTGTTTTGGCATCTGCTACGTTATAAGAAGCAGAAAAAAGAGCTAATAAACCAACGATGAGCCAGAAAAAGATTAACCAGCGTAACATTCGGGCTTCAGCCGTCCAATATCGAGCATCAGGGTCGTAAAGGGGAAGAAGATAAGGCCACATATCAGGTATCAGGTATCAGGTTTCGGGTTTCAGGTGTGGCACACAGTGGATAAGTAAGCAGTGTAGCAGCAGGATTTGATTTTCCAGCCTATCAGATAAAGCCAAACAATCATAACAAAGCGACGGGAATTTAAGAGATTCTGTTCCTTTAAATTAGGTTTCAGGTTTCAGGTAAGATAATCCTATGGCTAATTTAGAATTTGAAGTCGCCTTACTTAACCCAGAAGGAGACGTTATTGAACGTCAAACTCACTCTGCTGTCTATTATCAAGAAAAATTGACAGAAAATCTCCATTTAGACATGGTAAAAATCCCTAGTGGTCACTTTTTAATGGGATCACCTCCCACTGAGGAAGGGTTTTTGCGATCGCAGAGTCCACAGCATGAGGTCAATATTGATGAATTTTGGATAAGTATCTCTCCTATTAGTCAAGAACAGTGGAAAGCTGTGGCTAAATTACCCGAAATTAACCATTATCTTCCCCGTAATCCTGCTTACTTTGAAGGAAGCAAACGCCCAGTTGAACAGGTATCATGGTATGAAGCGAAGGAATTTTGCGATCGCTTATCTCAATTTTCGGGCAAAAAATACGAATTTCCTAGCGAATCTCAGTGGGAATATGCCTGTCGAGCAAATACAACCACTCCCTTCCATTTTGGCGAAACGATCACTACTAAATTAGCTAATTATTCAGCCGTTGATTGGGAATATTTGGGGAAAATTTGCAGTAAAGGTAGTTATGGGAAAGGGAAACAGGGAGAGGATCGCAAAGAAACTACGCTTGTTAATCAATTTGAGGTTTATAATTCCTTTGGGTTAGCAGATATGCACGGAAATGTCAGAGAATGGTGTGCTGATGCTTGGCATCCTAATTATAACAATGCACCAACAGATGATCAGCCTTGGTTAACTAATGGAGACTTGCAGAAGCGAGTGATTCGTGGGGGATCATGGAATGGTAGTCCCCATAAATGTCGCAGTGCCTATCGTGCTAAATTTGAGGCAGAAGGCAGCTTATATGATATTGGTTTTCGAGTTATAGTCCCTTCAAATAACTTTGAGACATAGAATTGTAGGGTGAGGATAAGGAGTCAGGAGTCAGGAGTCAGGAGAGGGAGATTATGGTGATCTAAAAAGATGCAAAGTGCAATGGTTTGGTGTATATTACATTCCCTTTTCAATCTTCCATAGGAATAGGAGTGCGAGCATCTTGCTCGCTGTACCAAAGATTATTTAAGGGTGATATATCTTAATTTTTATTTGAATTTAACCATATTCTTAGACAAACTAGCCAAAATTGATTCAGTTAATACCAAATCCGTTTACAAAATCTCTTTTATCCATTTCATTAAAACCCCGTAGAGACGTTGCATGCAACGTCTCTACAAAAGTGAGATAATGAGAAATCTGGTATTAAAAATCAAAATCCCCTAATGCAATGGGTGGGACAAGTTTATCAACATCAAGGATAAAAACAGTTATCTGTTGCCCATTTTCTTCAAGTTTGGTGACATGGGTGGCAATTTCTAAAGTATCTCCTCGACGGAAGGAGTCTGGTAATACCCTAACTAGAGAGAGAGGAATATCGCTTAATGTAGGTGTGTCTCCCACTAAGATGCCAAATACCTCATCAATGGTATTCTTCGCTAAGATTAAGAAAGGATGGGTCATCTCTTCAAGAGATTGCGATCGCTTAAACAAACGACGATGTAGATCAATCACCGTGATATTCTGGTCATCAATCTGAGTAATCCCCATTTCTGTCGTTCCACTGCCATGAATTTCTGCGCCTTTAATAATTTTTTTGACAAAATCAACGGATAAGGCAACATGAAGCTTTCCAACTTGGAAAATAAGGATTTTTAGCGATTTCTTCTGTTGCTCAGGAGCAGCATCCAGATCGATTAGGGTAGTAGTGGAAGAATAGTCTGTCATCATGAATTATGAATTGAGGTTTTAGGTTTTAGGTGCTAGGTTTTAGGTGCTAAGTTTTAGATATCTAAATCTTGCACCTCATACCTCACACCTCATAACTGCTAAGTATTAACGGTAACTGCTCCTTTTTCCTTGAGAATATTGGCAATAGCGGTTAGAAACTGCTGCTCAATATAAGGTTTAGTAAAGTAAGCATTCGCACCTAATGTGGTGGCTAATTGACGGTGTTTGTCGTTGCTGCGAGAGGTAAGCATCGCAACAGGAATTTTCATCATCTCTGGATCACGACGACGCTGTCCTAAGAACTCAAATCCGTTCATATTTGGCATTTCTACGTCACAAATAACCATATTAATGCCAGAGATATGATGTAACTGCTCTAAAGCTTCCCTTCCATCCCTTGCTTGCACCACACGATAACCTGCTTTTTCTAAGGTTAACGCCAATGTCCGTCGTAATGCGGCTGAGTCATCCACAACTAACATCAATGGTGCTTGCGTCGTCATAATTTGTGGTTCAAATTCACCAGTCGATAACTCATCTGTTTGTTCCGTAGCAACTGCTTGATTGCCAGAAGAAAGGGTTGTGCTATGGTTAGGATTGATATATTGTTCAATTAAGGCTGTACCGTTGACTACAGGAATAAGCTTACCATCCCCTAAAATTGTGCAACCATAGCTATAAGTTGGGGCAGATAAGGCATTACCAAAGGGTTTAATCACTAATTCTTGTTCTGTTTCCAAGCGGCTCACTTCTAAGCCAGATAACTGATCTCCCCGTCGCAACAACAATAAGGGAAGTCCCCACTCATCAGGGGTTGCTACCTTAAACCCTTTATCTGCAAAACTTTCGGGTAAGGGACAATTATATTGTAAAAGGTCTTTAACAGGATAAATGGGGATAATTTGACCTTGCCAAAGTAAAAATCGCTTGTTTCCAGAGACTTTAATCTGATTTTCTTCAGGAATGAGGATCTCTTCAATGGTATCAGAAGGAAAAGCGACGGATACCTGACTGTTACTGTTTTCGTAAGATGCTTGACAGACCAATAACTTAGCAATGGTTAAAGTTAAGGGTAATTTGAGGGTAAAGATCGTTCCTCGTCCTTGTTTCGAGGTAACAGTCACTGTTCCTTTCAAAGCCTCTAACTGCGATCGCACCACATCTAATCCTACCCCACGACCAGATAATTCGCTCACCTTGGCAGCCGTCGAGAATGCAGGTTCAAAGATTAGATTCTGAATCTGCTCTTTAGAGGCATTGGCAGCCTGTTCTGGAGTAATAATTTTCTTGGCAATCGCTTTTTCTTTAATTTTATCGTAATTTAATCCTTTTCCATCATCACAAACCTCAACAATGGTTTGGTTTCCTTGGTGATAGGCTCGAATTTCAATTTGTCCTTCTTCGGGTTTTCCTAGTTTTTTTCGTTCTGCGGGTGATTCTATGCCATGATCAAAACCATTACGGACTAAGTGTAAAAGAGGATCATAAAGTTTTTCAAGGGCAGCTTTATCAACTAATACGCCAGTTCCAGTTAATTTAAGGCGAACAGGTTTGCCGTAGTTAGCAGATAAATCCCGTAATAGGCGAGGAAATCGGTTTAATACCTCTCCTAATGGCAGCATTCTTGCCCACATTAGCTCATCCCTGAGATTAGTGAGCATTTGACGTTGTTGTTCTAAGCTTTGATTGGAAGTCCGTGCAAATAAGACAACATCATCAACAGATTCTTCCAATTGAATCATTTCTTCAAGCAACATCCCCAGTAAGGAATAAAGATTGTTATAAGTATCCATTTCTAGGGAATCAAAATTAGCTAACCCATGAGAAATATCTTGAAGTTGATTGGGATTAACCCGTTGAGAATCAAGTTTTTCTGGTGCAACTAACATTTGATCAGATAAGTCTTGTAATTTACCAATCATTGCTTGGAAGCTCATAAAACGATTCATTAAGGCTTTAACCGATCCCTGCATTTGGTCATTTTGTAGGGACAAGCTATTGCGGTTAATCATTAATTCACCGACAAGATTATTCATCCGTTCGAGTCGATTAAAATCAACTTTGATCGATAAATTAGAAGGAGTGGGTGCTGCTTTCTGTTTTTTGTTTCTCTTACTAATAGATGGACTTTGGGGACGAGAAACAGAAGGAGAACGAGGTTTAGTTGGGGGTTTGGGTTTAACTGTTTTGGGTTTGGTTACTTTCTGCGGAGATGGTTGTGCTTCTTCGATGGTGGGAAGACTATCAAAGACAGTTTCCACTTCTGCGATCGCATGATCGATTGCTGGTGAGGTTTCTGCTTGATTGTCTTTGATTGATGTTTGCTCTTTTTGATCTTCTTCTAATAGTGGAGAAGTATCAGTTATTGAGCCAAATACATCATCTAAAGAAGGAGTATCAGGGTCATTATTTTGAGTGACTTTATCATCAGATACTTTTTGTTCTTCTGTTATTTCAGGAATCGTGAATAAGTTATCATCATCTTGAGAGCCAATAACTTCAAAGAGATTGTTTAAAGTGGGGACACTAGAATTCGCTAAACGAGATGAATTATCATCTTCAGATACTTGCTCTTTGCTAACCGATTTACTATTATTAATTGGTAAGTTAGCGGTTTCCTCATTCTCTTCTGGAATGGTAAATAACTCTTCATCTTCCTGAGAGCCAGCAACTTCAAAAAGGTCTTCTAAAGTAGGTACATCTGGATCGAGTGAACTAGATGAATTATCATCTTCAGATACTTGCTCTTTGGTAACCGATTCACTATTATTAATTGGTAAGTTAGCGGTTTCCTTATTCTCTTCTGGAATGGTAAATAAGTCTTCATCTTCTTCTGAGCCAACCACTTCAAAGAGATTGTTTAAAGTGGGTACACTAGAATCTGCTAAACGAGATAAATTATTGTCTTGAGATGCTTGCTCTTTGGTAACCAATTCACTATTATTAATTGGTAGGTTAGCAGTTTCCTCATTCTCTTCTGGAATAGTAAATAATTCCTCATCTTCTTCTGAGCCAACCACTTCAAAAATATCTTCTAAAGTGGTTACACCAGAGTTTGCTGAATCTTGAGAAACCTGCTCTTTAGCAACAGATTTATCTTTCTCATTTTCTACTGGAATAGTAAATAAGTCTTCATCCTCTTCCGAGCGAACTTCTTCAAAAACGTCTTCTAAAGTGGGGACATCAGAATCTTTGAAACGAGATGAGTTGTTACCTTGAGAAACTTGCTCCTCAGTAACTGCTTCACTTTCATCAACTGCTGATGTATTTATTTCTTGTGTTTCTTCGGGAACTATAAACACATTTTCCGTATTTTCTAAGTTGATATTGGCAAAAATATCTTCTACTGCTTTCGCTTCTGTATCAATAAAACGAGCCGAATTCGTTAATAGATAACTTTCTTGCTCGGCTTCTTCAAGTTCGCTTGAGCCGTCCACACCAAAGACAGCTTCAAGGGAAGAATCAGTGTTTTCTGAGGATAGGTTACTTTCACCTTCAACTGCAAAAATATTTTCATCTACTTCATTTGAACTAACACCAAAGATATTTTCTAAACCAGAAGAAGATGATGCTGTAACCGTTTCTTCAGTTTCTTTTTCTTCTAACTCAAGGTTAAACACATCTTCTAAATCGGGAGAATCTTGGCTCTTTTCAATAACTTCTGATTGCACTTCTTCGGTTTCCCTTTCTTCTAGCTCAAGGTTAAATACATCCTCTAACTCAGGATGATCTTGGCTCATTTCAATAACTTCTGCTTGCGCTTCTTCGGTTTCCCTTTCTTCTAGCTCAAGGTTAAATACATCCTCTAACTCAGGAGAATCTTGGCTATTTTCAATAATCTCTGCTGGTGTTTCTTCAGATTCTTTTGATTCCAAATCAAGACTAAATACATCTTCTAAATCAGGATGATCTGGGTTAACTTCACCAAATTTTTGCTGTTCTTCTGTAGCTCCCTTATCTTCTCCCTCAAGAGTAAAAATATCTTCTAAGTCGGGAGTATCTTGTTTTATTTCCTCTGCAAAAACATCCTCTAAAGGAGGCTGTTGTGAGGCAAAAATATCCTCTAACTCAGAACTTTCTATCGGTGTCTCTGTAACTTGATTCTCAACCGTATCAAAGTCCAGTTGTTCCCCAAAGACATCATCTAAGACAGGAAATTCTGTTGTATTTGCTGCATTATCCTCAGACAATTCTGAGGAAGAAACATTAAAGTTAGTTCCCAAATGAGGTGCTGTTAGGGTATCGATTTCTGTCCATCCTGACGCTTCAGAAGGATCTTCGATAATTGTCTCTTCAAAGATGCTATCAAAAGAAAAACCATTGCCATCATCCCAACTAGATGATGAACCATTTTCAACTGTCGTTTCTTCCTTAACGGTAAACGCCAATAACGCAGCAGACGGACTTCCTCCAGACGAGCGATCGCCTTGCTCTAAAACCAGTTCTCTAGCTTCTATTAGGTCAACTAAAGCCAATTGCAAGATATAATGGTCTTGTTCTGGATTTAGCTCTAATGCTTTCAGTGTAGCTTCGGTAATCTCTCCAAAACCTGGTAATCCTAACATCTCAGCAAAGCCGCCAAACACCTCCATCTGAGTCTGTAACTCAGTAATGATGTCATAGTCATTGGGATGTTCAGCAA
>JBFRWB010000140.1:0-16181 GCA_051439375.1 Microcystaceae cyanobacterium
TAGAGGCGGTTGTTGGTGGAGGTGATCCACTGACAGAACTGTTCCCATACAGACGCGTTCTCGCGTTGTTGTAAGGTGGTTGTCATTGGTTTATAATTCCTTTATGAAGTTGTCAAGGTACGAATAAGGTTGGCTTTTTTGCCTTGCGGCGTTTGCCTTTTGTATGATGATTCCATCTTAGGGAATTTGTAACGATTTGTAAAGAGTTTTCATAATAGGGTTTTTTATGAGATTGATAAGTTAAACTTATCTAATTATCTAGGTAATGGCAAATTGGGAATCTTGTCTTAATTTTTCACTATGAAACACGGTGGTTAGAAAAATGGGGAGAAACAATTTTTGAAAATGACAGAAAAGATGATTTGATTTTACCTCGATTAATTCATAAACTCAGAGAACACAAGTATCTTATTTTGCTTGATTCGGTAGAGATAACGTTAGAAGGAAATGAAGAGGAAGGGTGGAGTGATTTTAAAGATCCAAAATGGGTTGAATTTTTTGATAAGTATTTTGCTTTAGAAGATTGTCCAAGTAAATTTATTATTACTTCTCAAGAGTTCCCAAGACAAATTAATGCTAAGTATAAGAATTTTTGGTATAATCATCTATTAAAAGGGTTAAATGAGATACATAATATAGGTTTGCAGGGACTTGAGATGAGAAATATTGCAAAATTTGAAGTTGATCTTAGTCTTCATAATCCTATAGCTAGGCTTTTCTATGGGATCGGGATGCTTGACGGGCGTGTGGTTGTTGTAGGTTTTACAGAACCAGACGAACAAACAATCCGTATTATTTCACTTCGCAAAGCTCTACCTTATGAAAGAAAACGCTATGAACGGTACATCAGAGACGAATTGGGACAAAAACTTCTGGGTTAAAGATCCCATCTAAACCGACATAGCCATTTGATCAGGTAAATAACCCCATTTTTGAAACTGTTCTTGTAACTCTGAATTATCACGAAAAGCTAGAAAATATAAATATTCTGGGGCAAAATCTGCACCATTTGGCCAGCAAATTGTACCCAATTCCTGATCAACTTCAAATTGTTGAAATAAAGCCAAATCCTGTAACTTTTTAATTTCGCCAGAGCTAAAATCCTTGGTAAAGGGTTTGGTAGGAACTTTTTAGTCACGCAAGTACGGAGGTCAAAAATTGGCGAATCAAGCCAATAGTAACAGCAGGTAGTTCTAATTGAGGCGTAAGACCAACTTCCTCTATGACTTGGAAAACCTTAATAGCAGTCGGGTTCATTTGCGCTAAACGTTGCCCAATCTCAGGACCGGTAAACTGAGACTTCTGACCCCAGAAAATGGCAGTAGGAATGGTGAGTTGTTCGATATACTCAGATAAGTCAAAGCATAAATCTCCTCGCACGAAGGAAAGCGCACTGTATTCGGCATTTGGTTGCTGTGCGGATGCCAAGTAAGCCTCTACTATCTCAGGATAGACTCGTTCAGGACGGGCAAATTGACGCTGTTCCAAAAAGTTGCGAATTCCCAACTCGTTAGCGATTCCTAATTCATAGATTAAGCGATCTATAATTGGGGTACTGACCAGTTGAGCGAAAAAACTACGGGTATAGTTTTCGCCAAAATCAGAAAGCCCGGCCGGTGTCGTTAAAATTAAGGACTTAAACAATTCAGGATTGGCGATCGCTACACGGATAGTAAAGGCCGCCGTCAGAGATGAGGCCACCACTGTTGTCGGTTCTTTGCAGGTATTTTCTAAAAACTGGGTAAGGGTGGTCAGGTAATCATCAATTCGGTAATTTCGAGTCAAATGGGCTGATCTTCCCCAACCAATCAAATCGGGTGCAAGAATGCGATATTCACTGGCAAAAGCGGGATAAACCTTAGACCACTCGTAAGCTGAAGATCCCCCCCCAAAACCATGCAAAAAGACGAGTGTTGGCCGAGATGGGGATGAACCCTCTTCGGGTAGCCAAGGCGAGCGATCTGATGTGTAATACACCATCTCTCCAAGGTTAGTGGTCATGGAATGCTGGCTAAAACCTAGAGGTTGTAACATAGTTTTTAATATATTAATAAGTGTTACAATGATTAGGGTAGTTTTGGTGGGCAAGGAGGAGAAATTTTCCTGATTAAGCCTTAAGTTATCCCAATTGACCATTCTACACCTGTTTTCTAGCGAACTGTTACAGTAATCTCATCGGATATAATCGGAGGCTCGTAAGAAACATGGGCATAATTTGCAAGTAATAGTTGTAACTTGTGTTTCCCTGGTGGCAAAGTGAGAGTTGTTTCAGTTTGTCCGCCACCAAAATGCCGAATGTGTTCTGTAGCTGGTAAAGATACTGCAAAGTCAGGGAATTCTTCAAGATCGACCAACAAATGATGATGTCCTGTGTTCGGTTTTTCAATGCCGGCTGGTGCAATTCCCATTCCTATTAGTCCAAACTTGACTTCAAAGGTTTCTGGTACAGTATCTCCGTCTGCCGGACTGATAATATAGACTTGTGCATCATCAGGTGCATGGGAAGCTAACTCCGTCGCCAACACTGGTGGTGTGGCTAACCCAAACCCAATTAAAAATGCCCCGATTAAACTAACAAATACGCTCAAGATTTTTTTCATGTCTGGTTGTTCAAAGATTAAATAGTTCAACGATTAAATAATTCAAGAGTAGCCAAATTTACCTCTTTAGCTGTAATTAGCCATTCATCTAGTTCTCTGAGAGAGGAAATAGGGGATATGAAGGAACTGAAGATACTCATTAAAGCATGGTTGGAAGTTTGATGAATCATATAAATCATATCATTTTCTCCTTCTTTTGCCTCAAAGCCTTAACTTAAAAGATGCTGTGAAAAGTCAGGTGTCTATTAGTTTAGCAGATGTTCCCAAGTCGCTCCCACTACTCGATGGTCTTTATCTTGTCTCAGATAAGCTAAAAGAGTTTTCGCTTCTTTGCCTTCAAAAGTTCCTAAGACTTTGGCTACTTGAACTCTTACATCTACTTCCTCAGCCATTGATAATTTTTCTAGGGTTAAAAGAGCTTTTTCTTCCAGATTTGTGCCTTTCAACTGTGTTAAGTAGGAGATGGCGGTTAACTCAACAATCGGATCACTTCCTAATAGTGCCTCATCAATGAGATCCAGTAAAATACTGGGTTGATCTAACTCAGCAACAGCAGCCAAAATACTTAACTGGATTAACCTGTGGGAATCCTCTTGAAACATTAAGACTAAGTGAGGAATCGCTCTTTCTCCATAATTAGCCAAAGAATTCGCCGCCTCAGCACGAACGTTATAGTCGGGATCGCTCTCGATTAATGTTAGTAAGCTTTCAAATCCCTCATCTGTGAGTTGATTCCCTAATCCTATCGCCACCAAGGAACGAACAATGAACTCAGAGTCGTTGATTCTGCGTTGGAGTAAAGGGATAACCACTGATGGTTCATAATCTCTCAGTTCGGCGATCGCTTTCATCCGTTCTTGGGGATTTTCACTATCAATGAGAACTTCGATTTGTTGAATCTGCATTTTGTACCTCGTCGGTGTGGGGATGAATCCGCTTCTTTCATAAACTTAACAAGTCTTAACAGTTAATGTAAAGTTATGTGTACAGCACTTGACAAAAGACTCGCTTTGCACACTAGCTCAGTGGGAGCAGAGTTAGAACTCCATCAGCGATCAATTGAATGGCCACAGCCAAGATAAAAAATCCTAAAACCTGATTAAAAGCAGATAAACCGCTTTTTCCGATTGCTTTAACGACTGATCCTCCCAAGGTTAAGAATAGGTAGAGAGTAATCCCTAAGAGTCCAATTCCGAGTAAATTACCCAGATATTCCAACCAGTTAGAATTTTGCATTGCCAATGTTATCGTCATTCCAATCGCACCCGGCCCGCTAATAATAGGAATAGCCATAGGAATTAGGGAAATATCTGCTTCTAACCCCCCAAAAGATGATGATTCTTTCTTTAACTCCTGACGACGAGTTAGCATTTGCCATGCTGTCTGAGCAATAAGTAATCCCCCCGCAATGCGTAGTACGTCCAAGGAGATTCCCAAGAAGCTCAAAATAAGACGACCCACCAGAAGAAAAACAGTTAGGACAACCATTGCTTTGAGAGCGATCTGTAGAGCCAAACGACCTCGACGGTAATAGCTTTCAGGCTTAACTAAGGCGTAGAAGATGGGAATAGCTCCTAAAGGGTTGGTGAGGGGAAATAAAGCCAAATAGGTTTCTAGAGCAGAACTAGCTAAAGGAAAGCTCATTAGATTTTTTCCTCAACGTAAAGGTCTTTAAGAACAAAAGTCGATAGTAAAAAGTTATTCTTATCATAATGTTAACTTATGTTAAGAGTCCCTGTTGGAGAGCCGAGCGTGGTTGTATGTAGGGTGATCCGTCCTTGGGATCGGGATCAAGGAACGTTACATTGAAGGGCATAAACTTTACAAAAGTCAATAAATTCTCTTATCTAATGACTTTCTTGAAAATACGCTATGAATTACTCTTCTGCCATGTCTCAGTTTGTTCAGTTTTTGCGTTGTGACCTCGGTTTATCCGAGGACTCCCTCAATCTGGTTCGGAGATATTCGCAAAATCCCTGCAATAATCTACCGATGTTGCTGTGGCAATATGGACTGATTTCTCTACCACAGTTGAATGATATATTTGATTGGCTTGAAAAAAGGTCATTATCTGTCTTATAGGTAAATGAGCGATGAAAATTGCCAATTTAGAGCAAATAAACTTTTTGTCTAATTCGGTTAGTCATTCTGAGTGTACGGTCATTATCCCTTCTGTTCAATCTCTCAGTTCGTTAAGTTGTCAATAGACAGTTAACAAAACTTAACCAACAAAAATTATGACTTTAATTACGTTAATCCTCTTTGCTTGGTCAGTGTTAGCCATTCTTTCTCGATTAACTGAAGCTAACCCTTCTCACTAACACTTATCTGTTGCTTATTTAATCCTCTAACAAGAATCGATGTTTCCTAATCTTTTTAAAGCGACTCAAGAATACTGGTATAAGCTCGATGCTGTTGAAAAAGCATACCAAAATAATGAGTTGACCTTAGAACAGGTCAACTTAGAGGTGGCCAAATTGATGAAAGAATTAGGCCAGCAGCGACGAGAAGCTTTACGCTTTTTCTGGCAGCAACTCTTCTATACGATTAATCAATCTAAAGAGTTAATCATTGGTTTGACTTTTTTAGTATTGCTTACTTACAGTTGGTGGTGTTTTAACCAAATTTAGGTACAATCAACCCCTTGCTGCCATTAGGCGATCGCTTTGACACCAAACTTTATCCGTCTTATAGATAAATGAGCGATGAAAATTTCTAATTTAGAACCAACAACCGTTGAGCGAATTATTGAAATGGCTTGGGAAGACCGAACCCCTTTTGAAGCCATTAAAACTCAATTTGGACTTTCTGAAAAGCAAGTGATTGGCTTAATGCGACGCAGCTTAAAACCATCAAGTTATAAGACATGGCGAAAGAGAGTAACAGGACGAAAAACCAAGCATCTTCGGCAGCGTTCTTTTAGTTTAGGTCGTTTTCGCTCTCTCAATCAAAAGAATTGACCAAGGCAAGGCAATCTCAGTGATCAGCACCTCGCTCATCTTCTTTTCAGGATTCCCCTAGCTTTAGCTAGGGTGTATTTTTTTGAATTTTGAATTCATAATTTTAAATTGGAGCGAAGCGACTGAATCTCTTTCCTAAATGTAACAAAACATTAAGTAAAATGTTAAGCTCTGTTGCAAATTGAGCAAAAATCCCCCTTTTTCCCCCTACGCTAACGAGGACTGTGGTACGATACGACCCGTAACTTGCTTTTAGGATAATCTAGGAGAAACGCTTTGGTACTAAGGGTTGCTGTTGTAGGCTCAGGCCCGGCTGGATCTTCCGCCGCCGAAACACTCGCAAAAGCTGGCATTGAAACTTATTTATTTGAACGTAAATTAGATAATGCGAAACCCTGTGGTGGGGCGATTCCCCTCTGTATGGTGAGCGAATTTGATCTTCCCCCAGAAATCATTGATCGACGGGTGAGAAAAATGAAAATGATTTCCCCCTCTAACCGAGAGGTGGACATTAATTTAGAAAAAGAAGACGAATACATTGGGATGTGTCGTCGAGAAGTGTTAGATGGATTCTTACGCAACCGTGCTGCCGAATTGGGTGCAAATCTCATTAATGGAACGGTTTATCAACTCGACATTCCCGAAAATGACACCGATCCCTATACGCTTCATTATGCGGATCATTCCAAAGGTGAAGCCAAGGGAGAAATGAAAACCCTGAAAGTGGATCTCGTCATTGGTGCAGATGGGGCTAATTCTAGAGTGGCTAAAGCGATTGACGCAGGAGATTACAACTATGCGATCGCTTTCCAAGAACGGATTCGTCTCCCTGAAGCGGGAATGCAATATTACGACGATCTAGCAGAAATGTACGTTGGGAACGACGTTTCCCCAGACTTTTACGCATGGGTATTCCCTAAATACGACCATGTTGCTGTAGGAACAGGAACAATGAAGGTCAATAAAACCATGATTAAAGACCTGCAAGCAGGGATTCGTCAACGGGCGGCTGAAAAACTCAAAGGGGGCGAAATTATCAAAGTAGAAGCCCATCCCATCCCTGAACATCCCCGTCCTCGCCGAGTCGTTGGTCGTGTTGCTTTAGTAGGAGATGCGGCCGGAACCGTTACCAAATCATCGGGAGAAGGGATCTACTTTGCGGCTAAGTCTGCTAGAATGTGTGCTGAAACCATTGTAGAAACAAGCAATAGCGGTCAACGAGTCCCCACAGAAGCAGACCTCAAGCTGTATCTCAAACGCTGGGATAAGAAGTATGGCATGACTTATTTAGTCTTGGATGTATTGCAGCGTGTCTTTTACCGTTCGGATGCGAGTCGGGAAGCCTTTGTTGAAATGTGTTCGGACAAGGATGTACAACGGATGACCTTTGATAGTTATCTCTATAAAACGGTTGTTCCAGCTAACCCTCTAGTGCAGATGAAAATTACGGCGAAAACGATTGGTAGTCTGCTGCGCGGTCATGCGTTAGCCCCCTAATGTTTTGTTCGATTGGTTGTGAATTTGTTTAGGAAGTTGTGGGTGAGGGTTTCCTCACCCCTTTTTATCGAAATTATTTTCTATTTAGCCCCTTAATGCCATGACAGCCGAAATTATTTGTATTGGAACTGAACTATTACTCGGTGATATTCTCAATAGTAACGCCCAATATCTAGCCCAAGAATTAGCAAAATTAGGCATTCCTCATTATTATCAAACGACGGTTGGAGACAATATAGACAGAATTCATCAAGTGCTGAAGATCGCCAGCCAAAGATCCTCGATTTTAATTTTTACGGGGGGACTGGGCCCCACACCCGATGACTTAACCACAGAAGCGATCGCTACTTTTTTTAACACACCCTTGATGGAAAGTCCGAAAATTGTTAGGGATATTGAGGATAAATTTGCTAAAACCGGACGTAAAATGTCTCCTAGTAATCGTAAACAAGCTTTAATTCCCCAAGGTGCGACTAGCTTACCGAATCCATCTGGTACCGCCCCCGGTATAATTTGGCAACCTAACTCCAAGCTTACCCTTTTAACCTTCCCCGGTGTGCCATCAGAAATGGGTCGAATGTGGCAAGAAACGGCTATTCCTTACTTAAAAAGCCAAGGTTGGGGCAAAAACATCATTTATAGTCGTTGGCTGCGGTTTAGAGGCATTGGAGAGTCCGTGCTGGCCGAGAAAGTTGCCCCTTTGTTAAGCTTAACCAATCCGACAGTAGCCCCTTATGCAACAGCAGGGGAAGCTAAATTAAGGGTGTCTGCTAAAGCTGCGTCGGAGTCAGATGCGATCGCATTGATTGAACCAGTTGTGCAGCAAATTAAAGATATGATCGGATTAGACTATTTTGGAGAAGATGAGGATACCTTAGCCAGTGTGGTAGGAAATTTGCTTAAAAGACATCAACAAACCCTGAGTGTGGCTGAATCTTGTACAGGAGGAGGGTTAGGGGCCATGTTAACGGCAATTGCAGGAAGTTCTCAATACTTTTTAGGGGGAATTATTTCCTATGATAATCGGATTAAACAGGAATTATTAGGGGTAAATGGGGAAGATTTAGATCAATATGGGGCAGTGAGTTCAACAGTCGCCCGACAGATGGCATTAGGGGCTAAAGCTCGCCTTAAAACCGATTGGGGAATTGGGATTACAGGAATTGCGGGGCCAAGTGGAGGAACGGCGGAAAAACCCGTTGGTTTAGTTTATATTGGATTAGCGTCCCCTGATGGTACGGTGGTGAGTTTTGAATGTCATTTTAGCGATCGCCGCAGCCGAGACATGATACGTCATCTTAGTGCTTGTTATGCGTTAGATCAATTACGACGAAAATTGATAGATAATTAATGCCAAATATTTATTTCCCATTTCAATTTCAATCCCTTTTAGATGGTTGTTCAACGAAGGAACAAAGACAGTCTCTAATGAAAATTCGGGCATTGATTATGGCCGATAATACTATCCAAGAGGATTATAACACTGGTTATATTCAGTATCGTCGAAAAGAGGCAGATCATTCCTGTATCTCAATTATATTTCCTCAAGAATGGTCAAACCCTAAAGTTTTTTTTACCCTATTTCGTCTGAGTAAAGATTATCAATGGGAAGGAGACAAGTGTAGATACGCAGGAGCAATTAGAAGAAATGGTCAATTGTCTCGTCGTTTCTCTCTCTATCAATTAAATAAGATGATCTTTCAACAAACCTATCGCCAATTAGATAAGGTGCTAGAAACTTTTTTAGAGGAACAGGTGGCCCATCTATCTAGTGATCTACAACTCCAAAAGTTAATAGAATTAGCCATTCTTTTCAGTGATTAGATATTCATTAAAAAATTGGTTCATCTCTCCCCTTCTTATTTGAATTGACTATAGCTTTTGCCTTGTGCGTAGCACTGTATCTTGCTATATTGTTCATTTTCTGTTAATGTACGGATGATTTAGTTAAGGAAAAAAATTATGAATGATCCTGTTCCCGCCATATTTAAACGCCATGTTGGTGTTTGGCAAGGAAAGTATATTAAAAGCAATGCTCAAGGGCAATATTTAAGCAGTTTTCAAGGAACATTTACTGTTATGATTGATGGTATTATTTACCGTCAACGGAATGATTATCAATATGAAGATGGCAAAACATTAACCCTCAACTTTCAAGGGACTTTTGAGGATGGAATTTTACAATTAGACTCTCCAAATTATGATAATTTTAAATCATTTGCTTGGGACTCAGGTTACAATACCATTGGTTTTAGAGTCGATAAGAAACAAGACAATGACTTAATTACCTTTATGGAAACTATTAATCTTTTAACAGATACCTATCGAGTTCGCACCACTCAGGAATTTAAAAATAATGAATTTGTAGGGGTTAATTTAATTGAAGAAAATAAAATTGAATAACGCTAATGAAACGAACTGATGTAGTTAATTCAAATAAGAATGAGACACCCTCACCTCATCTTATTGTAAGTGTAGTGAGCGAGACGGTCAGGCTTCGCCTGTGCTTCGCAGCACACTCATCTGTCTCAAACTTATTTGAAACGAACTGATAAATTGTAAAGTAGGTTAGGTTTGTTTAGCTAATAATATTTATTTGATAGTGAAGCATCAAAAATTTAACGATTAACTAACGTGACCGTAACCTACTGCAACATAACCGAAACTGTTGGTTTATGCGGTTGCAAAAATGGGACGTAATGATTCTACCCACTTAGTAATTCGCTCGTCCGTTTTCTCACTTTGATTAACTTCATCAATCGGTAATCCGACAAATTTATCATCAATCAAAGCATTTGAATGTTCAAAAGAATAGCCCTCATTGGGAAATGCTCCCACTAAAGTAGCACCAAGTTTTTGAAAAAGACTATGCAAGACACCTAATGCACTGACAAATTCCGTCCCATGATCGACTTGATCACCTGCACCAAATAAAGCGATCGTTTTTCCCTGAAAATCGGGTTTGTCTAACTCTATCTCAAAAAGCGGTTCACGCCAATCATTTTGGACATCTCCTGCACCCCAAGTAGAACAACCTAATAGTAGATAATCATAATCAAGCAGTTGACTATAATCATCATAATCTTCTTCCATACTATAAAGATCACAAAGTTCTTCGCCTAATTTTTGGCGCACTGCCATAGCGATTTCCTCTGTGATTCCTGATGTGCTGCCATAAAAAATACCAATTTTAGCCATAGGTCAAGACTCCTAAGTAGGTTTACGTTTTGGAAAAAATCAATTAGACTTAGTGTCTTATCATGTATGATAAGTAACTTTAACCAACCGTCAAAGTATCTCCTCTCTCCTTCTAAATATATCCAGACAATTCATCAAAGTCTGTATCATATTTGCTTGAAAAACAGAGAACTTAACCTTAAAAGAAATGATAATTGGCAACTTTTAGGATGCTTATTTAAAGGAATTTAAGCAACATTTTAGACTTTAGTTTTTTGTTTCCGTTTGCGTCCAGTTTTACGACTAATTTCTCGACTGGTGCGTTGATATTCATGGACAATGGGTAATCTTTCTGCTTGAAAACCAGCTAAGGCTTCGGGAACTGTCTTACTTTCTTTAAGATAACGGGATAAAGCTAAAGCATCCTCAAATCCTGATGTCATTCCTCTGGCGCGGGTGGGGCTTTTGGCGTGAGCCGCATCGCCGATTAATAGCACTCGTCCTTGATATAATTGGGGAATGGGGTCAAGATCATAGGAAAAATTGCAGACAATATCCTCATAAGGGGTAGCTTCTATGACTTTTCGGGCAGCATCAGGAACTTTTGCCAATTCTTGAGGGGGAATCCCTACATCATGGGGACGAGGAAGGGAATATTCAGATTCTTCTTGCTCTTTCTCGATAAAAAAGCCCCAATGGGTGTAACCATGACCAATATCAAAGAAATTGGTATAAATTCCACGGCCTCTAATGTAAACAACAAAAAGGCCATCCGCACAAAATTGATCGTCTTTAACAATACCTCGCCACACAATGTCGCCTAAATAGGATAATTCCAGATTCGGAATGATAAAATTCCGTACTTTCGAGTAAATTCCATCACTGCCGATTAATAAATCCCCTTGCCAAGCTGTACCATCTTGAAAGTGTGCTGTCACTTGTTCTTCGGTTTGGGTTAAATGACTAAAAGCAGTATTAAGATGAAGGCAATTTGAAGGTAAATAACTTAAAAGAGCTTCTAAAATCGCTTTACGATGAATTAACATCCCCGGAATTTCATCGGCTTCATATTCTACCCTTTCTTGACTGGCAATTCCCCCTTTTAAGTTACGAAACTCAAAGGTTTGGACAGGCGCACCTGCTTGAATCAGTTGATAACATAAGTCTGGGTTACCTTGGCGCAGGGCTTCCATTCCTGAAGCAACAAGGAGAATACCACAGCCATCTGTGCGAGGTGTGGGAGATTTTTCAAAGATATCGACTTGATAGCCTTGTTTCAGGAGCAAGTAGGCTAAATATACCCCTGATGTTCCTGCACCAATAATACCAATGCGAGAGTTTTGCTTAACCATAAGTCCTTTTTTTGTGGTTATTCTATCGCACTTTTCACAGATTAGGCCATGACAACCCCCCAATAATTGGGATTGATGTAATTAATCATTAATTTTTGCCACATTTCCTGATTTAACCCATCCTTCCTGCTGACTACTAGGAATTCTGACCCGTTGCCATTGTCCACTGGTTTTTAAAATAATAATTCTGGCATTATAACCCACACCGCCAATACGGCTGGCATCAGCAGACGCATCAGAGCGCAGACTTAACCCCTGTGGCCAAGTTACTCTGGCATAATAGGCCCCATTGGGTAAGGACTCTTCTTCTTCTGCAACGGGTTTTGGTTCACTCACCGATGAAGGAGAGGGGTTTGCGGCAACTTCAGGGGTTTCTTGGTCATTCTTGTCAGAAACTTCCTCTGCTTTTTCCTTGTCTTTTATTTCCTCTGCAAATAGGGGTTTTTCGGGTGTTCCAGCAAGGCGAGTAAACACCAAATAACCAAGGGCTGCACTCCCCCCCAATAAGAGGAAAACACCGAGGAAAAAACCGAGAATGAATTGGAAAAACGAAGATAGACCTTTCATAGACTTAAATTAACCTTTATTTAACTAAAAGACTGCTGAATACGGTTAGTCAATCCTCCATTACGGGAGGCAAGACGGGCTTTTCCAGCGGCCGCCCAGTCTTGAAGATATTGTATTTGTTCTTGGGCAGTTCGGGCGAGGGGAATCATTTGACTGGCGGCTTCAAGGATATCATCGGTGGTAAAATCCCGATTTTGACTAAAACCAAGGTGCATCGCTTCAATAATCGTCTGTTCGATTTCCGCCCCAGAAAATTCGGGTGTTTCATAAGCCAGACGCTTAATGTCATAAGCTTTGAGGTTATGGGGGCGCAGCCTACTTAAATGGACGCTAAAAATCGCTTCTCGTTCCGTTTCACTAGGAAGGCCAACGAAAAAGATTTCGTCAAAGCGGCCTTTGCGTAACATTTCTGGGGGAAGCGTTTGAATATTATTCGCTGTCGCAACCACAAAAACTGCACTGGTTTTTTCCGCTAACCAGTTAATAAATGTACCAAATACTCGACTGGTTGTGCCACCATCTCCTTTTCCTTCTACGCCAGCGAAAGCTTTGTCTATTTCATCAATCCATAATACACAAGGGGCAAGGGCTTCAGCTAAACCAATCATTTGACGGGTACGAGACTCTGATTCTCCGACTAATCCGCCAAATAGGCGACCGACATCTAATCTGAGTAAGGGAAGATGCCAATGGTGAGAAATTGCTTTTGCTGTCAAGGATTTTCCTGTCCCTTGAATGCCGACTAATAATAATCCTCTAGGGTGAGGTAAGCCATAAGTGCGTGCTTGCTCACTAAATGCGCCGCCTCGTCTTAATAACCAGTCTTTGAGGTTGTCTAAGCCTCCTATATCAGAAATTTGCTCGGTGGCAGGATAAAAATCAAGAATTTGGGTTTTGCGAATCGATTGGCGTTTTTCTTCGAGGATAAGCTCCACATCTTCGGGGTCAATTTTACCGTGACTGGCAAAACATCGGGTTAAAACTCGGCGAATTCGTTCTAAAGATAGCCCTTGAGAGGCTCTAACTAATTCATCTAGGAGTTTATTGTCTAATCCTTGTCCAGTGGAAGAAAGGAGTCGTTGAATTTCTTGGCGAATTGCGATCGCGGATGGAAGGGGAAAGTCAACTACGGTGATCACTTCGCTTAATTCATCGGGAATTGATATATCTGGGGCAAGAATAACGATATTTTTGGGTTGTGACTTCAGTTTTCTCGCTAAATTTCTTAATTTACGGGAAATAGAAATATCTTCTAGGAAACGATGAAAGTCCCTTAATAAGAAAATTCCTGCAATATTAGAGGGGAGTTTTTCCACATATTCTAATGCTTGGAGGGGATTTCGCTGTCCCACACTTTGATTATTCGGATTATCTTGATATCCTTCCACAAAGTCCCAAATATAGACCTTACGGTTGCCCATTCTTTGGGCGCATTGCTGAATATCCGACTCTACCCGTTCTTCTTCAACGGTAGGAATATAGAGTAAAGGATAACAGGCACGGAGGAGCAGTTCAAATTCTTCGCTAAAAGCCATAATTTACAGAGAAAAGTTTCAACAATCTACAGTTTAATACTTTAATAGTAAAGATTTAATATAATTACTGAAAACTTATGACTTAAACCATGAAAACCTCTATTCATCCTCAAGATAACTTTAGAATAAGCTTTGCGCCTCTTTCCCTTGATGAAGTGTATCAACTGGCAGATGATGCAGCCAATGGGGCAATCGTCGTCATGAGTGGCACAGTTCGCCAGCAAACCGACGGAAAAGCCGTTAATTACCTAGAATACCAAGGCTATGACCCAATGGCGATCAAAGTCTTTGAGAAAATCGCCCAGAATATAAGACAGAAATGGTCAGACGTAAACCGAGTCATTATTCACCATCGCACAGGAAAGCTTAAAATTGGTGAAATTAGCGTTCTTGTCGCTGTTGGTTGTCCTCACCGCAAAGAAGCCTTTGCTGCTTGTCTCTACGCCATTGATACCCTTAAACATAATGCACCGATCTGGAAAAAGGAACATTGGCAAGATGGCTCAAGCGAATGGGTATCCATTGGGGCGTGTGAGACAGAAGCCTGCTCCTTGTAATACAACATAATTCTGTATTTTCCTAGAGTTTTCTGTGATCCCACCCAATTTATCTCTAGAAATTCTCCGTACTTTCGTCAGACTAAATTGGGTTTGTTAAAATCTCTTAAAATTTAGGACGATATTTTCAGCCAATTTTATAAAATTTTCATGGTTTTTTCAGGAATTGTTAGTTTATCTTATGGAGAGGGAACTCTATTTTAGGATGTCAAAAGTGTTGGTACGTTCACGGCCACAACCTAATTCATTCACTTAGATGAAAAGTCTTATTTTCTCTAAGCCTAAGAATAACCGAAAACACTGCTGGGTTTTCCCGAACCATAGGTAACTATCATGATGACAAATTCTCCCATACCATTCCGATTTCCCTCAACTTTGGTTTATTATTCTTTAGATTCGGTGGACAGTACTATTCATCCTTCAGTTTATAGTCGTAGTAAACGATATCTCGATATTCTGGGCGCACTGGTTGGTTTACTCATCACCGCTTTACTTATAATACCGATCGCAATTGCAATGCAGTTCGATAGTCCCGGCCCGATTCTGTATTGTCAAGTACGTTGTGGGCTGAGAGGAAAGCCTTTTCGGATGTGGAAATTTCGGTCAATGGTCAGAAATGCGGAGGAACAAAAGCACTTAGTTCCGAATCAAGCTCAAGGACAATTTTTCAAAAACGAAAATGATCCACGGGTAACTCGGTTAGGAAAATTTTTAAGACGTACCAGTTTAGACGAATTTCCCCAATTTTGGACGGTTTTAACGGGAGATATGAGTTTGGTGGGAACACGGCCACCCACCCCTGATGAAGTTCAATATTATGAAACTCACCATCATCAAAGACTGCTGGTTAAACCCGGTTTAACAGGAGAATGGCAAGTAAAAGGGCGATCGCTGGTAACTGATTTTGAAGAAGTAGTTAAGCTAGATTTAGCTTATCAACATAAATGGTCAATTGGCTATGATATTCAGTTAATTATCAAGACTATATTTACTGTTTTGGGGTGCAAAGGAGCTTATTAACAGTTAACCGCTTAATTTGTCATTCATATTCATAATTAATTTAGATTTTCTCCTCATTTTCGTTCAGGATGAGGATCAGTAATTAAGCAACTACCAAAGCGATTAATTTGATTAATTAACTGATAAAGACGACCAAAACTTTTCTGATTAAAATGAAAAACCAGACGAGGTAAATCTTGGGTATCATCTTTCTTTTCTTGGGGCAAGACTGTTGCTTTTTCAATTTTACCTGACACAATAATATCAGCAAACGCTTCGTTTAATTGTTCTACTTGTTCATCTAATAGCTCAAAATTTAGACGCATGACGAAGTTATGATCAACATAACGACTTGAATGATAAACACAGTAAAAATTACGAATGATTTGACAAGCTTCTGTTAAATCATCTGTTACCGTGTAGAGATTAACATCATCTGGGCTAATTAATTGTCGTTCCAATAAATTGTAATAAACATGATCATGCCATTGCTTCCAGTAAGTTCCCCCCGGTTCATCAATTAAAACCAAAGGGGCCGGCCCATATTTCCCCGTTTGACATAAAGTAAGGGTTTCAAAGGCTTCATCTTGCGTCCCAAACCCACCAGCAAATAAAGCCACTGCATCACTTTCCCTTAAAAAGAATAATTTTCTGGTAAAGAAGTATTTAAAGCAAATTAATTTGGGATCACCTTCAATATAAGGATTAGAACTATGTTCAAAGGGAAGTTGAATACCCAAGCCAAAAGAATGTTCCTTACCCGCCCCTTCATTCCCTGCTTGCATAATGCCCCCACCTGCGCCCGTTAACACCATAAACCCTAAGTTGCTGATACGCTTGGCAAATTCCATCGCAAATTGATATTCTGAGCTTTCTTGGGAAAGACGGGCTGACCCAAAAATGGAGATTTTACGAACATGACGATAAGGATAAAAAA
>JBFRWB010000141.1:0-2847 GCA_051439375.1 Microcystaceae cyanobacterium
GCTAAAATTCCAGGTACTAAAGCAACAACCAAGGCAGCTAGAACTTGGGTATCAGTCATGGTGAATAACTCCTAATTGAAAACAGTTTATCCACTACTTTGCGCTATCTTGGTGCATTTGGAGACAGTATTTTTACAAATTGTTACTTTAACAGTTGTAAAAATTGAGTAATACTATAGTTATGGGCAGGGGGTAGGAGGCAGGAGGCAGGAGGCAGGGGGCTCCGAGTAAGCTATGATGCTTATTTAAAGCTTGATCAACGTTAAACAACTTAATTTTATACCTAAAATAACGAGCGAGAGATAGCCATGTCCTTTGAAGGCGTGGTAGTCGAGCGGTGGAGGGATTTATCCGGAGGTTATATGCTATGATGGGGAAGCCTTCCACGGTGAAAAACCCGTACGGTTCAAGTCAAAAAGTAACGGCACAGGTGGATTTATATCTATCCCGCGTCCGATCAGGGATTATTGACAGTCCCTAAACGATGTTATTTGACTCATTTGTCTGAATCAGATCGTAAACTAAACAAGCGCAGACGTGGATTTATCCCGTCGGAGATGTCAACCCTAAATTGATTCTGGGGGCGCAAACACCAGCGCCCATAAGCTTTGGATTAACTATTCCCTTCTAACAAGCTAACAAATCCTGGCGCTTTACCTGCGTTAGCTGTGCCATCTTTCTGAGACAGAATAACCGCACTAATTTGATCACTTAAGACAGCGACTTTCTTCTCTGTTTGTTTTTCACAAGTTAATTCAATGAGTTGAGGGGTAGGAGACTGCATTGCACCTGTAATCTGCTGATAGAGCGCTTCGGCTGCTTCTTGTTCCTTACGTTGTACTGAAATGGGAATTGGAGAATACTTTAAGGTTACATCGATGGAAATCATAAATTATTACTGAATAAAAATTGAACCGTCCTCCAATTATAGCAGGGAGCAGGAGGCACAAGGAAAACCCTTGCCGATTTTCTGGAATATTCAGTTCATGTTATGGATAACGGAGAAAATGTTATAATCAATTCCCTTAGTATATTAATCAAGAAAGTTTCACCTATTAATTGATATGCTCATTCAATATGATCGCCATCAAACCTTACCAACAGCAAAAGATTTACCTGACTCTGATGAAACCCCAGTGGATAATGAACTACAAGATTTAATTCCCCATTTGCTTAAAGATACCCTGGCTTTAATCTGGCCTGAGAGAATGGACTGGTTTTTTGGGGTAGATATGGGCATTTATTATCATCCTGATCAACCTGCCATTATTCCAGATGGCTTTTTAAGTGTGGGTGTTCCTCGCATTATTGATGAAGGGTTACGCTTATCCTATGTCTTATGGGAAGAAGAAAAGTTACCGATCTTGGTCATAGAGGTTGTTTCTCAAAAAAGACGAGGAGAATATACCACTAAAAAGCAAGATTATGCAGACTTAGGCATTTTATATTATGTCATTTATAATCCCCTCCGAAAAAGAAAACCAACCTTAGAAGTTTATCAGTTAATTAATGGTGATTATCAATTAATGAATGGTGAACCTATTTGGTTATCTGAAATTGGTCTAGGAATTGGCAAACAATGGGGAAGCTATTTAGGAATTGAACGAGAGTGGTTATACTGGTATAATGAATCAAGACGGCGCTATTTAATCCCAGCAGAAAGAATTGAAAAAGGTCGTCAAGAAGGAAAACAAGAGGGAATTAAGGAAGGAAAACAAGAATTGATTCTTCGACTGATTGAGCAAAAATTTACCAATCTTCCTTTGCGAGTTGAACAAAAAATTAAGCAGTTATCTGGTAGTCAATTGGATCAACTAGCTTTAGCATTACTGGGATTTTCTCAACTAGCAGAATTAGATCAATATTTAGATAATCTTTAAGTTCAAATACCCTTATTCAGATGAATCAATCTCTCAAAATTTTATTAGTCACCCACTATTACCCTAATCATCGGGGTGGGGTAGAAATTGTGGCAGGAAAACTAGCAAACATCTTAACAGAAAACTACCCGATTCATCTCACTTGGCTGGCTAGTAATTGTGATCAACCCCCTAGTCAGACAGAAGGGTTAATCTGTTATCCCATGCCATCAATTAATATGGCTGAAAAGAAATTGGGATTACCCTATCCTTTATGGAGTCTTCCCTCTTATTTTACCCTCTGGCAGCAAGTTAAAAAAGCAGATATGATTCATCTTCATGACTATCTCTATTTTAGTAACCTGTTGGCCTTTATTTTTGCAACCTTACAGAGAAAACCTTGGATTATTACCCAACATATTGGTTTTATTCCCTACAAAAATCCCCTATTTCGTTGGTTACTCTCTTTTTTAAACCATACTTTGGGTAAGTTTATCCTGAGACAATCCCATCAAACTATTTTTATTAGTGAAGTAGTGCAAGCCTATTTTACGAAAAACAATCGCTTTCGCCGACCATCCTTAATGATTCCTAATGGGGTTGATATCGACTTATTTAACCCTGCAATTCCATCAGAAAGAGGTCAAATTCGTCAGCAATTTGACTTAAATGATCAGCAACCTATTTTTCTCTTTGTTGGTCGTTTTGTTGAGAAAAAAGGACTGTTACATTTACATGAATTAGCTAAACAATTTACTCAAATTCAGTGGGTATTTGCGGGATGGGGAACGTTAAATCCTCAAGATTGGCAATTACCCCATGTTTCTGTCTTGGAAGGGTTAAGTGGTCAAACACTTGTTCCCGTCTATCAAATGGCAGATTTATTGATTTTACCCAGTCAAGGAGAAGGGTTTCCTCTAGTGGTTCAAGAAGCAATGGCTTGTGGTACACCAGCTTTGGTCAGTACAGAAACAGCTAAGGCTTATCA
>JBFRWB010000142.1:0-3818 GCA_051439375.1 Microcystaceae cyanobacterium
GTGGGATCGTTAACAATAGCTAAGGAAGCATCTTTCATCTTTTGAACGCCAGCAGCAACGGAATCACCAGGGGTTCCCAAAGCTAAATAAGTTTCGCGAAGTCCATTGAGACAACGATCTTCTAAGACACTGGCATCTCCAGTAAAGATAGAGTAGGTGATATAGCGTAAAATAATTTCCATATCACGTAAACAAGCAGCCATACGACGACTGGTGTAAGCATTACCACCTGGAGCGATTAGTTGAGGTTGCTCAGCAAACAAGGCACGAGCAGCGTTAGCAACAATGGTGGAAGCGTTGCTGGTGATACGGTTCACGGAATCCATGCGCTTGTTGCTTTCAGCTACCATTGCGCTCAGAGCGTCCAGCTGAGAAGTGGATAGGAACTCACCACGGGCATCAGCTTGAGAAACAACTCTGGTAAATGCGTCAAACATTAAATTAATCTCCTACTTGACTTAATCAATTGAGTTGGGTAGAAATAAGGACTTCCATCAGGTTTGATTATGCTGTATATACAGGCCATAACCATTTTGGCTCCCTAAGCCCCTTACAAAAGTTTTCCTAAGAAACCTGAGAAACCTTGATGGCTATCTTAAGAATCATTAGAGGTTTTCAAGATGACCTTCATCTTTACTTGTGTCCCCTTCAAGTTAATTTTATACAATGCCTTTGTCTCATTATTTATTACATATTATTAAAAAAAATGCTGTTTTTCTGTAAACAAATGTTAAGCTCCTGTCTTAAAACCTTGATATTGCTGAATTAGAGGGGGATCATGTTTCTTATTATTGTGCTTTTATTTTTTTTCGGGATTAATTGGATAGCTTCCTATGTCATGGCAATTATTCCGATTCATTTATTCAATTTTGTCGGTTCTTTTTTACAATTCATGCTTTTAATGATGGTTTTCCTGCTATTTACTTGGTTTTTTGGTGATTAATTCGGTCAACGTTAGTTATCCAACATCTGCTTTAGATATGCTCTTTCAAAACTTGATCGGTTAACACTTGACAATACGTTTATTTTGTGCTATGTACCTTCCAGCTCTGATCATTAAATATTTTTGTTCTTGTGCAAAATGTCATTTAACTGGAACTCAGGGTGCCAATATCCTCGTACCATAACTGGGGGTTCTTGTCAATAAATTGTCTCATTAAGTCTTTGCATTCTGCTAAGTCAAGGTCAATCACTTCTACCCCATGGGACTCCATAAAAGCTTTGGCCCCTGTAAAAGTTTTTGCCTCTCCCGCAATGACTTTCTTAATATTAAATTGAACCACGGCACCAGCACAGAGATAACAAGGCATTAAGGTGGAATAAAGTATCGTATTTTGATAACTACCAATGCGTCCAGCATTCCGTAAACAGTCAATTTCTGCGTGAGTAATGGGATCACCTTCTTGTACCCGTTTATTATGGCCCCTACCGATGATCTGTCCCTTTTTAACTAACACCGAACCAATGGGAATGCCACCGGTTTTTAAACCTTGTTTAGCTTCGGCGATCGCTGCTTCGATAAACTTATCCATAATCACAATTTTCCTAACCTACATTATTGAATAATAAAGATAAACGAGACAACAAATGATTCCTTAATGCTTCAAAATACAACGATAAAGGAAACTGGTAATATTCTAGAATTAACCACAGTAAACAACTAAGATGAGATAAAAAAGTTAAACCTACCCAAAACCATCCCAACCAAGCTAAGGGACTATCGGGTAATACAGGGAATAAATAGGCCCCAGCAGCCACTATTAGTGTGGGTAAGAGCAAAAAGCCTAAAGCGAGTAAACCATACCCCCATTGAAACACTTTAACAGAACGAACGTTTTGCCAGCGTTTTCCTGTCCAATACCAAGTCAAAGGCAGTTGACTATCCACAATAGTAATGGCTTGTTTATCCAGATTAGCTGTAAAAATATGACGACAAAAATTACAAGAAAATGCCTCCATCAAGGGTAACGTTGCGATTTCTCCATGACGGCAGACAGGACAATAATAAGCACTATAATAGTTTAATACAGTTGATGATTGCTGAGAGGATAACATAGAGGAAAAGACAATAAACTTAAGCAAAATTCGGGGGAATATTCTTCTTTTTTTGAGGCTTTAACTTCAAACGACGTAATTGTTGTTGAATGATGTTTTGTAGTTTAGCACGGGAAATTTCCACTTGTTGCTCTTTGTTTCCAGGAAATTCTCGAAAAATGAGACTATCAATAGATTCCACAGAAAAAAGTTGAAACAATAAATGGGTTACAGGGATAGAAATAATGCGAATTTCAGGATTAATAATTCCTTGGAATGTTTCAGCATCTTTTTTCGTAGAAAAGGCATAAATCACCCGTTTTTCTTCCTTGGGATTTTTTCTATTACTTAAGGTTGTCACTAACCAAGAGCGATTTTGACCGTGTAAAACGTAATATTTCTCGTGTTGAAGCTGACTCGCAAAAAATTTCAGGGTTGGGGCAACTGCCTTTTCCATGACAGGAATGGGTACACCATGTTCAGGGGCCTCATTAATGAGAATTTCTAATTGTTCGTCTAAATACATGACAATTTCCCAGATTATAGCCGTTAATATTTAGTAAATAGAAGAATCTACTATGATTCCCCATGACCTTTTGAAACATTATCAGCGATCGCTTTGAGAATAAGATTAACCATTTCAGGAATTTTAACTAATTCTTGCGCTAAGGTAGTTTGTTCTTCAGGGCTAAGATTCTCAATCACGTTAAGAATATCAATGATACTTGACTCTGATGGTAGCGTATCTTTACTCTCATCTCCCTCTAAGGCCAGGTTTTCTTTATCAAATGATAAATTAGACCCGTCTTGTAAGGGGAGATGGGTTCTTGAGGATAAAAAATCTGCCTCAGGTACAAAAGACTTATGTCCTTCTATCTCCTCTATAATCAGGGTTTCAAACAAGATAGGCTCTTTTGAGAGAGATGATGGTACTGTTAAAGGAGTTTCTTCAACCTTGGCCTCAGACTCATCCAATTCAGAAAGTAAGGAAATCAGGGGATCTGATGTCTGGTTAGAATCATTTAACAATGGCTGGGGTAAATTGAGGGCTTCTTCCCAGGGGAGTTTTGTTTTAGCTTGTTGCTCGCTTGCTTGTTGAAGATTAACTTTACGACAAGCCATGGTTGGAGGAAGTCCCCTTAAATGCCAACGATACATCTGGGCTAAGTTCTCTTCATCTCCTTGCCATTGCAAAGCGATCATATCCCGGACTTCCACTGGAATCAAAGTCCTTAATTCTGAGAGAGATTTATGGGTCCATTGATCTTCTTCTACTGAGAGTTGACTATAATCTTCGTCTGTGGCCTGTTCTCCCTTTTCAATTAAACGAACCATAGCAGAATATGGTGAAGGTGATCGGGGGGATAATGAGGATGTCTGAGGTTTTTCTCTTCCTAAAGCATCATTGATACAACGTTTAACTACTAATTTAGCAGGCCGGTTTTGTTCGGGGGAAATCCATTCTAAGGAAATTTTTTCAAAACTTCTGATTGATTTAATGACAACACGATAGAGTTTCTTTAACCTTTCGTCGGTGACAGGGGTTAAGCCATTGACTTGATTGAAAACAAGATCACTATCTCCTTTGATAGCTAAGGTTTTTAATCCTAATTGATCTGCTTTTTTCAAACCAATCATTAGGGCAGTATATTCTGCCTCGTCTTTATGATTAACAGACACTAATTGACTAACCGTATATCGTCTACCATTGGGCATCAAAAGGACAGCAACCGCTACTCCTTGCAGTAACGTCCCTTGAAATTCCCCAGCAAATAACATAGTTG
>JBFRWB010000143.1:0-2547 GCA_051439375.1 Microcystaceae cyanobacterium
AAATGCTAAAGAAGCACAAGCTGATTATCGTCGAGTCGTAGAAGAATTACAACGGGATTGGAATCAATTATGACTAAAAAAAGTTTATCAGATTTATTACGAGAAGAAGCTACAAACCCTTCAGAAACTGTTACTGAAACAACACAGACTCCTACAGTTCCTAGCAATCGCAGTCGGATGACTAAAGCGCAATTGGATGAACTAATTACCCAATTAAACCAAGTTTTAGAAGCACAAAAGAAACAAGTTGACAGCTTACAAAATCAAGTTAAAACTTTAGAAACTGAAATTCAAGACGAAAGAGAATTGAGTCGTAATCTGCAAAATGAATTACAAGCAGCAGAAGACTATCAATCCCAATTAAATGAACAAAAACAATTAGTCGAAAAACTTTACACTCAACTGCAACAAAAAGAAGAATTAGCAGTGGAGTTGGCCGAAAAAAATGAATTGATTGCTACTTTACAGGCTAAATTAAAACAAGAACCATTACCCCTTGTGTCCACTGATTCATCGCAAGAATTGGTAGTACAAGAAACTGCTTTAACTCGCCAAGCGAAAGAGTTAGAACCTTTTACTGCACCAGCTTTAAGTAGCAAACCATTGACCAATGAAGATATTGGTTGGTTTGATTAATAAAGCAGGGTATGAATTTAATTTTTGTATCTCCTAAACAAGTCACTGTTAAGGAGTTCTCGGTTTTCTGTTGTCTTGAAACTAATTATCCATTGTCCATTATCCATTAACCCATGTCTGATTCTCCTACTTCCAAGATCAACGAACAAAGTAGCAAAACCCGTCAATTATTAGGGATGAAAGGGGCGAGTGCTGGAGAAACTTCTATTTGGAAGTTACGCTTACAGTTAATGAAACCCATTACCTGGATCCCTTTGATCTGGGGGGTGGTTTGTGGGGCAGCCTCATCCGGCAATTATATCTGGAGCATCGAAAACTTTTTGATGGCGGCCTCGTGTATGTTATTATCAGGTCCGTTGATGGCAGGATACACCCAAACCCTTAATGATTTCTACGATCGCGAAATTGATGCTATTAATGAACCCTATCGTCCTATTCCCTCTGGGGCTATTTCCGTTCCTCAAGTGGTGACACAAATTTTAGTGTTATTGGGGTTAGGACTAGCTTTAAGTTATGGCTTAGATCGATGGACTGGTCATGACTTTCCCATCATGCTGTGTTTAACCTTAGGAGGGGCATTTCTGGCCTATATTTATTCGGCCCCACCCCTAAAATTAAAACAGAATGGTTGGTTAGGAAATTATGCTCTGGGGGCTAGTTATATTGCTTTACCTTGGTGGGCAGGCCATGCTTTATTTGGAGAGTTAAACTGGACTATTGTCATTTTGACCCTATTTTATAGCTTGGCCGGTTTAGGGATCGCAGTGGTTAATGATTTTAAGAGTGTCGAAGGCGATCGCCAACTAGGACTAAAATCCCTGCCCGTGATGTTTGGGGTGAATACGGCAGCTTGGTTGTGTGTGATTATGATCGATGTGTTTCAAGCCGGAATAGGGGCTTATTTAATTTACATTCATCAAAATCTCTATGCTGCCATTGTGCTGTTATTAGTGATTCCTCAGATCACTTTTCAAGATATGTATTTCTTGCGTGATCCCCTAGAAAACGATGTTAAATATCAAGCCAGCGCACAACCCTTTTTAGTGTTAGGAATGTTAGTGGCCGGATTAGCTTTGGGCCATGCTGGTGTCTAACCTTGACTTCTCCTCGCCTTAAAAGGGGGAGGATTCCAAACGTTAAGCTCAGACGGGCGAATCCCTGTCTGAGCTTGGTATTCTCATTTATGCACACAAACTCAAAAATTAGAATGAAATGGCCCTGGTTTCTAAAAGAGTTTTTAATCTACTGAAACTCCAAGTAATTCGCGCGCTCTGTCTCTAACTTCCAACCGTCTTTCCTCTGGTATTGCAAAGTCATTTGTTGTTCGTCTTGGGTAGATGTGACTCTCAATAAATCCTTCTTGAATAAGACCGCTATCATTATGTCCAACGCGATTAGGAATATGTACTCCATAATTTAGTTCATTAAAAAATTGCCAAAGTGCTTCTTTGGTCAAACCAAATTCATTTGTATTACTAGGTCCACTTTCAAACATGATGATTGGACGGTTTGTTTTTATGAGATTCTTCCCACCACGAAGAGCGAACAGTTCCGCTCCTTCAACGTCAATTTTTATTACATCAACATTATTTGCGCTTGGGAATGGCTTTGCCAGACTTAATCCATTTTCTAGCACGGGCTGGTGTTGTTGGCATTAATGGTTTACCAACTGGATCTTTTACTAGAACTCTTGTTACTTTATTGGTCATATAATGCACCTTTTTAAGATGTATGTGTACATAAAATCTACGTCCCTTCGGGCAATTTGATGAGCGTATCTTCTGCTCACGATCAGACCAGACAGGGGGCTAAACTAGGGAAATATTTAGCCGTGTCCCCTCAGCAAATCTCTGCGCCCTAACCAACTCTTACGTTGCCTACCGTGAAACCTATTTCTAGGTTCTTTGGCAA
>JBFRWB010000144.1:0-19594 GCA_051439375.1 Microcystaceae cyanobacterium
GTTGTAAGGTGGTTGTCATTGGTTTATAATTCCTTTATGAAGTTGTCAAGGTACGAATAATGTCGTTTGACTGTTAACAGCTTAACCAAACTTTTAAGCTTTGTAAACCTTTTTCATTTTTCTCTTACTTATTAACACAATAAGTTCTTCTTATATGTATAAAGTGACCAAAATCACATCACCCTACCCGCATTTATCACCCTAATAAGGAGTGTCCGCTTTTAAGATGAGAACATAATCATCAGAATTAACCCATCAAAAGCTATGACTGTTGCTGCTCTAACCCCTACTATTTCATCCTTTTGTCAAGTTTTAGACAATCATTCACATCCAATTGGCATTACAACTAAGTTATCGCCTCATAGCCTTTGTTTAAGTCTTCCGAAATCTTTTTCCTCTTATTCTCTTTTTTCTATTATCTTGAAGCGGGTTGATGTTTCTCCTGCACTAACGGTGAAATTGGTGGTCAGCGTAAGCAAAAGTGAGTCTAGAAGTGATGAATATGATGATATTACTGTAAATATTGAAAATCCTGATGCGTTTCAAGCCTTTTTTACTCATTGTCAAGAAGCTAAAATGGATGGACTTTGGAATCGCAGTTGGTCGTCTGAACTAGAACCTCTCTCTTATACTTATAACAATAATTCTGTTAACCAATGTACCCGTTTTCTAAGCAACTTGGGCGTTACCGTGTGGCAAAAACTAACTGCTTTGACAAAATCTGAAATATTTGAGTTTTAAGTTCAGGTTCACCAATTAAAAGAGATACTAGGGTGTGAGGGTTAATGTAAATATTGTTACATTTTTTGTTTAAATCTGACTCTAGATGCGATTGCTAACTCTTAAGGTCTTCTTCACAAGATTTTAGAGAAGTTCAAGCTAATCTGAAAATACTTAGACTCTAATTGTTGAATTGGCAGAAGATTGTATGACCAAACGAACCTTTGCTGTGATTGGATTAGCCGTAATGGGGGAAAATTTAGCCCTCAACGTTGAAAGTAGAGGATTTCCCATTGCGGTTTATAATCGTACCACGGCAACCACCGACAAATTTATGGCTACCCGGGCCCAAGGAAAAGATATTAAAGCAGCGAAAACCCTTGAAGAGTTGGTACAAATCCTAGAACGTCCCCGTAAACTTCTGGTTATGGTGAAAGCTGGTAAACCAGTAGATGCAGTCATTGAGCAGCTTAAACCACTCCTTGATGAAGGGGATATGATTATTGATGGAGGAAACTCCCTCTACGAAGACACTGAAAGACGGACTCAATATTTAGAACCAACGGGCATTGGTTTTATGGGGATGGGAGTCAGTGGTGGTGAAGAAGGAGCGTTAAAGGGTCCTAGTTTAATGCCGGGGGGAACAGGCTCTGCTTACCAAGAATTAGAGCCGATTTTGACCCAAATTGCTGCCCAAGTAGATGATGGCCCCTGTGTCACCTACATCGGCCCCGGTGGTGCGGGTCACTACGTCAAAATGGTGCATAATGGCATTGAATATGGGGATATGCAGTTAATTGCAGAAGCCTACGACATCATGAAAAATTGCTTAGGCTTAAGTAATCAAGAACTGCATGAAGTCTTTAAGGAATGGAACACAACGGATGAACTCAATTCCTTTTTAATTGAAATTACGGCTGATATTTTCAAATATATTGACTCTGAAACCAATAAACCCCTCGTTGATTATATTCTAGACGCTGCAGGTCAAAAAGGAACAGGTCGCTGGACTGTAGTAAGTTCCCTTGAATTAGGTGTGCCGATTCCTACTATATACGCAGCAGTAAATGCACGGGTTATGTCTGCTTACAAAGAAGAACGGGTAGCTGCATCGAAGGAATTAGCAGGGCCTGAGATTAAATTTGATGGAGATGTCAAAGCCTTTACCGATAAGGTACGAGATGCGCTGTATTGTTCTAAAATGTGTTCCTATGCACAAGGAATGGCTTTAATTGCGAAAGCATCGGCAGAGTTTAACTACAGTATCAATCTACCTGAAACGGCACGGATTTGGAAGGGAGGCTGTATTATTCGAGCAGGATTCCTCGATAAGATCAAGAAAGCTTTCAATGATAATCCTAACTTAGCTAATTTACTCCTTGCGCCTGAATTTAAGCAAAGCATCCTAGATCGTCAGGCCGCATGGCGTGAAGTGTTACTCTTAGCTAATAAAACAGGTATTGCAGTCCCGGCGTTTAGTGCTTCCTTGGATTATTTTGACAGTTATCGTCGAGCTTCTCTTCCTCAAAATCTTACCCAAGCACAACGGGATTACTTTGGCGCACATACTTACGAACGCATTGATAAGCCAAAAGGAGAGTTTTTCCATACCGAATGGATGGGAGGCTAAACCCTCACTCAGATTTGGATTAAAATTCATCTCTTAGATTAGACTTCTGCTTTAAGTAGGAGTCTTTTTTTAGCCATTTATTCTCAGGAATTGCTGTCCTTTTGGATAACAGCTTGACGAAAGCCTAAGACAACGAAAATATTAGAGAGGGTGAGAAAAAATTCTGCACCACCGTGTAACCAGTCAACATTAGCCAAGCTTTCACCATATTTGCTCTTCGCATAAAGTCCGGCTGGAATCGTAATAGCAACAAATAATAAAAGAAGATAAAATCCAATCAATGCTAACCGAGGGGTTTTTCCCGAACGAGTCATAAACCAAAGAAATCCTAGATAGGGAAATAAAGATAGTGCAAATAAATTTTCTTGAGACATTTATTAATATCTGATATAGAATGTTCCCATCATACCGTTTTTTAGGCACACAACAACCGATAAAAGCTTAAACACTTAAATGATTTAACGGAAGCTCGTTTTTAGTTTCAGTAGTCTCCGCCTAAAATAACTATAAATTTACTGAATTTTGACTCAAGTGAGATAGATCACAGTTAAACTAGAACTTTTTTGTTATCTTAATACTGAGAAATTCGTAAATAATTTTTTTAATTATTTTTTTCATATTAAGGGAGATGGCAATGTCTAACCCAATGATTGCTAATTTAAAACAAGGAATTTGTGCGTATAATTATGGAAATTATACGGAAGCTTTAGCACATTTTCAAACAGTTCTTGAAAATTCTCCTGAAACCATGATGCAAGATCAAGCGAAGAAAAACTTGATTAAAACCTATCGTAAACTAGGGAAAATGGAGGAAGCAATTGACCTATGCTACAACTTTTTAGGTCATTCAGTGTATCATCTTTGGGCAGTAAAAACCTTAGCCAAGTTAGGGATTGATGTAGAAGGTAACTCTTTAGAAGAATCAGATGGAGAATTATCAGCCCCCTTACTACCACCAGAATTAGAATCTGCGCCACAAAATAAGTCCTTGTATGTTCAACTCATTGATAGAATTAAACAATTATTTCATAAAGACTATTGGAGTAAAATCTTTAGCTTTTTAAATTAATAATTAACTGACTCAAGTAGTTGATAATTGTGTAGAGATGGCTAAAGCAAAGAAAATAGGATACATTGGAAATTATCAGCATTTTCGCTTAGCTTAACAGCTTATTCAGACATCGGGTTATGATAAGGTGTATCTAAAAGATGCTTATGCTGAACAGATCAACTATTTTGTCACCTATTAATTATGCCTCAAACCCTATTACGCAATCGTAATTACACTATTATCCTCGCAAGAGAAATAGGCGATTCTTCTTTTCAATTACCCAACATTGAACAACAATGGCAAATTGCAGAGAAATCTCTAATTAAAATTGCTCAACAGTGTGAAGAATTTGCCCCTGAGCAATTAACCATTTATTTAGCTTCTCAACCCCTCAAAAAATACAATCAAGCCAACAGTAAAATTTTAAGGCAGGTAATCCAAGAAGGTTATACTTTTAAAAAAGTATATATTTATGACGCTGTAAAAGATGTATTAGTTAACCATTTTCGACGCAAAGCAAGAGGAGATATGAAAGAAAATGGAGAGATAATTTTAATCATTTTAGATAGTGAGCCTTCTGAGCGGTCAGCCTTAGTCAAATTATTAGTAGAAACCAGTAAGCAAATTAATTCTCCTTATGAAATTGGCATTCTTTTTGCCCAAGTTGGTGATAATTTGATGGCTAGAGGTTTTCTACAAGCTTTAGACGACGATCTTTATCACGCAGGTGCAACGGTAGATATTATTGATACAAAACAATTAGGAGAACTGAGTCAGGAACAAACAGTTGAATTCTTATTAAATGCTATATTAGACTAATCATGAGGCGGGAAAAGTAATTTTCTAACGTTCAACAACTCCCCTTTCCATCTAAGACTATAATTATCACAGGAATTCAATTGACTTATCTCCATGCTCGATCGCTGTTTATCCCCTAATCTGACTATTCGTGATGCTGTTGCAGAAGATTTACCGACTATTATAGAGATTTATAATGCTAGTATTCCTCAAAGAATTGCAACTGCCGATTTAGACCCAATTACGGTTGAAAGTCGCCAGCAATGGTTTGCGAGCCATCAATGCGATCGCTATCCTCTCTGGGTAATGGTTAAGGAGGAGCAAATGATGGGATGGCTGAGTTTGCAACGGTTTCATGGCCGGCCAGCTTACCAAAATACAGGAGAAATTAGCATTTATATTGCCCCTGCTTATCATCGTCAAGGAGTGGGTCGTCAACTATTGCAACACGCAATCCAAGATAGTCCTAGACTACAACTTCATACTTTGGTTGGCTTAATTTTTGCCCATAATCAACCAAGTTTAAAATTATTTAAGGGTTTTGACTTTGAACAATGGGGTTATCTTCCCCAAGTAGCCGATTTAGATGAGATGAGACGAGATTTAGTGATTATGGGACGAAAGATATAAGAAGGTGAATCGTTTTAAGTATTCCCATGAATTTTATCCACTAAGAATTGGGTAGCTTGTTTAGCAGTTAATGGCTGACTAAACCAATAACCTTGGAAGAGTTTACAATGGAGTTCAGCCAATTCATCGACCTGTTTTTGTGTTTCTACTCCTTCAACAATAAGGCGAAGATTGTAACCTTTACAGAGTGCCACAATCGCTGAAATCATGCCCTTTTCTTGGGGCGTTCCCCGAAACTGATGAATCAGGTTTTGATCTAACTTAATGGTATGAAAAGGAAACTGTTGTAAAAAGCCTAATGCGGAATACCCTGTGCCAAAATCATCTAGCGTAATATGAACCCCTAGTTGTCTTAAATTCTGAAATAGAGTAGGGGCAATCGTCAGATGTTTGCGTAATGTTTTTTCCGTAATTTCTATTTCTAACCATTGGGGATCTAAACCCGTATCATTCAATGTATGGGCAATGGTTTCTACCAAATTCTCTTGTGCAAACTCTCGCGCCGATAAATTAATGGCAACTGGAAGGGGAGAAATGCCGTCTTTTTGCCAACTCAAATTTTGTTCACAAGCTGTTTTCAAGATCCATTGACAAACTGGAATTAAGATATCTGTTTTTTGAGCGATGGGAATAAACTTTTCAGGGGGGATAAAACCCAATTCAGGATGTTCCCACCGCAACAGAGCTTCCATTCCTTGAACTTCACCTGTGGCTAAGTGAATTTGTGGTTGATAATATAAAGAGAATTGCCGTCTTTCTAATGCCTGATGAATGAGATTTTCCAAATTCATTAAAAGGGCAGCTTCTTGAGTGAGGGTGGGATGATAAAATTGATAATGGTTACGTCCTTGAACTTTGGTACGATGTAAAGCAGCATCAGCATTTTTTAGTAAGGCTAATTTATCTTCTCCATCTTGAGGATAAATGGCAATTCCAACACTAACTTTAATGTGTAATAATTTATCCTCAATTTGAAAGGGTTTATTTAAACTCTCAAAAATTTTATCCATTACACTGACTACATCATCGGTATTTTTGATTTGAGGAAGTAGCAGCGTATATTCATCACTACCCCAACGAGAGACAATATCACCGGCTCTGGTACAATTATCAATCCGTTTGGAAAATGCTCGTAAAATGCGATCGCCGACTTGGTGTCCCAAGGTACTATTAATATGGGCAAAAGAATCTAGATCAAGGAAAAGAACAGCTAATAAATGTTGATGTTTTTGGGCATGGACAAGTGCTTTATCTAACTGTTGCTCAAAAAACATCCGATTAGGTAAATTGGTTAAGGAATCATGGAGAGATTGATACCGCAATTGTTCTTCGGTCTTTTTCAAGTCCCCCACATCTCTAACTGCCCAACAAAAGACTTCTTTCTCATGATAAATGGTTCGAGTGACCTGAGCCATGACACTGACAAAAGAGCCATCTTTACGACGGTGGAAAGATTCTTCGATAGGAAAAGAACTATTCGGTTTAATTTGCTCTAATTCCTCATTTAAAATATCGCGATCAAGGGCAATTAATTTATACAAATTTAGTTCTAAAATTTCCGTTAAATCGTAGCCTAATAAGCTGCGATAAGTGGCATTAGCTTCCACTACTTCTTTGGTTTCTGCATCAATTACCAAAATGCCTTCTGATGCCGCTTTTACTAAGAGTTGATAGCGTTCTTTATTGAGTAATAATTGATTTTCTAACTTTCTATGTTTGCTAATATCAACAATGTAACTGCGAATTATTTTTCCTTCATTGAGATAATAAACGTGCTGTTCAAAAAAGTCTTCCCCAACTTCAATTTCTCTTACATAGGATGTTCCTTCCTGATGGGGAATTTCTTTAATAATATCTTGCAGTAATGGATGGGTTGAGGTTAGTTGGGAAAATTTAATTTTAGCGGCAGGATTGAGATAAGTAATTTGTCCTTTATAATCAATTTCAATAATCGGATTAGGACTATATTCTGCCAAGGAAGACAGATGAGATAAAGCCCCATTATTCTCTTCTTTAGGCTTTTGGTTAAAGATTAATGAGGTATTTGGTTCATCATCATCCATTAATTCTAGCTCTTGCGGCGCATAGGTAGATTTATCAAGTGCAACAGGTGCTGGAACATTATTTTCGTTTTGCGGTAGAAGGGGTAAAAGATCAAGGGTTTCATCCGCTTTTAATTCCCCACTTTTTAATGAATCTAACTCCGTCTCTTGAGAGATAATTTGGTATTTTATTTGAGATTTAGTGCCAAAACGGATGCTATCACCATTTTTTAATTCATGGGAAAGACAATAATTCCCGTTAATTAAAATTCCGTTGGTACTTCTTTTTCCTTGTAAATTACCATCAATAATTCGGTAGGAATATTGGTTATTTTTTGGATCAGGATCAATAACCCTCAAAAGCGTCGCATGATGGCGAGACACTTGACGATCATAGAGGATAATTGCACTATTAGGATCACGACCGACAGCATAGGTACTTTCTGTTAAAGGAACAATGCGTCGCGACTTTTGATCTTCGATAACCAGGAGATGACGAACTTCCTGTGAACTATTCATGGGGAGTGACAAGGATGAAAGGCTACATTTAATAGAATTCCCGAAAACAATCTGTAAAATAACAGAAGGGGATAACAAAATTGTAATTTGTTTTTTTGTTCTGTATCCATATTTGTTGGTGAGTTGCTCTATGAATCCGCTAGTTGATCCGCTAGAAAAATTAATTGATGCTGCTAAATTATTAGAAAAACCAATTGCACTAGAAGAAAAACTACAAGAATTAGCTTTTTTGACTGCTAAGGTCTTGAAAACAAAACGATGCTCTATTTTACTTCTATCTGACCGAGAAATATCCGAGATTAGTGATCGTCATCTCAGGGTGTTTGCACATTACGGTAATTTGCCAGATGCTGCCTATGATGAGCAAATTTCCTTAAATAAAAGCATTGCAGGGTATGTTGCTAGCCAGAAGAAAGCCTTACTCATTGAAGATATTCTTTTCTCTCCTTTAGCAGCAGAAGCTAAATATTTAGACGCACCTGATAAAAGTTTAATGTCTGCACCGATTATGGATAATTCTGTGGTGATTGGTGTGATTAACGTGAGTTTTCCCAATGAAGGTAAAGTTTTTACGGAGGATGATTTACAAGTCTTAGAGATTTTTGCAGCCTTTGTCAGTAAATCCTTACAAATCACCCAACTGCAAATGATTTTTCGGTCGAAATTTTTGGAAAAAGCAGTGCATCAGGAACTAGGAGACAAAGAGATTCAAGAATATATGGCAACCAATCCTAATCCGAATAAATTAGCTAAAATTGTGGCTAAGTCTTTTTTCCGAGAATTAACTCAGGTGGGATTTGGCCCCAATGAAGTTATTAATATTGCGACTGAGGTATTAACTCTACTCAATGAAAGCTTAGAGAAACATCGTCAACGGTTAGCACGGGAAGAGCAGGATTAACCTTGTAAAAATAGCTTTACTTTTGACCATATATTACTGATAGACTCTTTTACCTCATTTTTGACGTTCCAGCGTTCAAAAGCTTGTTCATAGGCCTCACCACGCTGTTGATAGGTTTGCCAAATATTGAGGGTGACTTTCATTCCCCAAATTAGAAGAATGTACAGAGACCATGACAACACACCTCCACTAATAAGGTTAAGGGTGATGAGGAAACCATTGACGATTCCAAAACGAGTCAATCGGTGTTTGAGGTTTTCTCGACGATAGAGGTCAAATTCTTGGCGTTTTTGGAGCATTTGCCGTTGCTTGAACCATTCTTGTTCAGCTTCTACCAAGGTTGCTGCATCAATATCTAATTCTTCTGCAATTTCCCATAATTGCTCCTTAGAAAGTTCCTCTTGATTCATTTTTTGGGCGATCGCCAATTGTAGGATTTGCTGTGCATCTTCTTGACAATAGGTGGGAAGGGATTGAGAGTTGGGAGCTATCATGACTTCAAGACCGTTTAAACTGACTGATTACCAACCATCTTAGAGGGAAGGGTGTTGATCACTTCCACTTTAACAGAATCATAGATATTGGGTGTACGGAGGTTATATTAAGTTATTCAAACAAAGTGTTACTAAAGGAGAGGCAATCCCTATAATATTCCCTAACTTGATTTTCGTCTATTTCCCTAAAGGAGAGCGCAATGTTATTCCATCTCTTATTTTTGGCACAAACAACTCCGACAACGACTTCATGGAATTTATCTGTGGGAATTATCATGATTTTCGCTAATTTATTTGCGGTTATTATTGGCTATTTTGCCATTCAACAGACTGGGAAAGGTCCGAGTCTTCCCTTTCCTCAATTAGCGAAGGAAAAGAGTTTTGGATTACCTGAATTATTAGCAACGACCAGTTTTGGCCATATTTTAGGTGCAGGTATCATCCTTGGTCTTTCTAATGCAGGATTGCTTTAAAATTTCTTAAGGGGGATAGTATCTTTAGGTCTCTTTGATTAACTGATTAACCGGCCATGGACTCAAGTTCATGGCTATATTATTTATTACTTATTATTTAAAATTTTAGGTTGTAAATTTCATGGTTAAATAAAGAAAGTTAGCTTAGTTCTGCGTGTATGATCTTACCTTGGCATTGGCGATCACTTCCTCTTAACGAAAGAACGGGATCGGATATTTTTGAAAAACTGTTTATCAATGATTCTATCGCCACACTCTTAGAAAGTCCTTTTCCTACACCAAAAGATTATCCTTATCTTTCTCGTTATTCCCTATGTGCAGGTTTCCCTCGTTTCAGACAAGGTAAGCAACAAGTATGGACTCCTTCGGTTGGCACAATTTTACCCTTTCTTCGTTCATTGTTATCCACATCTGTCCAACCTAATGAGGATATTAATCATTTACCCTTTGTTGGAGGTTGGTTAGGATGGTTAGGTTACGATTTAGGGTGGGAAATCGAATCTTTACCTAAATATCATTGTGATAATTTGCCTTTTCCCGTTGCTTATTGGTATGAACCTGAAAATTTTGCTATTTTAGACCATAAAGAACAATTATTATGGTTAGCTGTCACTGACCCCAATAATTTAGATAAATTAGCAAAAAAATTAGATTTAACGGTCATATTTCCTGCAAAAAACTCAAATTTGTCTAATTATTCCCTAAAATTTCTTTCCTCCCAACAACAGTATGAAACAGCCGTAGGTAAAGCCAAGCAATATATAGAAAAAGGAGATATTTTTCAAGCTAATTTATCTTTACGCTTCCAAATAGAGACAGGAACTGATAGTTGGTCGATTTATCGCTATTTACATCAAATTAATCCTTCTCCCTTTGCTAGTTATTGGCGATCGCCATTTGGAGATGTCGTCAGTTGTTCCCCTGAGAGATTGGTACAACTACAAGGTAACATAGCACAAACTCGTCCCATTGCAGGAACAAGGCCACGGGGAAAAACGCCTCATCAAGATAAACAGTTAGTTGCAGAATTAAGCCGTAATATTAAAGAAAATGCGGAACATATTATGTTAGTTGATCTAGAACGTAATGATTTAGGACGAGTTTGTCAATGGGGAACAATTAACGTCGATGAATTATTAATAATCGAAAAATATAGTCATGTTAGTCATCTGGTAAGTAATATCAAAGGTATTTTACAAGATAAATATAATGGCATTGATTTAATTCAAGCACTGTTTCCGGGGGGAACAATTACTGGCTGTCCGAAAGTCCGATGTATGGAAATTATCGAGGAATTAGAACCAGTTAGACGGAGTTTGTTTTATGGTTCATGTGGTTATTTAGATATCAGAGGAAATTTAGACTTAAATATTCTCATTCGTACTTTGTTATATCAATCTCAACCCTCTGGAATTCATCGGGTTTGGGGACAAGTTGGTGCAGGAATTGTCGCAGATAGTGATCCCGAAAAAGAGTGGGTAGAGTCATTACACAAAGCAGAAGCTCAATTAACTGCATTAAGAAAAGATATTAGATACTAGGTTGATTAATTAATCTTCTGAGTCTTAACTACGGTTAACTTTCATTTAAAAGAGCTTGAATATCCGCAGCTAAAATCTTCTCTAGATTAGCTGATATTTTTTGAATATCCCAATTCCACCAAGCAATGTCTAAGAGCTTTTTAATAATATTATCATCAAATCTTTGCTTAATCATTTGAGCAGGGTTTCCACCAACAATTGTATAAGGAGGAACATCATTAACAACAACGGATTTAGCTGCTATAATCGCACCATCTCCTATTTTAACCCCCGGCATGATAACAGATTCATAACCGATCCAAACATCATTACCCACGATTGTATCCCCTTTAAAGGGTAAGTTTTGAGGCTGAGGTGTTACCCTTTCCCAACCCTTTCCGAAAATATAAAAAGGGTAGGTTGAAAAGCCTGATAATTGATGATTTGCGTCATTCATGATAAATTTTATCCCCCTCCCTAACGCACAAAATTTTCCAATCATTAATTTATCTTGACTAAAAGAATAATGATATAAAACATTGCGTTCAAAGTTTTCTGAATCTTCGGGATCATCATAGTAAGTATAATCGCCAATAATAATATTAGGACTTTTTACTGTATTTTTGATGAAGCAAATTTGTGGAAATTCGGGGATGGGATATTTTACGTTAGGGTTAACACCATACATAAGGTTTACAGCAAAAAGTTTTTGGGTAAGGGTAAAGAGTCACCGACTCACCGAGTTAGAGAGAAAGATTCTAATGATCTAGAAAGGTAAAAGGTGCATAATTTTCGAGATGTTATATTCCTCTTTACTACTGGTGGAATAAGGACTCTTGTTGGTTTCAAGCTTGTACTAACGAATTCTTTCTCTGCTATAAATTCCTTTAATTAGGGTTTAGACAATTCTAACATTCTTTGAATGGGTTTTAAAGCGGCTTGTTGAATGTCTAAGGGAAGGGTAATTTCAGGCGTTTTTTGTTGCATGGCTAAATAGAGCTTTTCTAAGGTATTTAACCGCATATAAGGACACTCATTACAATTACAATTATTGACCGAAGGCGCAGGAATAAACCGCTTATGAGGGGCATCTTTTGCCATTTGATGAATAATCCCCGGTTCAGTGGCCACAATAAAGGTATCCCTATCACTTTGTTGGCTATATTTTAATAAAGCGGTGGTCGAACCAATATAATTAGCATGATTTAGAACATTGACTTCGCATTCAGGATGAGCAATAATCTCCGCATTGGGATGTTTAATTTTTAACTGCACAATTTGTCTTTCAGAAAAAGTTTCATGAACAATACAACTACCTTGCCACAATACTAATTCCCGCCCTGTTTGTTCCATTACATAGCGACCTAAATTGCGATCTGGGGCAAAAATAATGGGTTGCTCTAGGGGAATTTGTTCAACAATTTTAACCGCATTAGAACTGGTGCAAATTATATCACTCATGGCTTTTATTTCTGCCGTGCAGTTAATATAAGAAATGACTATATGATTGGGATATTGGGCTTTAAACGCAGCAAATTCTTGGGGTGGACAGCTATCAGCGAGAGAACAACCAGCATCTAAGTCTGGAAGTAAGACTAACTTATGAGGATTCAAGATTTTAGCTGTTTCTGCCATAAAATGAACCCCAGCAAAGACAATGACATCTGCTTGGGTTTGGGCAGCTTGCTGAGAGAGTCCTAAAGAATCGCCAATATAGTCAGCTATATCTTGAATATCTGGGTCTTGATAATAATGTGCTAAAATAACAGCATTTAAGTCTTTTTTCAACTCCTCAATTGCCGAAAATAAATCGTAGGGAAGGGAAGGGGTTGGGGGGTTAGGACGAACAGCAGTGAACACCATAGGGAATAACTCCTCTGTCTTTAGGATGAATGGATCAGGATGAATGGATCAACAATTATGGTTGTTTTTACCATTATCATTATAGTTGATTTAACCAAAATTGCCCAACCTTAGAAGTTCAGGTGTTCAGGAGATTAGTGATAGCACAAAAATAATAAATTAGCTCGAAATATAAGTTTTATTTAATAAATATGGGTCCTAAACTGTGACAGATGTTAAAAAAAACTAAGAAAAGCGTGATTTGACTCTTTTTTATTCGATGATCGAAACAACAGACAAAATCCACAAATTAAATTAGGTCACTGTAACTATCCTTGCACGAATTCGAGGGGAAACAAATGAACTCAAAAAACTATGCAACCATCGATGGAAATGAAGCCGTTGCTCATGTTGCTTATCGTCTTAATGAAGTGATTGCTATTTATCCCATTACACCCTCTTCACCGATGGGAGAATGGTCTGATGCTTGGGCTTCAGAAAGCCGACCTAATTTATGGGGAACAGTGCCGTCAGTGGTAGAAATGCAGAGTGAAGGCGGTGCAGCAGGGGCAATTCATGGAGCTTTGCAAACAGGAGCGTTAACAACCACGTTTACAGCTTCTCAAGGCTTATTATTAATGATTCCCAACCTCTATAAAATTGCGGGAGAATTAACCGCCTCTGTCCTTCATGTGGCTGCTCGTTCTTTGGCTGCACAAGGATTATCGATTTTTGGAGATCATGGGGACGTAATGGCAGCCCGTGCCAGTGGTTTAGCCTTAATTAGCTCTAATTCGGTGCAAGAAGCCCATGATTTGGCTGGAATTGCCACGGCTGCTAGTTTAGAATCTCGGATTCCTGCGATTCACTTTTTTGATGGGTTTCGGACTTCCCATGAAGTGCAGAAAGTGGAATTAGTGGAAGATGAGGTCTTACGGGGCTTAATTGAGGATGAATGGGTCATTGCCCATCGTCAACGGGCATTAACCCCAGATAATCCTGTTTTACGGGGAACAGCACAAAATCCTGATGTCTATTTCCAAGCTAGAGAGACGGTTAATCCTTATTACAATGCGTATCCTGCCATTTTACAGAAGGCAATGGATAAATTTGCCGAAATGACGGGACGGAAATATTCTCTCTATGAATATCACGGCGCAGCAGATGCAGAACAGATCATCGTGGCCATGGGTTCAGGGTGTGATACCATCCATGAGACGGTTGACTATTTGAACGCACAAGGGGAAAAAGTTGGGTTGTTAAAAGTGCGGATGTATCGCCCCTTTGCCAGTGAATTGTTCTTAGCTGCCTTACCAGAGAGTGTAAAAGCCATAGCCGTCTTAGATCGGACAAAAGAACCCGGTGCAAGCGGAGAACCCCTATATCAAGATGTAATTACAGCCTTTGCAGAAAGTGGTAAAGCCTTTCCTAAAATTGTCGGGGGACGTTATGGGTTATCTTCTAAAGAATTTACCCCTGCAATGGTGAAAGGAGTCTTTGATAACCTCAAGAGTGAAACCTCAAAAAATCACTTTACGGTGGGAATTAATGACGATTTAACTCATACTAGCCTAGATTATGATCCTAGCTTATCTACAGAAGCAAATAGTGTGGTTCGCTCTATTTTCTATGGACTGGGATCGGATGGTACAGTAGGGGCGAATAAGAACTCCATTAAAATTATTGGGGGAGATACGGACAACTATGCACAGGGTTATTTCGTCTATGACTCCAAAAAATCAGGGTCTGTGACCGTTTCTCACCTGCGTTTTGGTCCCGACTACATCCGCTCCACTTATCTCATCTCAGAGGCGAATTTTGTCGCCTGTCACCAGTGGGAATTCCTTGATAAGTTTGATCTTCTTGAACCTGCAACCCAAGACGCAACCTTCCTCCTCAATAGTCCTTATCCTAAAGATGAGGTATGGTCAAAACTACCTTGCAATGTACAAAGTGCGATTATTGAGAAAAATCTCAAAGTTTACGTCATTAACGCCTATGAAGTGGCCAAAGAGGCCGGAATGGGTAACCGCATCAACACAGTGATGCAAACTTGTTTCTTTGCATTGGCGAATGTGTTACCAAGGGAAGCAGCCATTGAACAGATTAAAAAATATATCCGTAAGACTTACGGCAAGAAAGGGGAAGAAATCGTTCAAATGAACATCAAGGCGGTTGATTCTGCTTTAGATCACCTCTATGAAGTCACTGTTCCTGATACAGTAGATGATACGGCAGAGGATGCAACATCACTCATTCCAGATACTGCACCTGCATTTGTGCGGGAAGTCTTAAGTAAAATCATGGAACGCAAAGGGGATGAACTCCCTGTCAGTGCGTTACCTTGTGATGGGACATTCCCTACTGCAACTGCTAAATGGGAAAAACGCAATGTTGCACAAGAAGTTCCTATTTGGGATCCTGATGTCTGCGTTCAATGTGGTAAATGTGTATTAGTTTGCCCTCATGGTGTGATTCGCTCTAAAGTGTATGAAGATGCAGCTTTAGCCAATGCGCCAGAAGCCTTTAAATCTACTAATGCGAAGGATGTTGACTGGAAACGCAGCGAATTGAACTTTACCATCCAAGTTGCGGTAGAAGACTGTACAGGTTGTGCGATATGCGTGGATGTATGTCCTGCTAAGAATAAGTCACAACCCAAGTTACGAGCCATCAATATGGATGCTCAGTTACCGATACGGGAACAGGAACGGGAAAATTGGGACTTCTTCCTTGATATTCCCAATCCAGATCGGTCTAAGTTGAAATTGAACAAGATTTCTCATCAACAGATGCAAGAACCCCTGTTTGAATTCTCTGGTGCTTGTGCAGGTTGCGGAGAAACTCCCTATGTTAAGTTAGCATCTCAGTTGTTCGGCGATCGCATGATTATTGCCAATGCGACGGGCTGTTCTTCAATTTACGGTGGTAACTTACCGACAACACCTTGGACACAGAATGCAGACGGCCGAGGTCCCACATGGAGTAACTCGTTATTTGAAGATAACGCCGAATTTGGGCTAGGTTTCCGTGTTTCCATCGATAAACAAGGGGAATTTGCTGTAGAATTACTGCAAGATTTAGCCTCTCATCTGGGGGATAATTTGGTCACGGAAATTCTCACCAATACCCAACTCACTGAACCCGATATCTTTGAACAACGGGCAAAAGTCGCCTTAGTTAAGCAGCGTTTGAATGAATTAAGCAATTTAGACGAAGCCACCCAAGCTAAAGTAACCATGCTTAAATCTGTGGCTGATTACTTAGTTAAGAAAAGCGTCTGGATTGTCGGCGGTGACGGTTGGGCGTATGATATAGGTTACGGTGGCTTAGATCATGTGATTGCCAGTGGTCGAAATGTGAACATTTTGGTCATGGATACGGAAGTTTACTCCAATACAGGCGGACAGGCTTCTAAAGCGACGCCTCGCGGTGCGGTAGCCAAATTTGCTGCGGGTGGTAAACCTTCACCGAAGAAAGACTTAGGGTTAATGGCCATGACTTACGGTAACGTCTATGTTGCCAGTGTGGCAATGGGAGCGAAAAATGAGCATACCATCAAAGCCTTTATGGAAGCAGAAGCTTATCCCGGTGTATCGTTGATTCTCGCTTATTCTCACTGTATTGCTCATGGTATCAACATGAAGACTGCCATGAACCATCAAAAAGAGATTGTGGATAGTGGACGGTGGTTACTCTATCGCTATGATCCCAATCTTACCGAACAAGGTAAGAATCCCTTACAAATTGATATGCGGAGTCCCAAGTTACCTGTTGAACGTACCATGTACCAAGAAAACCGCTTTGCTATGTTAGCACGGAGTAAACCTGAAGATGCGAAACGGTTACTCAAGGAAGCGCAAGGTGATGTTAACACCCGTTGGCAAATGTATCAATATTTGGCCGAACGTCAGTTAGAGACATCTAATGGGAATGGGAAGCAGACAGCAGAATCGGAAGTAAAGGCGAGTGAGGTTAAATAAGTAACGGTTTAGGGTGGGTTTTTTATGGCTCACCCTTTTTATGTGAGCGTTAGTTATTCAAAAAATAAGGGAATACTGAAGCTGTAATGACTTTACCATAGTTAGGAGTTTATTATGGCTGATGTGAAAACCATCCTAAGAGAATTGAGTGTTGCTTATTATATTCACTGTTTAATCAATAATATTGCTCAGAATGACTTAACTCCTCAAGATTTTGCAAAAGTCGGTCAAGAAATATTAACTAATTCAGATAACCTTACTGTAGCTACAGAAATCAACAAAGTAAATAATTTACCTGATTTTGCACAACATCAAGAAATTCTGAAAAATGCTAAAAAATTAGCTCAAATTATTTGCTCTCATTCAAATTTTCAGTTAAGCAATACTTTAAATATACATTGGGTAGGATCTGATACAGCTAAACAGAATAATACAGACTTAGTTATTAATTCTTATGAATTTTCTCTAAAAGAGGATAGCTATATTTTGCGAAACATGGGACTTTATTATTTAATTCATTGTTTAACAGGTCAAGAGCGTCAACGAGGGTTACATATTTTTAGAGAGTATGCTTTACATGAATTTAATCAATGGTTTCTATATACCTACAAAGGACTCATTGAATATTTAAGAAATAATAATAATCAATGGATATATCTAGGTAAAAGTTATCAATCTAGTATCACCTTAGAAAAAGAAAACTTAATATTTTTTTACAAAAGAAATAATCACTCACCGATTAAAACAATTCTACCTTTAGACTTAAAATCTGAACAGGACTTTAATAGTCGAATGAATAGCAAAATTACAGAATATACTTTTTCTAAATGGATCAATCAACATTTTGCTAAAGATAGCCAGTATCTCCGTTTAAAAAAGAGTTGCTCAGAACAAGCAGGAACGAATTTGATACAGTTCTTGACGAGCAATTTGTCATATAATAATTCCCAATTTAAAAGATTGCTTCAAATATATCCTAATACTTACTATTATGCTAAGTCAACAGAGCAAGGACAATATATATATCAAGTTCCCTCTGATCAAGAATTTACCGATACTGTTCAAGTTTCAGAGATTACTTACCAAGTCACTCGATCACAGTTAAATATTTTGACAACTCTTCTAAATACAACGACTCAGAAAGAATTGATATTAAGAAATGAGCTAAGATATAGTCATGGACAGTTCAAAGGAACTCCTGAAGCAAAACTATATCTTGCAAGTGATGAAAAAAGCTTAGAGTCTATTTACATACCTATTTATCCACAATAGGTTAATCATTTAAAAATAAGCAATTCCATAAACTTTCTAACCGTTTAGCCAGATGATAAGCCAATAAAGGAGGAACAGCATTACCAATCAGTTTATATCCTTGACTTGCTGATAAAGGATAACCTGATTTCTTATCTCTAACAAATTCAAAGTTATCAGGAAAAGTCTGAATTCTTGCACATTCTCTTACTGTTAATCTTCTCATTATTTTTCCTTCCTTTAACTCATCTAAATATTTCCCCCCACATTCTGCCGATAGCCTACGATATTCAATGTTACCATGATGTTCTGCTCTGATTGTTGGGCTTAATCCTTCTAAATTTATCTCAATTTGTCCTTGTCCTTTTTTCAAAAATTTTGCCTTAGAATACTTCATTTGGGATAAATCTTCTTTTTCTTGTTCAGGTTCATTGAGATTTTCTAAAACACCTTTTACTCTAGTGTAAGGTTTTAAATTTTTGTTAAACACATTCGCTGGATTCTCTACGCAGTAATGAGTTACAGGAGGAAAGGGAAAATATTGAACCTGATCAAATTTTTTATCAAGACTTTGCTTAAATGACAAATTATCTTGTTCTTCATTTTGAAAAATCTGAAAACTTTCAGGGGTTAAAGCTTCTTTTTTAAGGCCGATTAAAAATAATCTTTCTCGCTTCTGAGGAATGCCAAAATCAGGTGCATAAAGAACTTTGGGAATTACAAAATATCCTTGATTATGACATTGCTTAAAATCTTGAAAAATTTGTTCTGCAACAGGTAAAGATGCTAACCCTTTTACATTCTCAGCGACAAAAACTTTAGGGGATATTTTTTCAATTATTTTAATCATCCATTGGTACAAAACCCCTCTATTTTCCTGAAGATGATCTTCATTATCCTGTAAATAATCTCCCGTATGGCTTTTATGAGAAAAGCAGCCTTTTCTTTTTCCTGAAACACTAAAATCTTGACAAGGAAACCCTCCCGTTATGATATCAACATTCTGAGGAAAATCAAAATTCTCAGCGTCAGATAATTTCATTAAATTAACAATACTATTTAAGTGAAAACTTTCATTCGAGTTTCTTTGTCCAAAATAAGACATCCACGCATTATAAGCATATTTTTCAATATCATTAGCAAAAATAATCTCAAAATTTGTCTTTTCTAAAAGTACCCATTGTTCCTTCTTTTTGATAATCCAATGAGGATAAATCTTCTCATTAATACAATCTTGATGAACCCAAAAATTTCCTTCAAATCCGAGATCCATTCCTCCACAACCAGAAAAGAGAGAAAGAAGACGTTTCATAATTTGTTAACTTAGATTAGAAAATGAGTATAAATTAATTATAATAGAAAAAAATATATTGTTCAATCTTATTTTATGTTTTACGATGCGTTCGCTCCTCTTATCTTCTACAATAAAAAAGAGTAATGCACCTTAATTGTGATAATTATTGTGCAATTTAACGATTAAGATTGATAAATGGATAGATTAGTCATTCTACCTTAACTTTCGGGGGATGACAGTGTGAAGATACCTTAATAATTGCTATTAATGGGTAATGGGCTATTTTGTGAAATAATTAGAGGAAGTCACTGTAAAAAGGAGTTAAAACCATCTTACCCACAGCAAACCAAGGAATAATGTGCATTATATTATGCCAATCCTTAACTGATACATTTACCCCTATTTTTATTATCCGACTCGATGAACGAACAGGTAACGTTTTCATC
>JBFRWB010000145.1:0-13020 GCA_051439375.1 Microcystaceae cyanobacterium
ACAGTGAACCTATTTTTGAAGTTGGATCATCTCAATTTAACAATAGTGGAACAGCCAATCAAATTAGTAATCAACAAGACACAATTTCGCTAGGGACAACTTTAACTGATACTTTTAAACTTGGCAATATTGCTATTTTGTTTACTAATACTAATCCTAACCCTAACCCTAACCCCAACCCGAATCCTAATCCCAATCCTAACCCCAACCCGAATCCTGATCCCAACCCGAATCCTAATCCCAACCCGAATCCTAATCCTAACCCGAATCCCAATCCTAACCCTAACCCCAACCCGAATCCCAATCCTAACCCGAATCCTAACCCCAACCCTAATCCTAATCCCAATCCGAATCCTAACCCTAACCCTAACCCGAATCCTAATACTAATTCTCCTACAACTGAAATTCCTCCCATTGAAATTCCTCCAATTCAAATTCCTACAACTGAAATTCCTCCCATTGAAATTCCTCCAATTCAAATTCCTGCAATTGAAATTCCTCCAATTCAAATTCCTGCAACTGAAATTCCTCCCATTGAAATTCCTCCAATTATACCCGACCTAGAATTTTCCACTGAAGTCATTTCTCAAGATAGACTAGCAGCAATTACTAATCCTATTAGCACAACAGAGAACAATTTATCTTCCCAAAATTTAGATAGTCTATTTAACAATAACGCTCAAACTACTGTCTTTAAGTCCTTTAATCTTTCAGAGATTAATCAAGCAGAACAGATATTTGGCAGAGAGTTTGAAGAGTTTCTAGGGATTGAGATCACAAAAGATATTACCTTGGAAGATGTCCAAAAAATTCTGCAACTTGGCTATGAAAACACGAATCTTCGGACTGGGATCATATATGCAATTTTTCAACCTTCCCAAAAAACTGAAACCCTTTGGCGTTATAATTCCGCACAACGGACTCCAACTGTAACCAGTAACCCAGAAGAGGAACAACTTGTCCTGATGTTAGTGACCCAAGATGGTGCAGTGGTGAGTAAAAAAGTGAAAAATGTAACCCGACAGGATATTCTGCAAACTTATCGGGAATTACAATCAACCATTCTTAATCCTCGCCGGCCAACCGCTTATTTACCCCCTTCTCAGCAACTCTATCAGTGGTTAATTGCACCCTTGGAAACCGAATTAAATAACCGTAAGATAGACAATATTGCTTTTGTTTTGGATGCTGGACTGCGATCGCTCCCTATTGCTGCTTTACATGATGGTGAACGCTTTCTCATTGAACGGTATAGCATGGCAATTATGCCTAGTTTATCCTTGACTAATTTTAGTTACAGTAACCTGCAAGGACAACAAGTCTTAGCAATGGGAGCGTCTGAATTCACAGAACAAAATTCCTTACCTGCTGTTCCCATTGAACTATCAATTATTACTGAGAAACTCTGGGAAGGGGAAAACTTCTTAAATGAAGGATTTACCCTCAATAATCTGAACCAAGCTCGTCAAAAACAGCCATTTAAGATTATTCACCTTGCAACCCACGCTAAATTTGAGGAAGGAGAACTGGACAATTCTTATATCCAATTATGGGATCAAAAGTTACAAATTGCTCAGTTACGAGAACTCAACTTCAATGAACCTTCCGTTGATTTATTGGTCTTAAGTGCTTGTCAAACCGCATTAGGGGATAAAAATGCCGAATTAGGCTTTGCAGGTGCAGCCGTTCTTGCCAATGTTCCGTCAGTGTTAGGAAGTCTCTGGGAAGTGAGTGATGAAGGGACATTAGGATTAATGACAGTATTTTATCAATCTTTGCAAACTTCTACCACTAAGTCTGAAGCCTTGCGACAAGCTCAATTAAGCTTATTAAATGAAGCTGTGCGTCTAGAAGGGGGTCAATTAGTGATTGAGGATCAACGGTTTGATCTTCCCCCTGTGTTAGCGGATATTGGCGATCGCAATTTAAGTCATCCCTATTACTGGGCAGCATTTACACTCATTGGTAATCCTTGGTAAATATGAGTAATGTTATCTACCATAACTTACCGAAAAATTTGGGTTTAAAGCCTCCTATAGTGCTACGCACAAGTCAAAAGGCAAAAGTCAAAAGTAAGCTGCATAAAGGTATCATACCAAATCCGGTTAACAAAACCCAGTTATAAATGAGGCAAGGCAGGGGGCAGAAGGCAGGGGGCAGGAGGGTTTCAGGCAAAAAAAGAAAACTAGGTTTTATAGGGCGGATTTGGTATCAGAGATCACGAATGTCCTAACCGTATTTTGTACCGCTATATTGGATCACTGGTAACTGGTAACTGGTAACTGGTAACTGCTCACTGCTCACTGCTCACTGAAATTACCTTGCCAGTTTTAACTCTAAATAAACCAATAAAGCATTAACATCAGCCGGGTTAACTCCTCCAATACGAGATGCTTGACCAATTGTTAAAGGTTTAACCTTATTAAGCTTTTCTCTGGCTTCCATTGATAAAGTATCAATGGTCATATAGTCAAGGTCTGGGGGTAAATTACGCTGACGATAACGATTTAATTGGTCAATTTGATTTTGTTGACGCTTCAAATAACCAGCGTATTTAATATCAATTTCTGCCCCTTCTTTTTCCCCTTGAGTTAAACTAGAATTACCCAAATTATATTGTTCTAAGTTAGCATAATGAAATTTGGGACGACGTAATAAATCTGCCAAAGAAACTGACCCTTTAATTTTCTGTTGGGTATCGGTTGCGATCGCAATTCCTACCTCATCTTTCTCTTTGATTCGAGTTTCGTGTAACCGTTCTTTCTCGGCAATAATATTCCCTTGTTTATCTTGGAATAATTGCCAGCGACGGTCATCTATTAAACCAATTTGACGACCTAAAGGAGTTAACCGTTGGTCAGCATTATCAGACCGTAAAATGAGGCGATATTCTGACCGTGAGGTTAACATTCGATAGGGTTCTCTTAAATCTTTGGTACATAAATCATCTATTAATGTACCGAGATAACTTTCTTCCCTTGGAAAGATAATCATCTCTTCCCCTTTCACTAATTTAACTGCATTAATTCCAGCTACAATACCCTGTGCGGCTGCTTCTTCGTATCCCGTTGTCCCATTCAATTGTCCTGCACAAAATAACCCTTCAATCGTCTTAGTCATTAAGGTAGGATAACATTGAGTGGCAGGTAAATAGTCATATTCCACCGCATAGGCTGGCCGCAACATGGTACAGTCTTCTAAGCCGGGGAGGGTTTTCAACATGGCTAATTGTACATTTTCAGGTAAACCCGTAGAAAACCCTTGAATATATAATTCTGGAATTTCTCTTCCTTCGGGTTCAATGAAAATTTGATGACTTTCTTTATCCGCAAACCGAACAATTTTATCCTCAATAGACGGACAATAACGGGGGCCTTTTGAGTCAATAAAACCGCCATAAATAGGAGACAAATGTAAGTTATCCCGAATCAATTGATGGGTGTTAACGGTGGTTCGGGTTAAATAACAATTCATTTGTTCTCGTTCAACCCACACATCGGGGTCAATACTAAACCAGCGTACCTCCTCATCAGGAGGTTGGGGTTCGAGTCGGCTATAATCAACAGACCGCTTATCTACCCTCGCTGGAGTCCCTGTTTTTAACCGTCCTGTTTCAAATCCTAAGTCATTGAGGGTTTCTGTCAGTCCAACGGCTGCAAATTCCCCTGCACGTCCTGCTGGCATCGATTTACTACCAATCCAGATTTTTCCCCCTAAAAATGTTCCCGTGGTGAGGACAACGGCCTGAGCTTGGAAGCAAGTACCAAAGTAAGTTTGAAGACCAACAATTTCATCGTTATTTCCCAATATCAAATCTGTGACCATTCCCTCACGAATCAGCAAATTCTCTTGATTTTCCACAATATTTTTCATAACCGCAGCATATTCTCGTTTATCGGTTTGCGCCCGTAACGCCCACACAGCAGGACCCCGTGAGGAATTGAGAACCCGTTTTTGTAAATAGGTACGGTCAGCCATTTTGCCGATTTCTCCCCCTAACGCATCAACTTCGTGGGTTAACTGGGATTTAGCGGGGCCACCAACGGCAGGATTACAAGGTTGCCATGCTATTCTATCCAAATTGAGGGTTAAAAGTAAGGTACGACAGCCTAACCTTGCACCTGCTAAAGCTGCTTCACATCCTGCGTGGCCAGCACCAACTACGATAATATCAAAGCTATCTTGAAAGTCTTGAGGGAGTCTAAGGGTCATAGGGGTAAGATGATTAAATTTCGATTGATTAAGGGTTAACCTGTGCAGGGTTGAGTTAATTACTCTTTGATCAATGATAATCTTTTTTTCCTTACTTTGTCAGATATTTAAGCAAACAGTAGATAGTAATGTTTTTATTTGATAATTAGATTATTATTGAGATGGGTAAAGCCCATCCTAACTATCTACGATAATATCAAATTTATGCTACAGTGATTAGTTATTTAAACGGTCAAGCCATAGAAGTCGTTAAAACGGCCAATAACCGCACCATTTTAATTTTAGAAGTTAATTCTGTGGGTTATGAACTGCAAATTTTATCTCGTTTTGCCCGCCAATTAACCCCTCTTCCCAAAGAAAAAATACAAGTTTTTACCCATCTTCAAATACGTGAGGATCAAGGGTTATTGTATGGGTTTTCTGTCGCAGCAGAACGAGAATTATTTCGTCAATTAATCAGTGTTAGTGGGATTGGGACTCAATTAGCGATCGCATTAATTGATACTCTAGGGTTAGAGGAATTAGTGCAAGCTATTGTCACTGCTAATACGAGAATTTTATCCCAAACCCCCGGAGTCGGCAAAAAGACGGCTGAAAGAATTGCTTTGGAGTTAAAAACTAAATTATCTCAATGGCGAGAAGTGGCAGGAATACAGGTAACAACAACTTCTGCAACCCCATCAATGGCAGTATTAGAAGAGGTAGAAATGACCCTTTTAGCATTAGGTTATACCAACACAGAAATTAACCAAGCGATTTCTGTTTTGAGTCAAGATAACCTAATGTTAAAGAATTCTAACACAGAAGAATGGATCAGAGAAGCGATTAGTTGGTTAAGTTTAAATGAAGGAATTTAACATCAATTATCTTTGAATATTGTTAGGATTAACAACCGTAATTTCAGAAGTGTAACGCCTAAAATCATCATCATTAAAGGTTAAAATATGACTGATGCGGTTAACTAGCATGACTGCAACTAACCTCGCATCATGAACATTTACTCCTTTTACCCGATAAGTAGTGACCAATCTTTCCCATTCTGCTAAGATAAGGGGACTGTCTAAGAGAATAGGCAACATATTTTTTATTCTAGCAATTTCTATTTGAGTTTCTGTGAGAGAATAACCTAATCCATTTCTCTCTTTAGGACGAGTAGCAACATTCCAAAACTCAATTAAGTTCTGAGGAGTAATATAAAGTTCTTCTCCTTGACTTAGTAGAATATCCATCCCATCTGTTGCTATTGAAAACATCGAATGCAAAGGCTGTGAACTTCTTAATAAGATGTTAGTATCAACTAAATAAGACATTTACCCTCTCTCACCATAAATACTTTCTCGACTAATCGCTTCATCTGATAACAGAGGACTGTTTTGACTATGACTTTCTGCCCACTCACGATAAGCTTTTGCTCGTTCTTGAGGTGTCGCTGTTTCATAAAAAGGACGTTTTTGAGTCTCTAAAGGCTTCTTAACTCTTTTGTCTAAAAGTGTCTTTTCTTCAGGTGTTAAAGACTCAATGATTTGGGCTAAGGATTCTACTAATTTTGTGTTCATCATTGCCTCATTAATTCTGTTTAATCGTTATTAATTGTATTACCTCTTTAGATTAAGCATTTTAAGGTGATCTGTCAATATTTCAAAAAGTAGAAATGGTTAGCAAGCGACGTGCTATTGCTTTATTTTAGCTGTGTCAGTAGTTGAAGTTCCAACTAATTTTTGTGAGCTATCACTCTTTTACCAAAGCTTGTGGAACAAGCTGATAGCCCATAGCGTGTAAAATGGCGTTAACATTCTCAAAGAGTGGCGTTTCTTGTTCCGATAATGTTTTTTGTATGTCTTTATGGTTAAGTTCTGTTGTTGCTGCAATACCTTGAACACGGCTAATCATTCGTAATGAAGACAATAATGCACCTGTGTCACTGTTTTTGGCATATTCCTCAAAGATAACCGTTAAAAAACTCTCAATCTCTTCTGGATGTTGATGATAGTATTCTTCTTCAACTTGGTCGAATGTTCTGTATTTACGCATTGCTTAGATGCTCCCTCCAATACACTTTGGCTGTTTCAATATCTTTTTTTTGGCTGCTTTTGTCTCCACCGCACAACAAAAGCACAATGGTGTCACCTACTTCGCCAAAATAAACGCGATAGCCCGGACCAAAGAACATTCGCAATTCTAAAACTCCTTCGCCAATGGGTTGACAATCTCCGTAATTCCCCTGCTCTAATCGTCTTAACCGAACACTGATCCTTTTACGTCCTTGAACATCACGCAAACTATTGAGCCAGTGAGTAAATGGCTCGTTTCCATCAGCATCCTGATAAACTATTAGAATTTTAGGTTCTACGGGCTTAATCATACTATGATATCTTATCATCTTTGTACTGAAATATACAATCTCTTAAAAAACTTTCAATCTTCAGACCAGCTTTACCTTTTTCCTAAAGTTGAAATGCTTCCACTATCGTAGGTAACACTGAATGCTGTCTTAAGAGTAATTAAGAAAAATGAGGCGACATGACAACCTTCAAAGTATCGCATCGCCCAAAAGTAAAGTGAACTTGATTGATTTTCCTTCTTTCTTGATAGCAAGAAGGGTTAAAAGTCGCATCCTTAACGATTCACTTTTTTATTCTCTTTCTGCTTAATTTCAATTAATTGAATGAAGTTACTTCCTAAATTCAGTGCATTTAGCCAAGTTTGCAATCTATTCTCTAGGGGATAGCTAAAGAGTTGGTAAGTATAAAACAGAATAAAGACGGTACTTAGCATTATTTTTGTACTGGATATAAGGGAAGAATGAGTGGGAGCATCCCGTTTTTGCAAAAACATCAACCAACATAAGGACAACCCAAGGGGTTCAGCACCTCTTAAAAAAGGTAACGTGCAAAATTGGGATGCTTCCGAATGAGTGAAGTTAGCAGCTTTATTGGAAGAGGAAGAAGAATCGGTAATCATTTTTAAAATATCCTCGGTTTAAATCATTGACAATTTCACTGTATTGCCTAAGACAAAGAATTTATGGGAAGATCCAATGAGGGAAGGGGAAAAAAGGCAATCTAAGATGACTACAAGGCTTGTCAGCAAGGGCGTTGGCAGAAGTCAAAAATTTTTCATGGGAATTTAGAGGATCTTTGAGTAAGATCCAATAAATTGGTTGATGGATGATGCTCAATATACAAGTCAAGGGTAGCCTCAAACACTTCCCTTAAGGCCATAAAAGTTAAATCAGTAAAGCTTCTATTGAGGTCAGCATTTCAATGAGAAGTATTTATGATTATTTGCTATAATTAAAAGTCTGTTAAACTCTGAGTAAAAATCATGTCTAAATTTAAAATTTTAGAAGATAACCAATCCTATACTTTTCACTCTTATTTTGAACTACCTTACGAGACAGAGGATATTTTAAAAGAATTTGATTATTCATTTATTAAAACAGAATTATCTTTACCTCAAACAGAGCGCTCTTTAGATGAATTTCTCTTAATTAAAGAAAAAATCAAAAAATTCTTACCACTAATTAGTTTAAGTAGTGAAACAGCGAGACGAGAAACCCTGGTTGCACCTATTTTATTAGAGATAATTTCTATCTGTAATTGTCAACTAAAAATAGAATATCCTCTTAGAGTCAATGAGCGATTAAAAGGCACTTTAGATTATTTTTTACATTCTACCAATAATTTATTAGTTATTGAAGCAAAAAAAGCTGATTTAACTAAAGGTTTTACTCAACTTGCAGTAGAATTAATTGCCTTATCGGAAATAGAAGAACAAGATATTTTTTATGGTGCTGTTACTATCGGTAATTTGTGGCAATTTGGTAAATTGGATAGACGAAAAAAAACAATATTTCAAGATTTAAACCTTTTTAAAAATCCTGATGATTTAATAGATTTAAGTAAAGTTTTATTGGGTATTTTAGAATAATGGTATTTTTTCAAGTAAGAATGTCTTTATCTAAATGGAGTGAACTATGGTTATTCAAACGGATTTAAGATCTGAGCTTTCACGGCATTTCAAAAAGTAAAATGGTTATCGAGCGACTCGCTATTGCTTTATTTAAGCTGTGTCAGTAGTTGAAGTTCCAATTTTTGTGAACTATCACTCTTTTACCAAAGCTCGTGGAACAAGCTGATAGCCCATAGCGTGTAAAATGGCGTTAATATTCTCAAAGAGTGGCGTTTCTTGTTCCGATAATGTTTTTTGTAGGTCTTTATGGTTAATTTCTGTTGTTGCTGTAATACCTTTAACACGGCTAATCATTCGTAATGAAGACAATAATGCACCTGTGTCATTGTTTTTTGCATATTCCTCAAAGATAACCGTCAAAAAACTCTCAATCTCTTCTGGATGTTGACGATAGTATTCTTCTTCAACTTGGTCAAATGTTCTGTATTTACGCATTGCTTAGATGCTCCCTCCAATACACTTTGGCTGTTTGAACGCACCCCAACTAAATCGAAGATTATAGCGTAGATATAATAAGACCTGGAAAAACAGATGATTGAAGACGATGATGGCCAACAACCTCCTGACTTCCCAGGTCATTAGTGTTTGATTGAATAGGCTAACTAGCTTAAGGCGTTGATTGCATAATCAAGATAGATATTTGCTTCGCCTGCTGCATCGCCAGACAGTCCATGATTGGCTTTGATATATTTAAGCGCTTCGACATACCAGCTAGGAGATAGGTCAAAGGTTTTATTGATTTCGTCGATTCCTGCGAGTAAATACTCATCCATAGGACCGGTTCCACCTGCTACTAAGCAATAGGTAACCATGCGGAGATAGTAACCAATATCACGAGCGCATTTGTCTTTACCTCGTTGGTCTTGAGCAAAGTTGGGACCAGAGGTTTGGGTGGTATAAGGGTATTTGCTATAAACAGCATTGGCTGCACCGCTAATTAAGGAATCAGCTTTAGAGGTTAAAGCTTTAGCAGCTTCTAAACTAGCACTAGCCCGTTGGAAACGTCCAAATGCAGCTTGGATTTCTGTGTTTCCTAAAAAGCGGCCTTGAGAATCAGCAGATGAAACAGCTTCAGTTAAAGGGGTCTTCATGGTGTTGGTATCTCCCAAATAAGTTTACTAAGTTGTCCTAGATTGAGGGTAAGTCGGGAAAAAACTTTACCCAGTTGAAAGTTACAGATTACAATGCTTTATTACTTACGCAACAGCAGCAGCAGCAGCGTCAAAGTAACCAGCGATTTCAGACATTAAAGAAGCACAATCGCCTTGGGTAATGTTGTTGCTATCATTAGCAATTGCGATCGCTGCATCTTTCATTTTGCTAACACCTGCTGCTACGGAAGCACCAGGAACGCCAAGGGCAACATAGGTTTCACGAAGTCCATTGAGACAACGATCATTGAGAACACTTGCATCACCAGCAAAAACAGCATAGGTAACATAGCGCAAGATGATTTCCATATCCCGTAAGCAAGCTGCCATACGACGGCTGGTGTAAGCGTTTCCACCAGGGGTAATTAATTGGGGTTGTTCAGCGAATAAAGCACGAGCTGCATCAGCAACGATCGCAGAAGCGTTACCAGTGATACGGTTTACCGCATCCATCCGCTTGTTGCTGTCAGCAACCATTGCACTAAGAGCATCTAACTGAGCGCCGCTTAAATAGTCACCGCGAGCGTCTGCTTGAGAAACAACTTTAGTAAATGCGTCAAACATTGATTCTAAGTCTCCTTTCTAACGAGATAATGTGGATTGATTTTTGAACATTCCCCAATTATGGGATTTACATAGAATAGCTTAAGTCATTTGGTTTACTAGACCTAAGCCCGACTTCCTAATCTTTACAGTTCTTCAAACTTCCTTTTTTTCAAGTAAGCCTGATCAAACACCATAATCGTCTGAGGAAAGTTGGGGACAAGAGGAAGAAAGGCGACCAGTATTAGGTTTTAACACTTGCTTGAACCTCTCAAATTAACTTTATACACTGTGGTTGACCCTTTATTTGTTACGTCTTGTTAATTTCTTGCTGGGGTCTTGGGGGCATTTTCTTCCTTTTACACGGTCTTAAACCTCCTTACCGTAAGGGTTTGAGCGATTGTTAACATTTGTAAAGCACTCAGCCTTTAATTTCATGCTATAATATATTAAGCGTAGTCGTTATGAGTTTAATTTAAAGCGAATGGTTAATTCTACGGTTGAAAACGTCGTTATCATTGGGTCGGGTCCTGCGGGTTTTACAGCAGCAATTTATGCGGCCAGAGCCAATTTAAAGCCCTTAATGTTTGAAGGACTTCAAGCAGGGGGAATTCCAGGGGGTCAATTAATGACCACGACAGAAGTGGAAAATTTCCCTGGTTTTCCTGAAGGAATTACAGGACCTCAACTGATGGAACGGATGAAAGCGCAGGCCCAGAGATGGGGAACAGAATGTTATACCGAGGATGTTGTGTCAGTTGATCTGAGTCAGCGCCCCTTTACAGTGCGCTCAACGGAAAGAGAAGTTCAAGCCAACAGCATCATTATCGCCACGGGTGCAACCGCCAAACGCCTCAATTTACCCAGTGAAAGCCAATTTTGGAGTAGTGGTATTTCTGCCTGTGCTATCTGTGACGGTGCAAGTCCTATCTTTAAGGGGAATGAGTTAGCTGTCATTGGTGGAGGAGACTCTGCTGCTGAAGAAGCGGTTTATTTAACAAAATATGGCTCTCATGTCCATCTTTTAGTGCGTCGGGATGTCTTGCGTGCCAGTAAAGCCATGCAAGATCGGGTATTAAATAACGAGAAGGTTACGGTTCACTGGAATACGCAAGTGGTCGATGTCTTTGGCACAGGGAATAAACTAGAAGGGTTAAAGGTAAAAAATAATCAAACAGGGGAAACGTCAGAATTACCCGTTGAAGGACTTTTCTATGCGATCGGTCATATCCCTAATACAGACCTTTTTGAAGGGCAGTTAGACCTTGATGATGTAGGTTATATTAAAGTCCAGTCAGGTAGTGTGGCCACCAATGTAGAAGGGGTTTATGCCGCAGGAGACGTACAGGATCACGAATATCGTCAGGCAATTACGGCGGCGGGAACTGGGTGTATGGCTGCGTTATTAGCAGAAAGATGGTTATCTGAGCATAATTTGATCCAAGAATACCATCAAAGCGAAGAAGAGGAAGCGCCTACCGTAGAAAATACAGCCTCAGAGACTGTTGCGGATACAGAGGACACCTTTGATCTTAATAATACCCGTCATGTTGGGGGGTATGCCTTGCGTAAACTATTCCATGATAGCGATCGCTTAATTATGGTTAAATATGTATCCCCCACTTGTGGTCCTTGTCGTACCTTAAAACCCATGTTAGATAAAGTGGTGGCTGAATACGAAGGAAAAATTCATTTTGTTGAAATTGACATCGAAGACGATCCTAAAATTGCTGAAACCGCAGGAGTAACAGGTACACCAACAGTACAATTTTTCAAGGATAAAGATTTGGTGGAACAAATGCGAGGAATTAAACAGAAGAGTGAATTTCGTAAGGTAATTGATCAATACTTAGCTGTGACAGTTTAGCACAAGAATGTAGAATTAATTAAGTCATACCTTACTCGTTAATCCCTAATCTAGTTATCTTTAGATAACGATCCCTATTAGCCCTGTCAATTTATTGCAGGGCGCTTCATGTTATTAGGTCAGTAAATTTTAGATCAGAATCAAGATCATAGTTGATAACCTTTTTCAGAATCCTTTTTTTATCATATAGACGCTCATCCCCCGATCCTTAACCATTTTTAAGTATTTACACTTAGTTCAATCTAGCGTTTAAATCTTTTCGAGAGAAGTCTATAATTTTAGTAAAATCTTTCACCCCTTTCTTATGTTGCAAATCTTAGTGGTGGTTTTGGTCGTTTTATTGGGATCGGCAATGTGTTCTTGCTCGGAAACAGCCCTATTTTCAGTACCTTTGGTTAAAGTTCGCCAATTAGCCCAATCTAAACGCCCTTCTGCTGTTGCACTCTACGGAATTCGGCAAAAGATGAATCGTCCCATTGCTACTATAGTGATTATCAATAATATATTTAATATTGTTGGAAGTATCGTTATTGGGAGTTTAGCTGCTTCTGTCTTAGGAGAAACTTGGATCGGTTTTTTTTCAGCTATTTTAACCCTTTTAATCATTCTCTTTGCTGAAATTATCCCCAAAACCATTGGTGAAAGATATGCAACTCAGATTTCTTTAGCGATCGCTATCCCTATTCGCTTCTTAACCTTTATTTTTACCCCCCTTGTTTGGTTAATTGAAAAAGTAACCAGTCCTTTCACCAAGGGGAAGAAACTACCTTCTACCAATGAAACTGAAATTCGCTTTTTAGCTAACATTGGTTATAAGGAAGGGGTGATCGAAGATGATGAAGCAGAAATGATCCAACGGGTTTTTCAACTCAATGATTTAACGGCGGCTGATCTGATGACTCCACGAGTTATTGTTACTCATTTATCAGGCAATTTAAGCTTAGGAGATTGTCAGGAAGAGATTATTAAATCCCAACATAGTCGCATTATTATTAGTGGAGAATCAATTGATGAAGTCTTAGGAATTGCTTTAAAAAGTGAGTTATTAACGGCATTAATTGAAGGGAAACAAACGGAAAGATTAAGTGACTTAATTAGACCTGTGCGCTTTGTCCCAGAAGTTATTCAAGCTGATAAACTATTAAAGCAGTTCCAAGAAAATCGAGAACATTTAATGGTGGTGTTAGATGAATATGGTGGTGTGGCAGGAATTGTTACCTTAGAGGATGTCATTGAAGTTTTAACGGGAGAAATTGTCGATGAAACAGATAGAAT
>JBFRWB010000146.1:0-16132 GCA_051439375.1 Microcystaceae cyanobacterium
AAATAAACCATTCTCGCTAAAAACTTCTTTATTTAAACATACAACAAAAAAAAAAAAAAACGTCTCCCCCCCCCCCAAAAATCGCCTCCTAAGCGTCAAACTCGTCCCTCTCCACCACCACCTCCGAAACAGACTTCTCCCCCTCCTAAACGGCCTCAATCGCCTCAATCTAAATCTAATCGTCCTTATCATCAGGATTTAAGCGAAAGTGATTTTAAAGGGGCAAATTTAAAGGAAAAAGACTTTTCAGGTCGTAATTTAGCCCATTCTGATCTGAGTTTGGCCGATCTTAGTGATAGTTTTTTGCATAAAGTAAATTTAGAAGGAGCAAATTTATATAAAGCCAATTTATTTCGAGCAAATTTACTACAAGCAAACCTAAAAGGGGCAAATTTACAGGAAGCGAACCTTATTGGCGCGGATTTAAGTGGTTCAGACTTAAGAGACGCTAACCTAAAAGGGGCTAAAGTGGGGTCAGGTAATCGGGTAATGGTAAAGTTGACAGGAGTATTGTTAACAGGGGCTATTTTACCCGATGGAAGCGTTTATACCGATTAAATTTGAATTTCTTGTGACATAAGTAGCAAGATCAATATTTTGAGAAATGCTATCAATTTCCCATTAATCCTACTAAAATCTTCATTAAGTCTTCTAAATCATTGGGAACACGATATAAATTAAGATCCTGAGTAATTTGTTTTTCAGTGCGATTAAGTACAGAAAACTGCCAAATATTGCCCATGGAAACTGCACCATATAGTTTAGGGTTATCAACAGGTGACCAAAGATCCACTGCAATTAATTCTATCCCTAATTGAACTAATCCTCTTTCTAAATCTGAATTTTTGGCTTCAATAATAATCAAATTATTCTGCTCAGTTTGAATATAATAATCAATCAGTCCTTTTAATTGTTCATTAATGGTTAAAGCATATTCAACTCTAACTTTTGCTTTTGTATAATGAATTAAATCCATAATAACGGGCGCAATTAAGAATTCCCGTCTAGCCATTTCACTGGTTAAGCTAATATAAGGCAAGTTTTCAATCAGTCGAGTTTTTAAAGTTGCCAGATGAGTTAAGGATTGTGTCGTTTTGGGTAAATTAAGAGAGGAAATCTGCCAATAGTAATTAAAATATGCAAATATTTCTTCAGGCTCACCCTTGAGTTTAAAATAATCAGAAAATGTATAAGCTTGGTGGGGTTCTATAATGGTTTTCTTGGTCATTTGATTAAGAATTGAATAATTATTTAGCTATTAAGTAGTGTGCAGAAAAATGTTTAATTAAAAAAAGATTCTTTTATTTTTGTTCTAGCCATTCGGAAAAATCCCAAGGTATATTCATAAGTAAATAAAGAATAGCCATATCCTGATTTTTGAATCGTCTCGATTTGCTTTTTAACTTCTGAAAGAGATTTTAATTGTCGAGATTGCTCTTGAATAAATCCTGCAAAAACACCGGCTGCAACAGGAACATAATGACTGGCTTCTTTTAAGCCAGAATGGGAGAGGGTTACTTGAACTTGTTCGGCTTTGTTACGATAAATTTGCACCACTACCTCATCAATATATCCTTGATGTACCCATTTTAACCAATCTTGCGAATAGTATTTATAGGAAAATCTAGGGTAATTAGGAGACAAAGAAATGATCCAATTCGGATGAATTTTTTTGATAGTTTGAGCAACTTTTTCGGTTAATTGAGTCAAAGAATCGGCGTAATATCCTAATTCTTTGGGAATTCCCCAATGATCATCCAGTTGAATTCCTGCTAAATCTGGATAGAGATAAGCAACTTCCCTAAATAATTTTACAAAATAGTCTTGAACTTCAGGGAGATCAGGATTTAACCAAACAAAATTATTCACAATTTTTCCCTTTTCTAATAACCAGTCAGGATGCTTTTTTGCGATCGCATCGTGGGGATTAAGCATTAAGCCATATTCATACCAACCATAAATCTTTAACCCTTGTCGTTCTCCTTCTTTAATGGCTCTATTTAAAGGGTTAATGAAGGATAAACTAACCAGATGATTTTGAAAACTAACATTCGTAGGATAAGTGACTCCATCATTATAAACAGAAATGTAAACTCGATTAAAATTCAAGCGAGAAAGTTGATGAAAAACGTTATCAAGTTGTCCAGTATAAGCATAGAAAGCATTACCGACATGAGTGAGCCAAACCCCTCGAATAGTTGAGCTATCTTGAGGTTGATGGGGAGGTGCTTGGGTGAGTCGATTACATCCAACAATCAATAGGGATACTATGATAAAAATTTTCGCGAATTTGACAATTTTTTTGTTAATCATGGACTGTGTAAAAGCTTAAAAAGGCTATTTCAGTTTATCCTGCTATCTTGTTTAAGAGTAACCTAACACAAGTAAAGGCGAGGTAATCTCGCCCCTATAATCTTTCTGTATGTTTACGATTTTATGGACAGAATAAAGTCTCTTTAGTAGTACGTCCCGTAATTGGATTCGTGCCAAATGCCATGTTACAGAGTTGTTCTTCTGTTTCTAAGCTGAGTAAAATATCGGTAAAATCTGCACCTTCGATATTCGCTTTGTTAAATAAAGTATTAACAGCAAAAGCCCCTTCTAAACGGGCATTTTTGAAGTTTGCTCCCGTTAAACGACTCGATTCTAAATCAGCTGCCCGTAAATCTGCCCCTTCAAAGTTAGCATTGGCGAGATTAGAAGAAAAAAGGCGAACACCTTGTAAATTTGCCCCACTAAAGTCAGCATCTCTTAGATTTGCATGATCAAACTGAGAATCTCGTAAATCCTGTCCCGAAAAATCATGACCAATGAGATTACGTTTACCATAGTCTAAAGACCAACTAGGGGTTACAAATAGGGTGAGCATCAAAACACAGGCTAAACTAAAGGAAAGGAGAAGACGAAAGAAGGACAATTGAGGCATTTGATTGACTATTTTCATAACCTTAGTTTTAATGGATGGTGATATAGCTATTTTAAATCTTATCTGAACAGTATTAAATCAGATTATGATGAAATTAACTAAGCTTCAAGGAGTATGGAATTGACGACTAAACGCCGGACAGATGAAATGCTTGATGAGTTGGCCTCAAATGTAGATGAACTGCGAGAGAGTTTTTCTGAGGTTAAGAGAGCTTCTCTAGAATGAGAGATAGTATAGACGGGTTGAGAGTAACTGCACAGGCGTTATTACAAGTTGCTGCTCAAAGTCAACTTAAGATGGAGAATTTTGAAGAAGCGTTAGAATTAATGAAACCAAAACACGAAGAAGATATGACTTTAATGAAACAAAGATTTGCTGAAAGTGATCAAAGATTTAATATCGTATTAGAAGAAGTTCGCTTTTTAATCCGAGGAACTCAAGAAGAGTCATAATTAATCACCTTGTTTAAGAGAAGGAATATATTAATTTTTTAATTTTAACAAATGGAACAATAATCTGATGACACAACTAGGTCAATTAGGAGAAGAAATTGTTGCAGCTTGGTTAACTAGCCAAGGATGGAAAATTATTCATCGCCAATGGCACTGTCGTTGGGGAGAAATTGATATTATTGCTTGTATGTCTCATTCTATTATTTTTGTAGAGGTAAAAACCCGCAGTCAAGGAAATTGGGATTTGAATGGGTTATTAGCAGTTAATCCGAAAAAACAAGGGAAGATTTTGACAACTGCACAGTCTTTTTTAGCAGAATTTCCTCAATTGGCTGAATATTATTGTCGCTTTGATGTGGCGTTAGTTCAAGGTAAAAAATTATCTCAAATTAATTCCACTCAAGATAGATTATCTTCAATTAAATTAAATCAACCAATTAATTATCAGGGCTATCAATTAACTCTAATTAGCTACTTAGAAGACGCTTTTTCTGAATAATAAAGATAGGAAAGATAGTTCTAAGGTGTCCAATACTTGTATAATGTTGGCGTTTACATGACAATTAAAGAAGTAAGACTTATGAGTTCATTTCAAACCGCTATCAAAGCGTCCCTCAAAAAGACAAGAAATTTGCTGCAATCCCTCTGGATGTCTTATCCTAAAAATGTACAATGCAATGTTTGTCAATGGGAAGGCCGTCAATTTTTAGGGAATTCATGGCACAAACAGATTGTTTGTCCAAATTGTCGTTCTCAAGTAAGACAACGCTTATTTCTAGCAGCCCTTGAGCATATTTCTGATTTTTCTTGGAAAAAAACGATTAATAAGAAAAGAATCCTGCACTTTGCGCCAGAAGAACTAATTTGCTCGATAATTCGACCTAAAGCATCCCAATATAACACAGCAGATTTCTTGCGCCTTGACTGTGACTTGAAACTGGATATGTCCAATATGCCCGAAATTTCTGATCAAAGTATTGATGTGGTTATTGCATTTGATGTTCTTGAACACGTCCCTAATTATCACAAAGCGATTGAAGAAATTCATCGAATTCTTTCACCAGAAGGATTTGCTATTTTAACAGTTCCACAGAAAGACAATTTGGCAACAACTTATGAAGATCCCGCAATAACAACACCAGAAGATAGACTTATTCATTTTGGACAGGTAGATCATCTAAGAATTTTTGGAGATGATTTTCCCAAAATTGTTGGGTCTAAAGGTTTCTCAGTTACCACAGTTGAAAAGTCCTCATTTACTCAAGAAATTGCCAAGAAATACGTTTTGTTTCCACCTATTTTTTCTAAACAGCCGTTAGCCACCAATTTTCCCAAGGTATTCTTTTGTCAAAAATAACTTTATTAAAATACAGCAATCAGGAATGAGTCATGAGATATCTTTTTTATTGTTTGTTCTCTGTTCTCTTGTACTCAGACTTAATTCTCACAACTGACAACTGATTGCTATATTCAATAACAAGTCTTAGTTACTCACACCATCTTCTGAGGACTGATAATTCATGGTCATAAATTCATCAGAACGAGGAGACACCATTGTAACTTGATGATAAGGAATTCCTAACGCAATGTTTTCTTTTTCAAAGGCTAGTTTTAAGCGTCGTCGATATTCTCTTCCTACTCCCCACTGTTCTTTGGGTAAAGTTTTAAGAATCATGCGCAAGAGAATTCCCTCATAGGAAATATCATCTACCCCTAAAACCTCGGCAGGTTGCAGACATTTTTCTGCCCATTGGGGTTCACTTTGCATTTCCTCAGCTACTTGATTCATGACACTAATCGCTCTATCAACATTTTCATTCCATGCAATCTTAATTGTAAAATTAACCTGTGACCAGTTCTTACTAAAGTTAGTAACGGATTCAATTTTTCGGTTAGGAATTGAAATTAAATGACCGTCTATATTGCGTAAAGATGTCGTAAAAAGATTAATATCTTCCACACCTCCACCCAAATCTCCGCCCACATTAATCACATCTCCAATTACATAACGATCATTGACCAGAATTAACAGTCCATTGAGCAAATCTTCGAGAAGACTACGGGATAGGAAGGCGACAGCAACAGCAAACACCCCTGCACTGGCTAAAACGGCAGGATTAATCCCTAAAATCCAGATAGTTGCATATCCCCCAATAAATATCGCTATAAAAGTAGTGGCACTTTTAGCTGTTTTGGAGTAAGTATCTACCCTGAGGCCATAACGGTTAGAGGTGGGATCATTTTTCTGTCCTTCTCTCGCCCAACGATTGAGGAGAAAATCAACGATAAAGTCACCAATTTTATCGATTAGGATTAAGGCAGTCCAAAGAATAATCAAATTAATCGTTTCTTGGAATAGAGAAGAGGACAAAAAGCGAGTTTGACGAAAAGTAAAGACAATAGCAACCATACCCATTGCAACGACGAGAATATCGAGAACAAAGACCAATCGAATGAGTAATTGACAAATATTACGTTGCTGATTTATTAAGGTTTGGCGTTTTAATAAGAATGAGGCGGGAGAAATAGCTGATTGAGCAGCAAAATCAATAGTATTACGGACAAAACGCTTCAAAAACCTAGATTTTCCGTTTTGGGAGTCAGGAGACAGTGAAGGGGGAGTTGTTGTCTCTTGTTGTTGTTGAGGTGATAAGTCTTGGTTATTCTCTAAGATAAGTTCATCTGTTTGAGCATTTAAAGGGGAATGTTGGACAACAGAGGTTTCCGAATCAGCGGCCATTACTTCGGTTAGTTCATTAAGTTTACGGCCTAACTGATTATTGCGCTTTCTCAGAAAATCATAAAGATAGTAGCTTAAGACTAAAAGAACGAGAACTACGCCAATTACGAGAAAAACAATCGTCCATCGCCAGCGAGGATGCTGAATATCCATCTCTCGCCCCCAAAAAGCTTGATTAAAAGCGTTACGAATGTTTAACCGCCATTCATTGGCTAAGTCTTCCACGGTTGTGCCACTGACTGTGGCATCTATTCGAGTCACGGTGACGATATCTTGAGCAGCCAAGCCTAATTCGGGCTGTTCAGGCACATAAACAACGGTTTGACCATTTTTGAACCCTACATCGACAATTGGGGTTAAGGGATGGGGAGGGGTTGTCTGTTTCGGTATCCAAAATCGCCAATCTGCATCTTCAGGGACAGGAGAAGGAGAATCTGGGGTCAATTTTGTCTGTCGCTTGCTAATATCATCGATAATTTTATTGAAAATTCGTTCGACTACCTTGGCTCTTTCTTCTATCAATTGTTTTGTCTCTAATGTCGGTTGTTCGGCATTTGGGGTGATGGCAAGGGTTAATTCTGGTGTCAGAAGAACACTCGCTTCTCTTTCACCATCAAAAATATAAACATCACTACACCAATATCTACCGCAATTATAGGCTTTGTTGAGATCCCAATGGTTGGTCGAAAGGGTTGAACTTTCCGCTGATGCGGTAGGAAAAAAGGGGATTTGGCTTAATAACTGAGGTGTCCAGCTTAAATTCAAGATTAAGCTTAAACCAGCAATGATTATAAGTTTTAGGGTTTGTTTTAAAAATTGAGTCATGAGTCAATCATGAATAATAGAAGGTTTAAAATAGGTAATTGAGTTTAGATTATACAATAGGATTTATGGATTAAATGTCAAGCTTTTAACTTAAAATCGATAGTCAACTCCTGTTGTAAAGAAAAATTGTACTTTAGGGTTGGCTTCAAAAATGGTTTGGGTTCTATATCGAATAAACAAGCGATTGGTCAATGACCAACGTTGACTTAGGGGGACTTGGAGACGAGTATCGGAGGCAATAATGGTGTTTTCAGGGTCTCTAAGAGAGGGGGAAATGATAAAAACTTCTTGCAAAGTTACATTGCCTAGTTTAAACCCTCGCCCAATCAGGTTAATGGCTAATATTGGCTCAACTTGGTTTCGTCTTTCTTCAAAGGCGATATAGTCATATTCATAGCGAGAACCTAAGCCCAATTGAAGGTCTAGAAATTCTTTTGCTGATTCACCTCGCCAGAGATTTAATCCTGCCCCAAGAACACCTGTCACGTCAATTGTTAAATCTTCATCATCATTGCGAGAGGAATAAAGATCCTGATTAGTTACGATAAAGCCATCGGTGAAAAAGTTCCACTTTTCGTCAAAATGATGACGGTAAATGGTGATGATTGTACCACTGGGACGATAATTATTAACGCTGCGACTACTATCAAAAGAAACAGAGGCACTGCCATCAAAATAAATATCATCGGTCTGCCATTGTTTATAGTAAGTTGTATTGATTCCTAAAAACGCAGTGGTATCTCGAAAGGAGTTGATGTTTCCTGTTAGTCCAAATCTTAATTCTTTAGGTATTTCTTCAAATGGGAAAGAAGTCACAGACGGAGCAGTTTTTGTTATTAATTCTTGACTACGACTCATTAACTGTTGTGATTTATACTCTAAACCGATACTTTGATAAGCAAGGGCTATTTCTAACAATAGTTCACTTTGTGTTTGAAAATCTTCTAAGGAATTAGTAAGTTTAGTTGCTAAGGTTAAAAGCTCATGGGCTTTATCTGGCTGATTAATTTGGGTATAATAGGGAGCAATATTAGTTAAAAGATCAACTTGAATCACTTTATTATCAAAACTTTCAGTAATTAAAACTCCTTGCTCTAAGTGTTCTTTTGCTGACTCAATGTTTCTTTTTTGAATGGCATTTCTAGCAAGATCAACTAATCGGTTAACCTTTGCAGGAGAGTCTTCCATTTGATTAACTAGATTAATAATATCTGATAATTGAGGATCAGTCTCTTCTACTATCAATAATATATCTGATGGGTTATGAGCATTCACTTGATCTGTGGAAGTTGGATGGAGATGGGGTAATAGTGGGGTTGAAATAGCCGATTTTTGATGACTAATAAGAGCAAATAAACTAAGAAAACAAGAAACCCAGATTATTGATGCCATTAAGATAAAACTGATCTAAATTTTGGTACTTTTTATAAGTATAAGGGCGCAAGGTCTTTCCTGCACCCTTCAAGAATCAATCAAGTAACAACGATTAACGATTCTATAGGTCTCCTATGGTGTGAATATCAAGATAACTGGTAGTATGAGCTTTCTTATAAGGATAACCCCCAAGAATTAAGATTTTATCCCCCTTATTAGCCCAATCTCGATTTAAAAGAATCTTCTCTACCTGTTTCATTACCCCTTCAAAAGTAATTTGTTCTTCGGTAAAGAGGACAGGACGAACGCCCCAAACTAGATTAAGACGGTGATAAACCTCGATAGACGGCGTTAGGGCAATAACAGGTACACTAGGTCGCTCTGCGGCAGCTAATTTAGCAGAATGCCCTGTTTCTGTAAACGCTACGATACATTGAAGGTCAATAATTTGATCAACTGCGTTTAAGGCTTCTGCAAGGGCGTGGGCTTTATCGCTATTGCGGGGGGTATAATTAGGAAAAGTGGCTGTTTCTTCAATATCCTTGGCAATACTGGCTAACATGGCCACAGCTTCTATAGGATAGTCTCCAACGGCTGATTCCCCTGATAGCATAACCGCATCTGTTCCGTCAATAATCGCATTAGCGACATCACTTGCTTCTGCACGAGTAGGACGGGGGTTCTGAATCATACTTTCTAACATCTGAGTTGCTGTGATGACAGGAACACCTTTTTGATTACAATTTTTAATCAGATATTTTTGAATCGCAGGGACTTTTTCGGGACGCATTTCTACACCTAAGTCACCCCGTGCAACCATAATAGCATCACATTCTTCTACAATACTTTCAAAGTTTTCAACGGCTTGTGGCTTTTCAATTTTAGCAAGGACAGGGGTATCTAATCCTTTATCGGCGATAAATTGTTTCAGTTCTTTAATATCATCTACTTTGCGAACAAAACTCAAGGAAATAATATCTACACCTTGGGATAAACCAAAGGCTAAATCTTTTTTATCTTTCTCTGTCATGGAGGGTAAGCGAAGATTTAAACTGGGAAAGTTAACCCCTTTATGACTGGTTAAAATACCACCTTTGACAATCTGACAGATAACTTCTTGTCCTTGAACTTGTTGAACTTTTAACTCAAATAGACCATCATTTAATAAGACTTGAGTACCTGTTTCTGCTTCTTCTGCAACATAAGGATAGTCAATACCAACTGTGTTGGGTTCTTTTGTCCATTCTGCCATAGGAACAAGGGTTAACGATGCCCCTTCTATGAGTTTAATCCCTTCTGGTGGTAGTTCACCGACCCGAATTTTTGGCCCCTGCAAATCTTGTAAAATGGTTAGGGGTTGATCAAGTTCTTCTGATAAGCCTCTTAATAACTTAACCATTCGACCATGATCATCATAACTCCCGTGAGAAAAGTTTAAACGAGCAACACTTAACCCTGCTTTAAACATTTGACGCAATACTTCTGGGTTGTTACTAGCAGGTCCGATAGTGGCAACAATTTTAGTCCGAAAATTTAAGGGTTTCATAAATAATAGTAGGTAACAAAACAATATTCCTCTAAAATTGCCTCAAGGGTGAATAGACAATTTTGGTGATCATTTTAAAACATTATTGTCAATCTTGGTACAGTATCAATATAAAAGATAAATCAAGAATTATCTTTACTTTTGTCCAACTAAATTTTAACCAAAGCTTAATCAGTTATATAAGAACAGATTGAATTAACCTTGCTAACCGCATAGATGCACCAGTTTCTCCTCGAACTTCCTGTAAATTATCGCTTATTTCTTTTAATTGTTCGGGATTTCCTAAATAATTTAAAACCTTTTGAGCAACAAATTCTGGGGTTAATTCTCCTACTAATTCGGGAACAATTTCTCTTTTAGCCCAAATATTTGGCCATGCGAATAATTTACCTTGTTTAATAATAATACCATTGATAATTTTAGCGATCGCAGATCCTAATAAGGGAACACGGGTTACAATTCCCCCTATTCCATCCCAGCTTTTCATGGCGTCTAATTGTTGTGTGGGGAGTAAAACAATCATGGGGATACCTAATGCCCCTAATTCGGCTGTATTTGCGCCCACTGTTGTTAAAACGATAGAACAGCGACACAAACTCTCATAAGCAGGATAATCAGTGATTAATTTTATTTTCGTATTGTTAGAGGTTTTTAAATAAAACGTCTCTTTTTCTTGGGCTAAAATGCCAGATTGCCAGCCCGTTTTTTCAATAATGACATTATACTTAGGATCAGCATAATTTGCTAGTCCTTGAAGGGTTAAAGTTGGGGCTAACGGTACAATAAAATCAAGATGGGGGGCTTGTTTAGCTAATATATCAGTAATTGATAACAGAAAAGGAACACCTTGGATTAATTTATTGGGTTTTGAACCGGGCATAAAGCCGATTATTGGGTTTTCTAAGGGTTTTTCAGAGGATAAATAAGGAACATCTGTCATCAGATCCCCAATTACTTCGCATTTATGCTGATAAGCCTTCGGAACTTTATTTTTAACCGCCTCATTTCTAACGCCAAAGCTATCCACCCAACGATACCACCGTGCGTCCCATTCTGCATAGGTGACAATTTTGTAACCGAGACGTTTCCCAATGATGACGGAGAATGCTTGATCTCCTCCTAAAAAGAGAACGACTCCCTGAGACGACCACTCCCAATTTTCTGCCGTTTTTCCCCATAATAGGGTTGAAAAAAAGTTTTCGCACCCTTGTACTCTGTTAATCTCAGGATAGCTATTTGCGATCACAGCTTCTTTTCCCGTTGCATTGGGACAAGGGGACAAAATTACAGAGATTCGCAGATTTTCGGCATCATTTGGCCAAATTTGTCGTAATGCTTTGACGACTGGCCGAACCCAAGTGGTAATTTCACCGGGACCATTGGAAAGAATTAAAAGATCAAAGATCATAAGAATTTAGAATTTGCGAATTACCTCTATCTAAAGTTGAACATTATAAATTGTCAATTATTATCGGTTATTTTCTAACCAATAGAACAAATCATTTTCTGTCTGGAAATCGAGTAATGCTTCTCCTAAATTCTCTAAATCTTCTACAGATAACCCTTGAATTTGTTGACATAATTGAGAAGATACTCCTCCAAGACAACGATTTAATAAACGAAGAATAAGAGTTGCTTCTCCTTCTTGTCGGCCTTCCTGTCGGCCTTCCTGTCGGCCTTCCTGTCGGCCTTCCTGTCGGCCTTCTTGTCGGCCTTCTTGTCGGCCTCTCTGTAAAGCATTGTTTTCAATCTCTTGATAGATAACAGATTCTTTCATGATGTCCTCTCTTAATAAGCGTTTGATGATCTCTTTGTTTAATAATAAACCAGCTAAGATCGCAGTGGAAGCAGAAACATTACTTTGTTCTCGACGGTTGTTAATTCCCTCAATTTGCTGTCCAATTTCTCTGAGTAGGTTTTCTCGATTATCGGTTTGACTGAGAATTGCAAAAGGAAACAAACCGGGACTTTGTAATAATTGGTCAGAGGGAATTTCCCATAAGCGAATGATATTAAATTCGTGATAAGTTCTTCCTCTTCGATAATAATCCTGACTCACTAAAGGGGATGAACTTTTTCGCAAATAAATAACCACTTGATAGATTTCTTTGTCTTCATAGCGTCGATAGAGTCTCATTGCATAATCTAACATGCGATAGGGAACGTCATCTTTGGGGTCAGTTTGAAACTCTATATGTAAAATTAGGTCTTCTGACTCTAAAAAGATGACACTATCTGCTCTTATCGGTTCTAATGATAACTCAGATGGCTCAATTTCGGTGAATTCTAAGGGTTGTCCTAATAACCAGACTGCTATTTCTCTGGAATATTCAGCAGCAATGAATTTGCAGGTGGAATCGTACATTAAGTTAAGGGTTTAATTGGTCGTTATATTTAATTAGCAATAGATTTTCAAGTTTATTTTAGCTTAAATCATAAATTGAATCAATAATTTTTTCTATTTGCTTATTTATTACTTATTATTTATTACTTAAAGCCGAAGGGTTTTAATAATGGATAATAGATGCTGAACACAGAATAAAGAGTGACTCATTCAGATGATGAATACTAACCCCACTTCTCCCTCTCGTAACGAAACCGATAGTATGGGTGTGATCGTAGTAAAAAGCGATCGCTACTGGGGCGCACAAACCCAACGATCTTTGAAATATTTCGCGATTGGTGATGATATAATGCCCAGAGAAATGATTCGTGCTTTGGGTATTCTTAAAAAGGCGGCCGCACTAACAAATAAGGATATTGGTAAGCTAGATGAAGAAAAAGCCCAATTAATTGCCCAAGCTGCCGATGAAGTGATTTCTGGTCAATTAGATGACCATTTTCCCCTAAGAATTTGGCAAACGGGAAGCGGAACACAGACCAATATGAATACAAATGAAGTGATTGCGAATCGTGCGATCGAAGTGTCTGGGGGCAAATTAGGCAGTAAAACGCCGATTCATCCCAATGATCACGTTAATATGTCCCAATCTTCCAATGATACCTTCCCTACAGCCATGCACATTGCAGCGACGGAACAAATTATTCATCGTTTGCTTCCAATGGTGCAGAAATTACGGGACGCATTAGCCCAAAAATCAGAAGACTTTAAGAATATTGTGAAGATTGGACGGACACATCTTATGGATGCTGTTCCCCTTACCTTGGGACAGGAATTCTCTGGTTATGTGAGTCAATTAGATAAGGACTTAAGCCGATTAAATGCCATTTTACCCGACTTATACGAATTAGCGTTAGGGGGAACGGCTGTGGGGACGGGATTAAATACTCATGGTCAATTCGCCGAAAAATCAGCTAAAATCATCGCTGAGATAACCGATTTACCCTTTATCTCTGCTAATAACAAGTTTGCTGCCCTCGCTGCCCATGATAGTATTGTAATGGCCAGTGGTGCATTGAAAACCTTAGCCGCTTCCCTGATGAAAATTGCCAATGATCTACGTTGGTTAGGATCTGGCCCCCGTTGCGGACTCGGAGAGTTAAATTTACCTGCAAATGAACCGGGATCGTCTATTATGCCAGGTAAAGTAAATCCGACGCAGTGTGAAGCGATGACAATGGTATGTGTGCAAGTGATAGGAAATGATGCAACCATTGGTTTTGCGGGAAGTCAGGGCAATTTTGAGCTAAATGTGTTTAAACCCATGATGATTTTTAATCTTTTGAACTCTATTCGTTTGTTAGCGGATGCTTGTTCGTCTTTTACAGATTATTTGGTGGTGGGAATTGAACCCAACCTAGATCGTATTGAGCAATTAGTTAATGAGTCTTTGATGTTAGTGACGGCGTTAAATCCTCATATTGGTTATGATAACGCAGCAAAAGTGGCTAAGAAAGCTTATTTAGAGCATAAAACGCTGAAAGCGGCTTGTCTTGAGTTAGGGTTATTAACAGAAGCAGAATTTGAACAGTGGGTACGTCCCGAAGAAATGACCCATCCTTAAAAGATTCTCACAATTTGGTGCGTTACAGTTGGCTGAATTAATAACAAAAAAGGTGGGCAAAGCCCACCCTATAATCAATTATAATTCAACCCTTAAAGTTGCTTGACTTCAGAGACTAAATCAGAGACAACCTTTTGTGCGCTACCAAATAGCATCATGGTTTTATCTTCGTAGAAAAGCTCATTATCCACACCAGCAAACCCCGTATTTAAGCTACGTTTAATCACGATGGTATGTTGGGCTTTATCCACATCTAAGATAGGCATTCCGTAAATAGGACTGGCTTTATCATGGTGTGCAGCCGGGTTAACCACATCATTTGCCCCAATAACTAATGCAACATCCGTTCTATCAAATTCGGGGTTAATGTCGTCCATGTCATAGAGTTGGGAATAGGGAACATTTGCCTCAGCCAGTAACACATTCATGTGGCCGGGCATCCGTCCCGCTACGGGATGAATGGCATATTTAACTTCTACACCCATTTTTTCCAAATTTTCCGCTAATTCTCGCACAGAGTGTTGCGCTTGCGCCACCGCCATCCCATATCCGGGGACAATAACCACAGAACGAGCATAGCCTAACATCATAGCCCCTTCTTCTGCATCGATAGACTTAGCGGTTTTATCTGTACCCCCTGCTACACCACCGGCTGCTGTACCTTCTGCTGTGCCAAATGCACCAAAAAGCACACTAAATAGGGAGCGATTCATGGCTTTACACATGATTTCGGTTAAAATAATCCCCGATGCTCCCACTAACGCCCCGGCAATAATCAGCATATTGTTGAAGAGGATAAACCCGGCTGCGGATGCTGCTAACCCAGAAAATGAGTTTAATAGGGAGATAACCACAGGCATATCGCCTCCACCGATGGGAAGAACGAAGAGAACCCCAAATACCAAGGATAAACCGATTAAGGCGTAAAATATTGTGGTTTCTGTGGGATGCAACATCAAGTAACCACTGCCGACAAAGAAGCTGGTAAACAGAAGAATATTAAAGGGTTGTTGTAAGGGAAAGGTAACAGGAGAACCTGATACAATGCCCTGTAATTTACCAAAGGCGAGTAAACTGCCAGTAAAGGTGACACCACCGATTAAAATTCCTAAAATAATCACCAATAGGGTGTCAAAAGACATAGTTAAACCATTGGTAAGTAGTCTTTCATATTCCCCAACCGCAATTAAGGCACTGGCAGCACCGCCTAAACCGTTGAAAATACCGACCATTTGGGGCATAGCGGTCATTTCTACCTTCTGAGCCGTAATTGCGCCAATAATTGAGCCAATAACTACGCCAATCAAAATCATGGTGTAGTTTAACACCCCTTGATTAAGCAAAGTTGCAATAATAGCAATGAGCATCCCAATCGAGGCGATAACATTCCCTTGACGGGCAGTAGCGGGAGAACCCAGCTTTTTTAGCCCTACAATAAACAAGGATGCAGCTAAGAGATAGGCTAATTCAATACCTGTAAAAAGAGAACTATTCATCGGGTTGCTTCCTTTTTCTTGAACATTTGTAACATACGGTCGGTAACGAGAAAGCCACCTACAACATTAACCATTGCGAGAATAACGGCAATTAAGCCTAAAATCACAGTTAAGTTCCATGTTTGGACTCCTGCGATTAATAATGCTCCTACAACGGCAATTCCAGAGATGGCATTCGCTCCAGACATGAGGGGAGTGTGTAACGTGGGTGGCACTTTGTTAATGACTTCAAAGCCAACAAAGGAAGCCAAAACAAAGACCACTAAGCCTGTTAATAGTTCTGTACTCATTTTTCTTAGGTTTTAGGTTTTAGGTTCTAGGTTTTAGGTTCTAGGTTTTAGGTTCTAGGTTCTGAGTTTTAATATATAAAAACCTCATACCTCGCACCTCATACCTCACACCTGAACTGTTTGATTTAAGAGGCTTTTGACTCGTTCATTGCGAATTGCGCCGTCATAGGTGACGCAAGCTTCATCAATGATGTCATCCTCAAAATCAAGGTTTAACTCGCCTTCTGGGGCTAATAACAGCAAGAGGGTTTGCAGATTTTTGGCGTAGGTTTGACTGGCATTGACGGCCAGAGTAGAAGGTAAATTAACCGTACCAATGATAGTGACACCATTATGGTGAATATTCTTACCTGCTTCAGTAAAGGCACAGTTTCCGCCTTGTTCTGCTGCTAAATCAACAACAACAGACCCTGCTTTCAGGCTTTCCACCATCTCTTCAGTGACTAAAACAGGGGCTTTTTTGCCAGGGACTTGTGCGGTGGTAATGACAACATCAAAACGGCCAATATTGTCTTTAA
>JBFRWB010000147.1:0-6602 GCA_051439375.1 Microcystaceae cyanobacterium
TTCGATAAAGTTTGGGATACCCACACTGTTCAAATATTATCTTCAGGACAAACCCAACTCTTCATCGGACTGCATTTGATCCACGAAGTTACCAGTCCCCAAGCATTTGCTATGTTACGGGAAAGGGAACTCAAAGTCATGTATCCCGAGCGCACCGTTGCCACAGTAGATCATATCGTTCCCACGGAAAACCAAGCCCGTCCTTTTGTTGATACCCTAGCAGAAGAGATGATGCAAGCATTGGAAAATAGTGCCAAAGACAACGGCATTCGCTTCTATAACATCGGTTCAGGAAATCAGGGTATCGTCCACGTTATCGCCCCGGAACAAGGACTCACTCAACCTGGAATGACCATTGCTTGTGGTGACTCCCATACCTCCACCCACGGGGCATTTGGTGCCATCGCTTTTGGGATCGGAACCTCACAAGTTCGGGATGTATTAGCTTCCCAAACCCTTGCCCTCTCTAAGCTAAAAGTGCGTAAAATCGAGGTCAATGGCACCTTACCCCCTGGAGTTTATGCCAAAGATGTCATCCTGCATATCATCCGTAAACTAGGGGTTAAAGGAGGTGTAGGATACGCCTACGAATACGCCGGAACCACCTTTGCATCCATGTCTATGGAAGAACGGATGACGGTGTGTAATATGTCCATCGAAGGGGGTGCTAGATGTGGTTACATTAACCCCGATGATGTCACTTTTGAGTATTTGAAAGGACGAGATTTTGCCCCCAAGGGAGACGACTGGGAAAAAGCGGTCAGTTGGTGGCGTAGTATGGCTTCTGATAGTGATGCCGAGTACGATGATGTTGTTAGCTTCGACGCTTCAGAAATAGAACCAACCGTAACTTGGGGTATTACACCCGGTCAAGGGATAGGGATCAGCGAACCGGTTCCCACCCCTGAGAGTTTACCGGAAAGCGATCGGGCGATCGCCCAGGAAGCATACAGTTATATGCAGTTATCTCCTGGAACCCCTATCAAAGGGACAAAAGTAGATGTCTGTTTCATTGGCAGTTGTACCAATGGACGCATCAGCGACTTAAGGGAAGCAGCTAAGTTTGCCAAGGGCCATCATGTAGCTAATGGGGTGAAAGCATTTGTGGTTCCGGGTTCGGAACGGGTGAAAGTGGAAGCCGAAAAAGAAGGGTTAGATAAAATCTTTGTTGAAGCTGGTTTTGAATGGCGAGAAGCTGGATGTTCCATGTGTTTGGCCATGAACCCGGATAAGTTGCAAGGGGATCAAATTAGTGCTTCTTCTTCTAATCGTAACTTTAAAGGTCGTCAAGGATCATCCACAGGACGAACTTTATTGATGAGTCCGGCCATGGTGGTTGCGGCTGCAGTTAATGGCCAAGTTGCTGATGTTCGGGAGTTAAAATAAGACTAATTTCAGTAGGGGTCAACGGCCGTTGACCCCTACCATCTCAACACCTGTAAGGTTGGCAGTGTATCGGCCGACTCATCAGGCTATGATCAAGCCACAACGGGGAGGAAGGGTTAGGGTTAACTGATCATTTTCCCAATTAATTGCTCCTTCCCCATAAACAAGGTTCTGGGGTTTTGTTCGCAGAAGTAAGGGAGTTTTGTTAAAGTTAGATAGGGTAATTTCTGCTTTTTCCTCCCCATTATTGACTGCAACTATCAACCCTTCTTCTCCTAGAATACGGGCAAAGAGATAAACGTCACCTTTTGCATAAAGAGAATGATATTCTCCTGTCCGTAAAGGGGTATGTTTTTTACGAATTTCGATTAATTGTTTGTGGTAAGCTAAAGTTTCTTTGTCCCATTTATCCTCTGTGGGGAAGCCTTTTCTACCATCGGGATCACGGCCCCCTTCAATCCCTATTTCATCTCCATAAAAAAGGTTAGGGGTTCCAGGGAAGGTAAATAGTAATAAGGTTGCTAATTTAGCTGAGGTGCGATCGCCGCCAGCAATACTTAAAAATCGCGGCGTATCATGACTATCCAATAGGTTTAACTGGGTTAATTGAATTTCCCAAGGATGACGGGCTAATAATTCCTCAATTCCTTTGGCATACCCTTGTGCATCCATAGGTGTGTAGGGTTTAAAAAAGTGGGAAATGGTGTCTTTATCCACGCGATCGCCAACAATGAAACAAGCAATCAAACGAGCAAAGGGATAATTCATCACCCCATCAAATTGGTTGCCATCTAACCATTGTGTGGCATCAAAGGCAATTTCACCGACAATATAAGCCTCTGGGTTCACTCCTTTAACTCTATCTCGAAACTCCTCCCAAAACCCTTCAGCCTTCACACAGTCCGGTACATCCAACCGCCAACCGTCGATCCCTTGGTTAAGCCAATATTCCCCTACTTGCATAATATATTCTCTCACCCCTGGATTATTGTGGTTAAACTGGGGTAAGGCACGATAATCAATCCAGGAGATATAATTAGCGGGACGACTGCCATCATAGGCAGATAAGGGCCAACCCTCGATTTTAAACCAATCTAACCAAGGAGAATTAGGGCCATTTTCTAAGATGTCGTTAAAGAAGAAGAAGCCCCGACTAGCGTGATTAAACACCCCATCCAAAACCACCTTAAACCCTTTTTCATGGGCTACTTTCAAAAGTTGATCAAAGGCTTCTCGTTCTCCCAACAAGGGATCGATCGCATAATAATCTTGAGTATGATAGCGATGATTACTAGCAGAGCGAAAGATCGGGGTAAAATAAAGCGCAGTGACCCCCAAATCTTGTAAATAATCTAATTTATCCATGACACCCCATAGGTTACCCCCTTTGTATCCTTGAAAGCTTGGGGGTGCATCCCAGTCTTCTAGGGGGACATCTAATAACCATTTTTGGTGAGGAGGAACCTTTCTCGCAAAGGAATCGGGATAAATCTGATAAAAAACGGCGTTTTTCACCCATTCGGGAGTTTTAATAGCCATGAAATCTCTCGTAATGGTTTTCTTTGTAAGATTACTATGGTATCACGGGACAGTTTTAGACAAAAACCCGATGTTGCAAAGAAGGCATTTGTTGACGTACCTGTTTAACGCGGTGGGGATCAATTTCTGCTAGGGCCATACCGGGTTGTTGGCCTGCATCGTCCAAAATAATCCCCCAAGGGTCGATAATGACCGCGTGGCCGTGGCTAAACCGTCTGGCATAATGATTGCCGGTTTGTGCCGGTGCAATGATATAACAGGTGTTTTCGATGGCTCTCGCTTGTAAAAGAACTTGCCAGTGATCTTTACCTGTAAAAGCGGTAAAAGCAGCCGGAATAAACAAGATATCCACCCCTTGCTGGGATAAATGACGGTATAACTCAGGGAAGCGAACATCATAACAGATAGACATTCCTAAGTTCCCTAACTCTTGCGAGGGGTAAATCTCAGGTAACTGGGTTCCTGGCATTACTGTACTTGATTCTTGGTAGGTATTACCATCGGGGAGATCAACATCAAAGAGATGAACTTTTTGATAACGAGAGCATTCTTTTCCCGTGGGATCGACTAAAATAGCGGTGTTATAAGCTTTGCTCGCGTCACCCTCGACGGGAACAGGAAACCCTCCGCCTAAAATGGTGATTTGAAAGCGTTGGGCCATGGTTTTGAGAAATTTCTCAGATTTCTGGGCAATTTCTTGGGCTTTGTTGAGTTTATCTTCTTCTTTTCCTAAAAAGGCAAAGTTTTCCGGTAAGCCAATTAATTCAGCCCCACGACGGACAGCAAGTTCAATCAGTTCTTCAGCCTCGGCTAGATTATTATCTAGATCAGGCTTACTTGTCATTTGAATGGCAGCAGCAAGATAAGGTTTCATTCGTTCCCTTTCGTTAGAATGCTCAGTGTGATCATTATACCTGCCTAAGTAGTCGGACATAAATAAAACCACTAGGTTAAATTTGCCTAACAACTCATTTTCACTTGACTTCTTTTTAGATTATGTTGTTTCCATTGGTAACTATGGTGAGGTAGAATCTGGTGCCGGTCAAGATAACGATACTTCTATTATTTAGATAGCCTAACAACAATTTAGGGGGTACCAATGAACCCAAACATTTTCGCTAAACCCCCTAATAAGGCAATAATCAAACCAACGAGTACACCACGGTTGATAAACTCTTGATTATCTAACCGTTTTCCTAAACCATCGACTTTTTCTTCTAATTTTCCCTGGCCAACTTCTATGGTGTTCAGACGCTCATCGAGTTTATCGAATTTGGCCTCAAACTTCTCATCGAGTTTGTCTAACTTAGTCTCAAATTTCTCGAATTTAGCCTCAAATTTCTCATCTATTTTATCTAATTTGTCCTCAATGCGCTTAAGGACTTCTTCTAAGGAATAAGTAACTGTCATGGGTTCGCTCATGGGTGAAACTCCTAATATCCCACTACTCAGTATAGCAGTCCCCAAAAAATGATGACATTATTGTAGGGTGGGCAATGCCCACCTTATACCATTTCCAATAGATATCAATGTTTTAGGAGTCAGGGGCCGCTGATCCCTACGAAATATGTAGCTAGACTTTAGAAAATTGGTATTACAAACATGGTTGTTTTAGGTCATCTTTTCGGGACGAACAATCTTTTTAAATTCCTCGGAACTCAGAAACCCTAAAGCAACACAAGCTGCTTCTAACGTTGTATTTTCTGTGTATGCTTTTTTTGCAACTTTGGCTGCATTATCATAACCAATATGAGGGTTTAAAGCAGTCACTAACATCAAAGAGTTGTTTAAATAATGTTCAATTTGCTCTTGATTTATTTTTAACCCTACGACTAAATGATCGGTAAAAGATAAACAAGCATCAGCTAATAATCTAATAGAGTTTAAGAGATTAAAAATCATTAAGGGTTTAAACACATTTAGCTCAAAATTTCCCTGACTTCCTGCCATACTAATAGCAGCGTCATAACCCATTACTTGCACACAAACCATGGTCATAGCTTCGCATTGTGTTGGGTTAACTTTTCCGGGCATAATGGAAGATCCTGGCTCATTTGCAGGCAAAATAAGCTCCCCAATACCACAACGAGGACCCGATCCTAACCAACGAATATCGTTGGCTATTTTCATCAATGAACAAGCCAAAGTTTTCAGGGTTCCACTACACATTACAACCGCATCATGGGCAGCTAAAGCTGCAAATTTATTGTCGGCTGAAACAAAGGTTAAATCTGTTATTTGGGCAATGTTTTGGGCTACTTTTTCGGCAAATTCTGGATGAGTATTTAACCCGGTTCCCACTGCAGTCCCCCCAATGGCTAATTCATATAAATCTGGTAAAGATAATTGGATTCTTGCTATATCTTTATCCAGTTGGGAAATGTATCCTGAAAATTCTTGTCCCAAAGTTAAAGGAACTGCATCCATTAAGTGAGTTCTGCCAATTTTAACAATGTCTTGAAAGTCTTTCATTTTAGTTACTAAACTATCCCGTAATTTAGTAATACTTGGCAATAAATTATGGGTGATTTCTTCTACCGCAGCAATGTGCATAGCAGTGGGAAAAGTATCATTAGAAGACTGAGACATATTAACATGATCATTGGGATGAATAGGATCTTTACTACCTAATACACCTCCAGCTAATTCAATGGCACGGTTTGCTATAACTTCGTTAGCATTCATATTAGTTTGGGTCCCACTTCCGGTTTGCCAAACTTTTAAAGGAAAGTGAGCATCTAGTTTTCCTGCTATCACTTCATCGGCTGCTTGTACAATTAATTCTGCTTTTTCTTCTGCTAATTTTCCTAAATCTTTGTTAACAATAGCTGTGGCTTTTTTAAGAATACCGATCGCCCGAATCATTTCCCTTGGCATGGTATCATCACCAATGGCAAAATAACGGAGGGATCTTTGGGTTTGTGCGCCCCAATAAGCTTCTGATTGGACTTCAATTTGACCCATACTATCTTGTTCAATTCTCATCTTTGTCTCCCTATTTTCTATGAGTTAATTTTACTTTCTACGAGATTTTTTTGACGAATAAAATTATATTTTTTCTTGGATTTTGAGAAGATTGTTTTGATAGTTTCAGAATCAATGAATAAAGTATAAGAAACCAGCATGACTAAACTAAATTGTAAGACAAATTCATTCATAACAATGGCAATAGAAATATGGAATAAGGACATCACACTTAAGATCCAATATTTTGTCCGTTTAAACCAAACAAAAATCGGAAACATAAACTCAAGCATTAAGGTACTATAGGTTGCAATAATACTCAAAAAATAATTGTGAAATAAGTCAACATCCGTAAATCTAAACCAAGCATCATACAAGGAAATATAATACATAATACTACCGTCTCGCCAAGCAATGTCACTATAGAGTTTATCTATAGCGGAAAAGGGATAAATCAAAGCAATAGCAATTTGTAGCAGTCTTAAACCCCAAATGGACTGTTTCGGAGGTATATACTTAAAGATATTACGACGTTTCCTAAGTAACTTTTCTCGCAAAATATTGTCAACAGATAAGCTATTTCCTAAGGATGTAAAACAACTGTAAAATAAAAGCATTTGAATGACAATATCCTTGCTGTCAATAATGGCAGAATTGCGATTACATAAAGATAACCAAAAGATGTATAAAATAATCGTAGCAATACGGCTTCC
>JBFRWB010000148.1:0-38751 GCA_051439375.1 Microcystaceae cyanobacterium
GGCTTTTGCGATCGCAGATAATTTGGAAGCCATCGTAGTCAAATACTTCATCATCCTCAGTAACGTTATCAATGGTATCAAAATCCATCATATAGGACATTCCAGAGCAGCCGCCTTGACGCACACCCACTCGCAGACAGAGATCCGTACCTTGTTGATCCCGTAGTTGAAGGACGTGCTTGAGAGCTTTCTCGGATAGTTGAATTCCTTTGGTGGGGGTTTCTGTTGCTTGAGTCATGGCTGTTGAGTTACTCCTAGTCTTGTGTCAGTTCATTCGGAAGGCAAGAACTTTTTTCCGATAAACTGTTTTCCATTTTATTTTAATATCTCTCATTAGGGAATTGATGGGGGAGGCTCTTCTGAAGTTGAGAGGCAAAGTGTTATAGTTGTTACATTAATTTTAAATAATATCAGCAAATTTCTTTGTGATAATGCGCCAACTAGGAAGGAAGTTATACCATGCCATAATCCTCTTAAAATCATCCCAGAAATCATAAAATCGAAAAAACTGACAATTACTGAACTCGCAGAGACAATTGAACGAGAAAAATAAAATAATTTTCAGTACCGCCACAAATCTCGCCGATATTCTCTTTCTGTACGTCCTGCTTGGATAATTAAGTGTTTAGCCATTGGTTAGCATTTTGAATCATATCACAGACGTTTGTGATCGTTTTAAACATTCTAATGTGTTAGCTAATCGTCACATTTTAATAAAAAATCAATATATTGATTAAGTTCATATTTAATCAAAGGAGATAATTTTGCATACACTGAACTTAGGTAATCTAATCGTGACCCGTCATAGTCAAAATCATAGTAATAATAAGTGATGATTATATGTGACAGACAAAAGCTAAACTTTATTATCGTAATTTCCCCCCCAGAAAATTTATCGTAATTTCCCCCAGAAAATTTTTGCGTCAGTCGCTACAATAACTACTAGAAGAGACAAGCATTTAGGAATTTAACAATGACCTCATTTGACCCTACTCTCATGAAATCGGTCGAAAAACTCGATTATCGAGTAACGGTTGGCGATGTTGCTGCTCAATCAGGCTTATCCTTAGAAATCGCTCAACAAGGACTATTATCCTTAGCATCAGAAGCACAAGGACATCTACAAGTCGCTGACAGTGGAGATATTGTTTATCTATTTCCCAAAAATTTTAGAACAATCTTACGCAACAAATATTTTAAATTACGGCTACAAGCATGGTGGGAGAAGGCATGGTCAGTCATTTTTTATTTGATTCGCATTTCTTTTGGTATCATTTTAGTGGCTTCTATTCTTTTGATGATGGTTGCTTTAGCGGTAATTATTATCTCACTTAATTCTAGCCGAGATGAGAACTCAAGTAGTAGCCAAAGCAGTAGTTATAGTAATGGTGGTGGAATCATTTTCTTTCCGAACTTTATGGATTTATTTTGGATCTTTTCTCCAAATTACCATGAGCCTCGTCCTAATCAACCTCGTTCCAGAAGAGAGAACAAGCTTAATTTTTTAGAAGGTATCTATTCTTTTTTATTTGGAGATGGAAACCCGAATGCAGATTTAGAAGAACAGCGTTGGTATAATATTGGTGCAGTCATTCAAGAAAATCAAGGAGTAATTGCAGCCGAACAAATTGCTCCCTATTTAGATAATATTTCAACAATTGAGCAGGAAAATGAAGATTATATTCTGCCAGCATTAACGAAATTTAACGGTTATCCTAAAGTTTCTGATCAAGGACAAATTGTTTATTATTTCCCTGAATTACAAGTTACCGCACAAAAGCGAAATATTCATCCCTTTTCTGATTACTTAGAGGAAAAACCTTGGCGATTTAGTCAAGCAAGTAGTGGCCAAATTATGTTAGCCATTGGGTTAGGGGGATTAAACTTTATCCTAGCTTTAATGTTAGGTTCATTTTTCCAAGACTATACTTTTTCAGGAGATTTCCTCGTTTTTGTACAAGGAATTTACACGATTTTATTGGGATATGCCATCGCTTTTCTTAGTCTTCCTCTCATGCGTTATTTTTGGGTACAATGGCGCAATGGTATCATCACCACTCGTAACCAAAAACGTCAAGCTAGAGCCGAACAATTAACTTTACCCAATACACAACGACAAGCTAAACTTAATTATGCCCGTCAATTTGCAGCAGAAAAGGTTATTACAAGGGAAGATATTACCTATTCAACAGAAAAAGACATCTTAACCCAAGAAATCGAACAATCAGATAAAATTGACCAAGAATGGCGCAAACGATTAGAAGAATCTTAAAGAAGGTAGAATGATTAAATCCTTTTGGAACTTCTGAACGTCTATAACTTCTGAAATCCTGTAGAGACGTTGCACGCAACATCTCTACTAACCCCTGAATCTCTATAACTCTTGCTAACTCCTATTTATGATTTCCAAATTCTCCTTACAACCGATTGATAAAGTCTGTTTATCAGCGATCGCACTTTTAGGAACACTTACCCTTGGGTTAGGCGTAGGGACACAACTCTGTGATAATAACTGTTTAATTGATAATAGTCCCTATGTAAAGGAATTTAGCTGGCAAAATCAAGCCATAGGAGTCGAAGATCAAGGATTTATCCTCACCTTTGATCGACCCATGGATCAAGCAACCGTGGAAAAAAATTTAGTTATTGATCCTCCCCTCGATGGAAAAATGAGTTGGTCAGGTCGTCGCATGGCTTACACGCTGACCCAACCGATTCCTTACGGACAAAGTTATCAGGTTCAGCTATTGGGGGCAAAAGAAGGATTTAAAGGTAAAGACAAGCAAGGAAAAGAAATTAAACCCTTTTTAGCTAGTTTTCGCAGTCGTGACCGAGCTTTAGCTTATATCGGCACACAAGAAGAAGAGAACGGCCGCCTCATTTACTATAATCTTACACAACAAAAAAAATTACTCCTCACACCGCCCGATTGGGTGGTAACGGACTTTAAATTTAGCCAACAGGGAAATAAGCTAGTTTTCTCAGCAACTTCTTTGGAAAACGCCAAGGAAGGGTTAGAAGACTTGGATATTTATGAGGTGAATCTTCCCCTCTCAAATGGTGAAAAACAACCTAAATTAACCATCGAACGGGTATTAGATAACAAAGAATATCAAAACCATCAATTTGATATCACACCAGATGGAGAAACGCTGGTGGTTTATCGAATCAACCGACAAAATCCCGCAGATTTTGACTTATGGAAGGTTAAAAAGGGTAAAGAACCCGAAAAACTGAATGTTTCTGGCGGTAAATTTATGATTGCTCCTGATGGAGAAACCTTGGCTGTAACAAGGGGAGAAGGCATTAGCTTATTACCACTAAATGAGGAGATGGAGGGGGATGCAGATAACTTTTTACCTAAATTCGGGGAATTATTGAGTTTTTCCCCCGATGGTTCAGCAGCAGCAATGGTCAATTTTAATAGCAATGATGCAGAATTACGTTATACTCGGTCATTATTTTATGTCAACAATCAAGGAATTCAAAAAGAATTACTCAATACCAAAGGCTCAATTCTCGATTGTCAATTTACGACACAAGGAAAAGAATTATATTGTTTATTAACCGAACTATTAGAAGGGGAAGCCTATCAAGAACAACCTTATTTTGCCAAAATTGACCTTGAAACGGGACAATTAATGCCATTAATGAAGTTACCGAATTTCCGAGAAGTAAGATTAAGTTTGTCACCTGATGGTCTAGGGATTTTGTTTGATCAAGTTGTGACAAATAATGCCATCAATGTTGACAACACCTTAATGACTGATGGAGGAGAAGCTATTGTTGGGGGGAAATTATGGGTGTTAATTCCCCCAGACGATTTTTCTCAAGAAACTCAGCCAGAACTTAAAGAATTAGGGTTATTAGGGATTCGTCCCCAATGGTCTCCCTAAAAGGAAGCAGAAGGATAACTGACAAAAGAGGATTAAACATCTCTGAGTTTCAGTTTTACAGGGAAATATTCCCTCCTGCCTTCTATTTTGCCTCATTAATTCCCTTGTTGATTTTGAATCGCTTGACGTACATAGGCCGCTGCATCTTCAGAGGGAACAAAGCGAATTTTGGTTAGAAACTCATTATCTTGGGTCGTTAAAGCTGCCATTATATTTTCTAACAACGCAACTTCAATCTCAACATTATCGGGAAAGTTGGGATTATTTTTTTCTAGTCCCTCAATAAATTCTTGAATTTGCTCCTTTTCAAAGAAAAAGAGAATAACTCTTTCATTATTGTTACTGGAGTCTTCTATGGTTACGTATCCCTCATCAGGTATTTTGGCAACAAAAAGGGGAACACCTCCTCGATATTCTTGGCCATCGGGTAGTAATTGTTGCGCTACTTGCACTTCTTCAGCAGTGGGAACGTACTGAACCTTTAAACCATCCTCTTCTTTAGCACTTTCAACTTGTAATTTATAAACTTCAGGAAGGGGAACACCCATTACCTTAAACGCTTGAGACTCATTGGGATTCTCTTGCTTGAACTGATCATATGCTGTGTTGGCATCATCTTCGCTGACAAAAGCCAAGGTGAATTTTTGCTGGGTGTCATTTTGCTGTAAAACAAGGGGAAATCCTTCACCGTTAACAATCATAAAAACGGGAATCGGACTAAGAAGCTTGGTAATTTCACTTTCTGGGATACCCAAGGCCTTTAAAGTAGTACCTAGCCAACTGGTTACAACTACACTGCCGATAAGTCCTAAAGTAGTGGCGCGACGGAGTAAAGATTTCATCATAATTGACCTCTATAGATGTAAATGGGGGTTTGTTTTAGGGATATGTTAGAGGGAGCGTTAATTTTTCCAAATTGGTGTTTAACCTTGCCATTCTTCTTGACTGGCGGGAGAAGGTTGATGTTCCGTTGTACCCATGAATTTGGATCATCTTAGCAAAATATGATCTACAGTAACAACAATAGGGAAAGAATAAGGTTACAGAGAGGATAAATTTAGTAATTTTCTAAGAAAGTCAACAAAGTCGGAAAATTGTGAATTTTGATCTTTTTTTCTAATCCCTTATCAATATAAAAGCAGTTTACGCAGTATAAAGCCAAGAAGTGAAACTACACAAATTAACACCAGTTGACTTGGAAAAGGAGTCACAGAGTAAGTATGAATGAGTGACCACAGAACCTCACCATTTCTCACTAAAAAATTATCTGGTTTAAAGAAAAATTGCCATAAAATATATAACAATCCACAACTATGAATGACTAATAATCCACCTAACGCACTTAGGGCGAAAAATTCGACTTTAGGACGCTGACGAAAGGCTAACCAACCACACACCCACGCACCGGGAATAAAACCTAGTAGATAGCCAAAACTAGGGTTATTGATATAATCTAGTCCACCACCATGGGCAAAAATGGGTAACCAGAACAACCCTAAAATAAGATAGGCAATTTGGGACCAAGCCGCCGCATTTCGCCCTCCTGTGCAGCCAATTAACAAAACTGCACCAATTTGATAGGTAATCCCTAAAGATTGACTCTGAATCCCTTGTTCAGCCCATTGCCACGGAGGATTGGTCACAAATGCTTCGACAAATGTGCTAATTATAGTCAATAATAAGCCAATAACTGCCCATAAGAGTTCAGTGGGAAGGGAGATAAGGCGTTGGGGTTTAGTGCGTTGTTGAGTACTCACGATTGACTGGCGTTTCTCCTCCTGAGAGTCCTAATGCCTCAAGCATAGCGTGATCTTGTTCAGGTGACTGGCCAAGGGTGGTTAAATAATGACCAATCAACATAGCATTAAGACCCGATTTCAGGCCAAGATGTTGCCATTCTCCCATTATTGCTTCCCGACCGCCTGCATAGCGTAAAATTTGTTGAGGAAGGATAAAACGGAAAATTGCGATCGCTTTTAAGGCTTCTAACGGGTTCAGTTTATCTTGATTTTCTAAGGGAGTTCCTTCTCTGGGGTTCAAAAGATTGATGGGAACTGATTCTACCCCTAATTCTCGCAAGGAAAGGGCTAAATCCACTCGATCTTCCCAACTTTCTCCCATACCAATAATTCCCCCTGTACAGGCTTGAATCCCGACAGATTTAAGATTTTTGACTGTTTCCACCCGATCTTGCCAACTATGGGTGGTGACAATCTCTGAGTAAAAATTTTCTGAGGCTTCTAAGTTATGATTGTATCGTGTTACCCCTGCCGCTTTAAGTGCCTGTGCTTGTTCAAGGGTTAGTTCTCCCAAGGCACAACAGGGTTTAATATTGGTTTCTTGGATGATTCGATTAACGGTTTCTAAGATTTGGTCAAATTCTTGTGATTTAGGGCTATTATATTTAATTCCTCGACCTTGACTCACCATACAAAAGCGTTTTGCCCCGGCTGCTTCGGCTGCTTTGGCTTGGGCGAGAATAGCATCAGGTGATTTCAATTCATAGATAGGAGAATCTTTGCCTTGATGATGAGCAGATTGAGAACAAAAACCGCAATTTTCTGAGCAGTTTCCCGATTTAATATTGCCAATACTGCATAAGTCCACTACGTTACCACAACAGGCTTGACGAATTTCGTTAGCAGCGTTACACAGGAGAAGGATCTTATCCTCTCCTTCTATTTTGGTTAGGGAAAGAGCGTCTTCTCTAGTGAGTCTATAACCCGAAATAATGTGATCAGCAAGGGAAAATAGCTGATTTTTTAGGGCTTGGTGGTCTTGGGGTAAGGTAAGGGCAGTAACAGCAACTTTAACCACGGCAGTTTCTCAATTTATTATCAATTCTATTACATCATTCTTAAACAAACAAATCAAGGGGGTGTAGTATTCATACACTATTCTTTTTAGAGGTCAAAATGATTAGATTTTTTGCCAAAGATTTGGGAACAATAGGGTTGATCGTGCTGTTGTTAATAGGAGAATAAAATCGTGAAAGGCAAATTACTGACCCTACTGTTTGTTGGAGGTCTTATTTTTGTTGGTATGGGGGATATGTTTTTACCCAAACCCCTCAGCCAATGGAGCCTACAAACTCGCAGACAAATTAATGAAGTTCTGCTAGGCTCTTTTAATCCCAAAATGAATCGACCAAGTAAAAGACGAGAAGATGCAGTGGAAGCAGCCGAACAAGGTACAGGAATGGAAGATCCAAGTGAAAATGAATAATAAATGTTAAGTTTTAGGTTTGAGGTGTGAAGTGCAAGGTTTTAGATATTTCCACCTTACACCTCATTGTAATTCTTTAATCAGAACACACGTTACTTATCCTTTAACCAGCTAAACATTGCTCGTAAATCTTTCCCAACCTCCTCAATAGGATGTTCGGCTTCTAGGCGACGCATGGCTGTAAATCCCGATTTTCCGGCTTGATTTTCTAAAACAAATTCTCTAGCAAAGGTTCCTGCTTGAATTTCTCTCAATATCTTCTTCATTTCTTGGCGAGTGTCATCGGTAACTACCCGTGGACCTCTGGTTAAATCCCCGTATTCCGCCGTATTAGAGATACTATCACGCATTTTTGCCAAGCCGCCTTCCACAATCAAATCAACAATCAGTTTTACTTCATGGAGACATTCAAAATAGGCTAATTCGGGTTGATAACCTGCATTGACGAGGGTTTCAAAGCCTGCCTTAATTAGAGCCGTTAAACCGCCACAGAGTACAACCTGTTCCCCAAAAAGGTCAGTTTCTGTTTCTTCTCGGAAGGAAGTTTCTAAAATACCAGCACGAGTTCCCCCAATTCCCTTAGCATAGGCCATTGCACGATCACGTGCCTGTTCCGTGGCATCTTGGTAAACAGCAAACAGACAGGGAACGCCTTCTCCTTGCTCATAGGTACGTCGTACTAGATGGCCAGGCCCTTTAGGAGCTACCATGACCACATCAACGTTACTAGGAGGAACAATTTGACCAAAATGGATATTAAAGCCGTGAGCAAAGAAGAGAACCTTTCCTTCGCTAAGATAGGGTGCAATTTCGCTAGTATAGATGGTTTTCTGCACCTCATCCGGCAGTAAAATCATAATCCAGTCGGCTTTGGCCGCTGCATCGGCAACAGAATAAACCGTTAAACCCGCCGCCTCTGCTTTGGGACGGGAGGGACTGCCTTCATAGAGTCCTACAATGACGTTAACCCCACTATCCTTGAGGTTGAGAGCGTGGGCGTGTCCCTGAGAGCCATAACCAATAATAGCGACTGTTTTTTCCGCTAATAAGTCCAAATTAGCGTCTTCGTCATAATACATTCGTGCCATGAAGCTACCTCCTAAAGTCAAATTATCAATTAATCTTGCAAACTCTTTATTGTACCATGTGGAGTCTGGCGGTTAAAATGCGGGAAACTTAAACCCGATTAGGTAAAGCAAAAAAGCTTATTTATAACTAAAAATCATCGCTTCTGCCTGCCTAAAGGGCTGTTAAAACGATCCTCTCATGGCCTGTTTCATCTCACGAACTGCTCGTTCCATCCCCACTAATACCGCCCGACTAATAATAGTGTGACCAATATTTAGCTCTTCCATAGAGGGTAAACAGGCAACAGGATAAACATTCCAATAGGTTAACCCATGACCCGCATTGACCCGCAACCCAGCAGCAACCGCAGCTTCACAGCCTTGTTTCAAGTGGGTTAGTTCTTGTTGTCTAAGGCTTTCATTGGGGGCATCAGCGTATTTTCCAGTGTGCAGTTCAATAAACTGGGCTTTGGTTTCGGCGGCCGCTTCAATTTGCTCTATATCAGCATCAATAAACCAACTAACAGGTATTTCAGCACTTTGTAGTTGCTCCACCACTCGACAGAAACGAGCAAGATTCGCCACAATATCAATTCCCCCTTCAGTGGTCACTTCTTCGCGTTTTTCTGGGACAAGGGTAACGTAGTCAGGACGAACCTCAAGGGCGATCGCAATCATCTCTTCGGTGGGGGCCATTTCGAGGTTAAGGTGGGTACGGACGGTTTGTCGCAATAGATGAATGTCTCGATCTTGAATATGGCGACGATCTTCGCGTAAATGGGCTGTAATGCCGTCTGCTCCTGCTAGTTCGGCTAATACGGCCGCTGCCACTGGCTCAGGTTCGACAGTACGCCGTGCTTGGCGAATAGTCGCTACATGGTCAATATTAACACCCAAGGTTAGCAATGGTTTTTACTCCTTTAACGTTAGTGGTTACTTAATCATTAAATTTAAAATTGTTCATTTTGTGCTTGTTTTTCGCTATATTCCCAAGAATCCTCTTCTAAATCTAACATTTGAATCCGCCAATCTTGGCCAATTTGAATGGTAATATCTGACGCTAAATTACCTGTGCTTTCGACGAGAATTTCTCCGATCTTTAAAGTTCCTCGAATGGCGGATGCGCCTAAGTCATCTCCCTGTTGAGCAATAATTCTCGTGGTTTTTAAGGGTTCTGCACCTTCTTTCCCAATATGAACCCGACGATAGCCTTGTTCTCTTAAATAAGTCCTCATTGCCCCTACTGCTTCTGGGTCTTCTAGGGTATCCTGAAGGGTAATTTTTAACGCCGTGGGATCATCATAGGCATAAGGATCCATTTTCATGTAGTCTTGGTCGAAGTAGTGGGCAACCATTGTGTCAATTTTGCGAGAAGCAGGTAGCCAATAGCTGTAATTTTCTTCTCCTTCGCCAAAATAACCGGGTAGCATCAGCATTTGCACATTTTCTCTCTGGGTCTGCCCAGCAAAGCCGCCTAATGCTAACAATTCCTCCACGCTAACATTGGTATCCAGATTGGACTGAATTACTGACATCATATCGGGGAATTTGAGTAAAACTTGGGGTTTTAATGCCTGTTCTACCAACGCTCGCATGAGCATCTGTTGTCGTTGCACCCGTCCAATATCGCCAAATTCATCCTGACGAAAGCGCAAGAATTGAACGGCCTGTTCCCCACTTAAACGCTGTTTGCCTTTTTTGAGGTCAATATACAGATGTTGGCTATGGTCAGTATATTTCATGTCCTTGGGAACATAAACGGTGACCCCTCCCAAAGCGTCGATTAGCTTTTCAACGCCTTGTACATTGATTCGGACGTAGCGATCAATGGAAACATCATTGAGTAAGTTACTGACGGTTTCGGCTGTTAAGGCTGGCCCACCTAGGGCGTTTGCATCGTTAATTTTACGGACTCCATACCCCGGTATTTCGGTTTTAGTGTCTCGGGGGATAGAAAGAACGGTTACCGTATTTTTCATGGGTTCAAAGCGCACCAAAAGCATGGTGTCCGCTAACCCATCAAAGGAATTCACCAACGCATGATATCCTAAGTCTTCAGGCGGTTCATCAGTCACTTCCGAGGTTAGTACTTTAGTCCCAATTACCAAAATATTAACGGGACGGCTTAGTTCTGGAAGTCGAAGACTTTTGTAAGAAATGGCTTCATCTTGGTTAAAAACGGCCTGTTCAGTTGTGCTGAGGGAAGATTGACGAAGGGGAGCAGTGGAAAGGGACAGTGCAATAAAAGCACCGGCCGTTGCTGAAAGCATCGCCACTCCTGCGAGTCCTAATCCCAAAAATAGCCCTTTTAGAAAGAATTTTGACCGATTCTTCTTCTTCCGCTTGTGGGGAGAATGGGAGTTTGGATAATGTTTTGCGTAGGATTTATCGACTGCCACAAAGATTGCCTCACACCTTAAGGTTTTAAAGTTACAGGGAAAACGTTAGGATTAAAAACCTAACTTGGGATCATACCACTGAATTTACTATCAGTTTAGCGCAAGTTAAAATAATACAAATTTTCTATTAATCTAAAGACCTAAAATTTTATCTTGAGTCAAATCTTTTCATTCATAACTGGCTGTGGCCTAATACTGTAGTAATTCTAACAAATTTCTGAGAGACTTCTTCTGAATCCTCTACAATTAACCTATTATAGAAGGAGAAGACAATGAAGGCAGGGTAACTGTCTTTTCTTCCTCGCCACTAATTGACCTCTAATTTTCTGGGCAATGTCCGCAATTACTCTGACCTTACTTCATCCTGCTAAAAACGTCCCTATGCAAAATTGGGCGTTTGAAACTACATCAGTAGTTCGCATTGGCCGATCAACAGACAATGATGTTGTATTGTACAGTGCAGTGGTGTCCCGTCGTCATCTAGAGATTCGACGCAAAGGCTCAGACTGGGAAGTAGTCAATTTAGGTGCAAATGGAACTTACATTAATGGTAAGTTAGTCTCAAAAACTCCGGCTGTGGATGGCATGGTCATTCATTTGGCTAAAACCGGCCCCAAAATTCAAATTAATATAGAACCCGAAGAGTCCCCAGTTAAACGACAACTTAGAGAACTTCAACGGGCGTTTGACGAAGCCAATTCTGGAAAAGACGAGAAAAACGACGATCCTAATAAAGACACGCTGATTAATGGCTAGTTGATTCGGATGTAAACCCTAAAACCTGCTCTTTTAAGAGGAAAATAGAAAAAAACAGATACTCACTCGTATTTCTTTTAAGGAGAGAGCATTGTCCATTATTCATTTTTAATCTGGCTTAAAATAGGGCAAAAGGAAAGCGGCGAGTGGCTCTAGAGGTATCTCCCTGTTGACTCCCCAGATTTTCTGAATTTGAGCCTAGATTCTCTAAGGTGATATTGAGCTTTTCAGTGGTAATAACGTAGTAATCCCCACTCAGTTCGTAACCAGATATAGTTTCACTGGGTGCAGAAAACGCTCCTCCTCTTCCTAAGAACCACCATTGAGGGTTAGGAGAAATAACCCCTTCTAAATCTAGACTACTTCCTTCAGATACAGGTAAGGGAGGAACTTCATCCGCAGAAATCGGACGAGTTAGTCCTTTTTCGGCTAGGAATCCTAAACTTAAAATTAGAGAAACGCTGAGTCCTAAGAGAGAAAAGGGGGATAAATGGAGGTGAAAGCGTGTCATGGTAATGTCCTCAGTAAGAACGATCTTGGAACAATTCATAATGGATAATAGACAAAATTAATCGTTCATCTGGTTCTTAATTTCCCCCAAGAAAGGGGAGACTTCAGACTTTAATTAATTAGCTAATTATTAATTATCCATTTAGTAACTGGCTACCACTCCTCGTTCCTCATAAATAGCATAAAAAAGCAAAACCTTGGTAAAACATAATAATTTATTCACGATTAGGGCAGGTTTCACCTCTGAATGAATTAATGATTGAATGGTTAATTATCTATTAATAATCGTTCACTCCAAGCATTTTATTAAGCAATCCTTTTGTTATGGTATATGAAGTTAAAAACTAGCTAGAATGTCAAAGCTTCCTATTATTTTAACCCTAGCATGATCCTCGATACCGCCGCTTCTCTTTCCCAAACAACTTCCCTGTCTCATCAAACCATTCGACCGATTGGAGCATCGTCGATTCATGGAATTGCCTTTAAAGATGACAAATTATGGGCAATTGATGCTAAAAATGGTTACCTAGTCGAGATTGATCCTTTAACTCACAATACACGCATTTTAAACCCCGCTCAATGGCAAGAATTCATTGGTGCGACGGGGTTGGCGATTCAGGAAGAGACCCTTTGGTTTAGTACGGGAAGAACCATCTACACCTGTTCTTTGTCCGATACAACATTGAGTCCAGAGGTTTTCTGTAATTTAGATGAGGGGATTAATGGAATTGGTGTTTGGGACTCAACCCTTTATGTTTCTTGCCATCGTAAAGGTAAAATTTTAGTTTTAAATCGGGAAACGGGTCAGGAAATTACCCACTTTTATGCCCCCGGTATTGGGGTGGAAAATATTACCGTTTTTGATGAAGAATTGTGGGTATCGGATAATTTAGAACAGACGGTTTACTGTTTAGATAGGGCAACAGGAAAAGTCATTTTTAGTGTCTTAACGCCCTTTGAATCTCCCACAGGATTAACCTTTCATATTGATTCTACTACAGAAAAAAAGACCCTTTATGTGGCCTATGACTTTCAAGAACCCTGTATTCGAGATAATCCTAATGCTGACCCCAATCATGAATTAGGCTATCGTTATCAAACCTTTATTCATCCTCTTTATTTTCGCTATTATCCTGACAAACATTATGCCCTTTCTAATGGTTATTTGCTAGAAATTTCCTACATAGAAGAATTAGCCCCATTAGATCCAGTAGAATTAGAGAATCTAGAATGGAGAATCGCCCTTCCTGCGGATACACCCCGTCAAAAAGTTCGTAAAATTGAACCCGTTGGTCTTCCTTTTACCGAAGAAGTCACCAATGGCCAACGGGTGGCTATGTTTAAATTTGATAAACTAACTGAACAAGAACGGTTTATTTTTGGCTGGAAAGCCATTGTAGAGGTTTGGGGGATTAAATATCGCTTAACACCCAAAGATTGCGAAGGAATTCCCCCTATTCCCCCTGAATTTACCGATAAATATCTGGTGGACAATGATAATTTATCAATGGATACAGACATTATTCAACGGGCTGCCCAAGAAGCGATCGGACGAGAAACTAATTACTTGCGTAAAATGTACAGTATCCGCAACTATGTCTATGATCGGCTTTCTTATGGCATTAAACCTCACATTGATACCCCTGATATTGCCCTCAGACGAGGTGTAGGGTCCTGTGGTGAATATGTTGGTGTATTATTGGCTTTATCCCGTCTCAATGGCATTCCTTGTCGTACGGTGGGACGATATAAATGTCCTCCCAAACCTCTAACACGGAACATTCCCCTTGAACCTGATTATAATCATGTTTGGATGGAATTTTATATACCCGGATACGGTTGGTTACCGATGGAATCGAATCCAGATGATTTAATGGATGGTGGTCCCTATCCAACACGCTTTTTTATGGGATTAGCATGGTATCACGCAGAAATGGCTAAGGATACGCCCTTTGAACGGATTTATAGTAATGGTGAAATGATTAATAAACAGTTAGTTTCCATTGGAGATTTAGCGATTAATCACGTTCATTTTACCGTTTTACAAGAATTAGATCCCACTGAAGAATCGACGATAGGGGTTCACTAGGAGCGATCTCAACTTCTTACCCTACCCATCCTGATATTGTCTATGTAACGGAAAAAGTTGTTTTAGGAGAAGGTTATGGCAACTACCTATGAGCAGGATTTGCTGCTTTGGGCAAAAGATACGGCGCAATTGTTAAGAGAGAAGCGTTGGGAGGCAGTTGATTGGCCTCATTTAATTGAGGAGGTAGAGGATTTGGGCAAAAGTGAGCGCAGCGCAATCGGCTCTCAAATGGAACGGGTTATGGTACATTTATTGAAGTGGCAACATCAACCACACCAACGGTCGGATAGTTGGCTCGATTCGATTAATGATGGACGCTCTCAGATCCGCCGTAAAATTGAGGATAGTCCGAGTTTAAGGCATTATCCCGCACAGATTTTAGACAAGGAATATGCAAGAGCAAGGCGAGAGGCTGCTCGACAAACGGGTTTAGATATTCATATCTTTCCTGAATCCTGTCCTTTTTCCATTGATAAAGTAATCTCAGATTGGCTACCTAGGGATTAAATAAATATGTCCATGTAATTATTAGGTTTCCTTAAACAAGTTTAATTGAGACATAATCAACCAAATCAAGGTAATTCCAATAACTAAAATCAAAAAAGTAACGACTACTAAAGTTGCACCATAACCAAAGTCCAAATAACGCATGACTGTGGCATAAATATAAATGGATACGGTTTCCGTTGAACCAGCCGGCCCACCACCTGTCATTACCTGCACTAAATCAAAAATACCAAAGGCTTGAGCAAAGCGAAATAGGGCTGCAATTAATAGTTGAGGTTTAATTAAAGGTAAGGTAATTTGATAGAAACTCTGCCAAGGATTAGCCCCATCAATGGCATGGGCTTCGTATAAATCTTGGGGAATAGATTGTAAACCTGCTAATAAAATAATGCTAATAAAAGGAGTCGTTTTCCAGACATCCGCACAAATTAAAGCCACCATTGCAAGGGTAGGACTCCCTAACCAATTAATATTTTGTTCAATTAACCCTAAGCGGATTAAAACATCATTAACCACCCCATATTGATCATTAAAGATCCATGCCCATGCTAACCCCATTACCGCCGTTGGTAACGCCCAAGGAATAATGGCAACGGTACGAAGAATTCCCCGTCCTTTAAAAGATTGATGAAGGGTTAAAGCAATCATCATCCCTAACATTAATTCAAGGGTGACACTAAAAAAGGTAAAGGTAGCTGTATTTTGTAAAGTGTGTCTAAATCGGCTGTCTCCTAAGAGTCTTAAATAATTACTGAGTCCAGAGAAAACGGGTTCTAATTGTGTTCCTAAATTTTCTGTAAAAAAGCTTAACCAAAAGGCTCGTCCAATGGGATAAATAAAGACAAATGCTAAGACAAACAGGCTAGGAACTATCATAAGTCCGCCAATTTGTTTTTCTGATAAATTAAATGTTTTTCGTTTCATTTATTGGTTAAAAATATTGGATAATTTAATCAATCTGATAAAGGATATCCAAAGGAATGTCTTCGCGAGGAATTGAACGTCGGTACATTTCTCCTAAATGGGCTAAGATATCGATTAGGGTTAAACGATAGTCAAGCAGAATTTCCTCGCTTCTTCCTTCTAACTTTAACTGTTGGGAAAATTCATCCATTAAAGTCATGTGAATTTCTAACATTTGTGAAACAGCAATATCTGAGAAAAAGGCTTGATTCACCAGTTGATCAATTAATTGGGTGGCATCCGAATCCGGCGTAAAATAAGAAAGAATAATATCACGATAACTGTCCTTAATCTCTTCAATCAATTGGTGTTTGTGTTCAGGTGAAAGATTGCGATAAAACTGCTGGGGATTCCTTTTATAATACACACCTAAATAACCTAGTCTTTCTTTTAATTTTTCTGCTAAACGACGTTGTTGTAAGATAAGAGAACTTTGGTGATCCTCGATCACTTCTTGAGGCGGCGGCGTTTTTGGGGCGGCGGATACAGGGCAACTGGGAGCAAGATGGAGAAACTGAGCGATCGCTTGGTCAATGATAACAGGAATTTTCTCTAATTCTCTATCTGAAAGATGAATTTCTGCACTATGGTAAAAATAAGTCGGATCTTCTGACAAAAGCTCCGGAGAATTGTCTTCATCAGGAGTATCAATGATAATGATAGGAAGCAATGTTCCTTTTTCGTACAATTGATTAAAGAGGGGTAAAATCTCGGTATTGGGTAGAATAATCAAACAATCAAGTTCTTCTGTATGTTTTTCGACATACTCTATAAAATCTGACGCAGACTTAGCTCCATAAGCAGCATAACGTTGGTCGCTCAAATAGTCCTCTAAGGGTTGAGCGATGGTAGCGGCAGGAATGAAAAAACAGATAGATAATCGAGAAGACAAGGGATTAACAGACGATAGCTATATAACTTATGATACAAGAAATTAAGGATCATTTTATACAATAACAAATCGTTTATCTTGATGGATTATACAGCAATATTAATCATACCAACGGGAATTGGCGCAGCGATTGGGGGTTATGCGGGAGATGGGATGCCTGTCGCTAGGGCAATGGCACAGATTTGCGATCGCGTCATTACTCACCCTAATGTGCTAAATGGCGCACAACTTTATTGGCCGTCTCCCCAACTGTTTTATGTGGAGGGTTATGGCTTAGATCAGTTTGCCCAAGGAACATGGGGACTACAACCCGTTCATCAAAATCGGGTGGGTTTAATTTTGGATCAAGGGATTGAACCTGAGTTGAAATTACGCCATATTCAAGCTGCCGAAGCCACAAAAGCAACGTTAGGGATTAATATTGATGAATATGTGGTCACTGATACTCCTTTAACGGTAGAATTGCGAATTGCTGACTCTGGGGCGAGTTGGGGAACGATTCAAAACCCTGATAGTCTGTTACGAGCGGCAGAGAAATTGATTCAAAGGGGCGTTAATGCGGTGGCTGTTGTAGTACGTTTTCCTGATGAGGAAGGGGAATGGCTAGACAATTATCGTCAAGGCTCAGGAGTAGATGCCCTTGCGGGGGCAGAAGCGGTGATTTCTCATTTAATTGTGCGTCAATTTAAGATTCCTGCTGCCCATGCCCCTGCTTTATCTCCTTTGCCTGTTGATCCTTCGGTTTCTCCTCGAACGGCGGCTGAGGAGTTAGGCTATACTTTTTTACCTTGTGTCTTGGTGGGGTTAAGTCGTGCGCCCCAATTTATAACAGATCGGGAAATTTTAGGAGGAATTTGGTCAAATCAGGTGGATGCACTTGTTATTCCTGCCTCTGCTTGTGGGGGAAGCACGATGCTTAGTTTTGCAAACCACAAAGCTATTATCATCGCAGTAGAGGAGAATCAAACTATGATGCAGGTTTTTCCTGAGATGTTAGGGATTGAGGCGATAAGGGTAAAATCTTATTTAGAGGCGTTAGGGGTAATGGTTGCTCATCGTGCTGGAATTGCGCCTTCTAGCTTACAGGCTCACGTTTCTTCTTTAAAGATTTTATAGCAATTCTCCAAAACAAGAAAATTTCTATGACCCAATAAAAGCACTATACAGATTTAAGTGTATAATGCTTATTTATATTTAATATGAGACTATTAGTAGGAATTGGGTATCATATCTTTCTACTCATTAATGTTGAGATGAGCATTTGATCTTTATGGGTAAATCCTTAGCTTCGTCCCAAGATCATCAGACGCAACTCTCCTGTCTGCCTTATGGAGTGGGACATAATCAAGAGGGAGTGTGTTTATTAATTCATTTAGGGGAATACCGCTTACTCTTAGATTGCGGTATCACCAATATGTCTGAAATTATCAGCGAAATCCCCCCGATTGATGCTGTAATTCTTAGTCATGCTCACGCTGACCATGTTAGAGGACTACTAGATTTCCATCAAGCTTTTCCCGATGTTCCTGTGTATGCTAGTGAGGTAACCGCACAACTCTTACCGCTTAATTGGTCAGATCACCAACTTGCTTTGGCAAAAACCCTATGTACAGAGATTAAATGGCGATCGCCTTTTTCCTTATTCCCTAATCTCTCTCTTGAATTATATCCATCTGGTCACTTACCGGGGGCAGCAGCAACGCTTATTACCTATCAAACCCCCCAACGAGTCTATAAATTATTCTATACGGGGGATTTTTCCCTGTCCAATTTGCAACTGGTAGAAGGACTTTCAGTAGAGTCGCTAAGGGGGTTATCGCCTGATATTCTCGTCATTGAGGGAAGTTATGGGACTAAGCGTCATCCCCATCGTCGTCAACAGGAAAAACAGTTGATGCAACGCATCGATGAGGGCTTAATTAGAGGTAAAAATGTATTGCTTCCCGTTCCCACTTTAGGGTTAGGCCAAGAAATTCTGAAATTACTGCGATCGCACCATCAATTTACTGGCCGAGAATTAGATATTTGGGTGGGGGGAAAACTAGCAGATGCTTGTGATATTTATTTAGATTTATTGTCAGAATTACCCATATCGGTGCAGAATTTTGCTAAACATCAGTCCCTATTCTGGGATGAACGGATATGTCCCCGTTTACATCGTTTAAGCAAAGAACAACATCAGAAATTGGGGGAAACTCCTTCTGTTTTTGTGACGGATGATTTAAAGGAAATTCAGTCTTATTTAGCTCAAAAAACCTTACCTTGGTTAATTTTGATCCCTGAACATTTGGAAGAATATTTTAATCTCACTTCATCCTCTTTAGCTTATTTACAAAAGCAACGAGCAGAACAAGAATCCTACCTTTTGGCCGAGCATAGTGACGGTCGCAATACGACTCAGTTAATTCATAATTTACGACCCCAACACATTATCTTTGTCCATGGTTCGGCAAATTATCTGACAGATTTAATTAATCTCGAAGAACTGCATAATCGCTACCAAATTCACTCCCCTGCTGTGGGAACATTAGTGGAGTTACCCATTGGCGATCGCTTTATTCAACCCGAAAATTTACCCTCTCCTACCGTTTATGAGGGAGAATTAAACGAACAAGGCCACGGTGTTACTTTGAATTTACCCCCAAGTATTACCCTTGATCCCCGTTGGAGTCAATTTTCTGATACGGGACTGTTAGAGGGGAGATGGCAGGGGGAAGAGTTAGTATTAAGGGGAATCTCCCAAAAAGAACTAGCAAATCAGCCTTTATCTCCTAATCAATTCCTTGAAATAAATTGTTGTCAAACCTGTTGTCATTATCGGGGATCTCGTTGTTGGAATTCCCTATCACCGTTGAATGGATATCGGGTAACACCTGAAGGTTATTGTCCTGCATTTGAAGAGAAAGAGGAAGAATAAACAGTTATTCATAGAGGTAGGAAGACTAAGAAAGCCTAACCTACCTGACAAGTTAGGGGTAATAGATTAAGTTGGAACTAATTCTCCCGGCCGCAAACGACTCCATTTTCCCGTATCTTGGACAAAACTCTGACAACCAACCACATCCCATTCCATTTCAACGTAATCATCTTTGGGACGGATGTTAACGTTAATTGTTGGTTCAGTGGGGTCAAAATCAGGAGTTTCGGTTAAATGGGGTTGTTGATGTTGATGTTCAACGGCATGATAGGTAACACACCGATCAACATATTGACAATTAATACAGATACACATTGCTTGATTTATGATGATACCTTTGTTGTTAATTTAGCTCAGATTTTGAGATAATGATATGTCCTAAAGATTGCGATTTGTAAACCGTTAATGTTGACTCAGCCCCTTGCCCAATTTGTTGCCCAAGCGTTACCCTTTGATCTAGATTGGCTTCCTTCTAATACTTGTTTGGTAGGCGGTGCAGTACGAGATACGTTGTTAAAACGTCATAGAGATTATTTAGACTTAGATTTTGTCTTACCTGAAAAAGCCGTTGAAATTGCTAGGGAGATAGCAAACCATTATCATGGGGGATTTGCAGTATTAGATGAAAAAAGAAGGATTGCACGGGTTATTTTTGAGGAAGGGACGGTAGATTTTGCTCAACAAGAGGGAGAAACCTTAGAAATTGACTTAAAACGACGGGATTTTACGATTAATGCTATTGCTTATAATCCTTATCAACATCAATTAATTGATCCGTTACAGGGGGTAAAAGATATAGAAAAAGGGGTTTTAAGAATGGTATCTCGGCAAAATTTTGTAGAAGATCCCCTGAGACTCCTAAGAGGTTATCGTCAGGCTGCTCAACTTAATTTTACCATTGAAAAAGAAACCCATACGGTGATTCAATCCCTTGCCCCCCTCATTCATCAAGTGGCTGCGGAAAGGGTACAATCAGAGTTAAATTATTTATTAAAGAATCCTGATGGAAGTCCTTGGTTAAAAGCAGCATGGCAAGATAATTTATTATCTCCTTGGTTACCTAATATAACGGAAGAAACCTTTACAGCATTGGCAAAAATTGATTCCCTTTATCAACAGTTTACTCTAATCAATGAATCGTTAGACCTTCCTTTTTTAAGTAAATTAACTCTGTTATTATCTTCTCAATCTTCCCAAGCGCAACAGGAATTAACACAGCTTAAATATTCTCGTTGGGAAGTTCGTAATCTCAGTAAAATCATTAATTATCTACATTCGTTACAACAAAGTCCCGATGAAATGACTCTTAGAGAGACGTATTTGTTATTTTTGGACTTAAAAGACACTTTTCCTATTTTAGCCCTATCTAGTATGGCTTTAGGTATGGCAGAAGACCTAATTACACAACTACTCCACCATTATAATAATCCTCAAGATTCCCTTGCTCATCCTCAACCTTTATTGTCTGGCCATGATTTAATTCAAGGATTAAACTTAAAACCGAGTCCCATTATTGGAGAGTTATTAATAGAGATTCACTTGGCTTATATAAAAGGGAGTATTAAAACAAAGGATGAAGCAATTATTTTTGCAAGAGAAAAATTATTATAGCAGTTAACAGTTAATGGGATAAAATTTCCCGTAGAAGGATAGAAATACTTTAAACCTACTGGATAAACTTGAGAGTTTGGTGACTCATCATAATAGCCTAACATCTCTAAAGATAACATTAACCTAATTTTTTTCTGATTTTTCTGTAAATAATTTACATAGGCTTGACTTCCTAATAAGCCATATTCTTCCATATCAAATGCCACCAATTGTAAAGGAAAACGACAATAATTTATAGAAAAAAAACGAGCTAATTCTAATAATACTGCAAGCCCTGTTCCATTATCATCTGCACCTAAAGAGTTAGGAACAGTATCATAATGTGCGCCAATTAAAATAGGACAAATAGACGAAGAATTATTAACTGTAGAAAGATTAAGGATTAAATTTCATGACGCTTTCCTCGCACTTCAAACTTATATGAAATTACTTCTCCATGTTGTTGTAACTCTGTCCTTACATATTCTTTGACATAGAAATGTCCTGCATGGCCTAAATAGGGATCTCGTTGTCTAACAATCTGTTTAAGATGTTCTTGTAATTGATATTTTAAAGTGTCAAAATTAGGTAGATTCATAATAATAGGGTAGGTTGGGTTGAGTCACAGAACCCAACAAAATCAAATCTTACCACTAAATGATCTCTTTAGTGTAATTTGAATGCTATAATCAGAAAGATATTGTTTTGTGGAAAAAATATCTATGAATAACTCAAATAGCTCCCTTGCTCCTTATATGAAGCATTACGGGAAAACGGTAGAAGAGCAAATTGAAAAAAATAAACCCTTAATGGAATGGTTAAAACAAAAAATTGAAGAAGAAGTGACAGACGAAGAAGCCAAAGCAAATCATGAAGAATTAGAAAGTCTTAAAGCAACGATAGACAGTTTTCGTCCTGAAGGTCATAAACTATTTAGTAAATAGATGATTGTTTTTTTAGATACAGGGATTATCGGTATTCTGACTTCACCAAATGATAGGCAAGAAGTGATAGACTGCCGAAACTGGCTATATCAATGTTAAACATTTGAATCGTTTTATTGATGCTCAAGAATGGCAGAATATTTGTTTTTAAAACTAAACTTATTCGTTAAATCATGGATAGAGCCTATGTTATTTAATCTAACCGATTTTATAGAAGATTGGCAAACCTTAGCGGGGCAAACTGCTACCTATTGGTACGAAGGAATTTGTCCCAAGACAGGGCAATTATTACGCTTACCTCGTACCCCCTTAGTAGAAGCGATCGCTCATCAGTTGATGAGACAATTAGAACAAAAAGATGAACAATTTTACAGAGGGAAAATGTATGGGATCTTATTAGTTGAAACCTCAGATCAACAGTTAAAAGTTATTAAAGCATTCTCTGGATTAGCCATTCATTCCCTTGATTTACAAGAATGGGTGTCACCGATTTCTGGCAAAGATCAAGTCATTTTAGAAGAAAAAAGAACTGTTGCTAAATTAGATGAATTAAAAGAAAAAATAGCAGACTTACAAAACATTCCAGAAAGAGAACAATTACAGCAATTAAAAGAAAAATTTGAAGCCGAATTACAACAACTTAGAGAGCAGCAACATCAAGCAAAATTAAAAAGACAAGAAAAAAGAGCATTGTTTCAACAAACTTTAACCGGATCTACTTTGAAATTAGCTTTATCTCAACTAGATAATGAAAGCTTTAATGCTAGTCGAGCATTAAAAGAATTTAAAGATCAATGGAAAGAAAAATTACAACCTTTAGAGGATAAAGTAAAAGGAGTAGATAGTAAAATTAAACAATTAAAAACCCGTCGTAAAGTCTTATCCCGTCAGCTTCAATCTCAACTCTTTCAAGCTTATTCTATCACTAATTTTGGTGGAGAATCTCGTTCTTTAGACTCTTTTATGCAGGAAAAGTATTTCCCCACAGGAACAGGAGAATGTTGTGCGCCGAAGCTACTACATCACGCTGCAACTCATCGATTAATTCCCCTTGCAATGGCAGAATTTTGGTGGGGAAAGGACAGCACAGATAAACGCTCAGGTCAATTTTATGGGGCTTGTGAGGAGCGTTGTCAACCTTTAATGGGATTTTTATTATCTGGGTTAAATAGCAGTGAAAAAGCGTTAAAAATAACGGCTCAACAGTTGGACATTCTTTATGAAGATCAAAGCTTAATTGCGATTAATAAACCTGAAGGATTATTATCTACACCGGGGCGTTATTTAGAGACACAGGATAGCGTTTTAAGTCGTTTACGTCATCAATATCCGGATGGTATGAATTTTAGAGCCATTCATCGCTTAGATCAAGCGACATCAGGAATCTTATTAATCGCAAGAAATGGAGAAACACAAAATATCTTGAGTCAACAATTTCGACAACGAAAGATTCACAAAGTCTATGAAGCCTTATTAAATGGGATTTTAAAGGTAGATCAAGGAATGATTAAGCTTCCTCTTTGGGGTGATCCAAATGATCGTCCTTATCAAAGTGTAAATGAAAAGAAAGGAAAGCGATCACTAACTCAATTTAAAGTCATTCAAAGAGAGAATAATCTAACTAGAATTGAGTTTATTCCTTTAACGGGGCGAACCCATCAATTAAGGGTCCATGCGGCGGATAAACAAGGGTTAGGAATCCCAATTTTAGGCGATCGCTTATATAGTTTATCTGAGTATTCTCGTTTGTGCTTACACGCTAGGGAGTTAGTATTTTATCATCCTAAGACACAAGAAAAAATCAAATTAATCAGCCCAACGCCTTTTTGATATTAAGATTAAATTAATTCTTAATTCTTAATTTAGCTATAGATGTATTTACATAATTGGGTGGGCGCAAGCATCTGCGCCCCTACAATATCATTATTTTATCACAATAAAATTAAATATTTACTTGCTTTAATCGTGAGGGAATAAAGCGATTCATCCATCCTTCTAAATAGTCTCGGTTTACTTTTTGTTGTTCGGTATCAGTGGTATTTAAAGGATAGGGGGCTAACCCTTGAAGGGCTGCGGTAGTCACACAAAACATGGACTTTTGAAAACTGCCACAAATTTGTACCAATAAATCATCTTCTCCCCGAATTTGTTGGCGATAAACTTGATGTAAATAGTCGGGAAGATAGTGACGCATATCGTGCATTAAAAGGGTAGGTGGAATCCCTGCACTGCCTACAGGTAAAGGATCAGCGTATAGCGCACCATAGGCAAAATCACTTTGATCATTGGGAATTTGATGGGCTTGAGCATTATAAGAAATTGTTCCTGCAAAGGGTGTTCCTCTAAAGAAAATTGCTTCAACATAGGGAACTGCGGTATCCATTAAAAAGGTTAAGCCTAATAATTTTGGTAGCAATTCATAAGTCTTTTCTTTTATATTTACTGCATAAGTAATGGGACGATTTGCATCAGCAACTAAACCATCTAAGATATGTTTAACCACATCAGGAATAGTTTTAATTTCTCCTTGCTCGTAGCGGTCTGATAAACTGATAAAAATATCACTCATGACTCGCCAGAATTGCCCTAAAGCTGTGTAGTAACACATGACTCGCACTTGTTCAGGTAAGAAGTTAGGAAAGGTACGATGTAGGCCTAACACTAAAAAATTATACTTAAATTTCGCTTGAATTGCCTTATCTGCTGCGGCTTTAAATTCTGGCGTATCTAAATATTGATCTAAGTTTCCCCCACCATGCCAAAACATAGCTTTCATACAGTATTCTGCATATTCAAAATTAATGCGATCATGCCACCAATGGCGAAATAATTTGTTAAAAGAGACTTCTCCATTAAAGTATTTAAAGAAAGGAAAAAAGTTTAAAAATTGATGTTCAGCAATATAGTTTAAGTTACGAGAATAGGCATCTAAAACAACACCATAACTTTTTAAAATTCCCACAACTTCGATAACATTTTGAGGAGAATCTTGTAATAATGCTTCTCCCTGTTCTAAGCGATAAATATAGTTCGCAAGGGGATGAGGACTGGGTTGAATTTGAGTATTTACCATATTGAATCGTTGCTTGCCGAATTTTTATCCATCATTATTTTAACTTAAGTTCAATTCGATAATTCGATCTTACATTACTTTATTTTAAGGACTCGGAGAGGGAATATCATCCTGACTAGCGGGTTTGGGTAAGGAAACTTCTACATTCAATCCCCGATCATAAACCACAATATCCCATTGTCCTGTGCGGTTATTTTCAAAGGATACCCACCTTCCATTACCACTAATTGTAGGACGACGCTTTTCACCTACCCAATTTCCAGTCAAATTTTTAGCGGTTACACGATGACGATCATACACCCAAATATCAGGTTTTCCTGACTGTTCAGATACATAGACGATATAACGGCCATCTGCGCTAATATCAGGATGATATTGCATAGTACTAGGCATATTTAGCCCGGGTAAAGGCACTAAGCGATGTTTTTGGGTATCATAAAGCCAAATCTGTCTTTGTCCTCTTCGATCTGACGTAAACACCATATAGCGTCCATCGTAGGAAAACTGAGGATCTTTTTCTGTATGGTTGCTATTGAGACCTGATCCCAAATTTTGAGTTGGCGGTGTCACAAACCCTGATGTTTGACAACTATTTAGGATAAACGTTAAAGCGATCAAGGGTAAAAAGTTGAATTTCTTGTTCTTTGTTTTGTCTAGGTGATTTTCTATCAATTTTTTGCTATTTCCTTTGAATTAAATTTGCTTCTGTTAAAGGAGAGATTACCCTAAAATATCTTGAATAGAGAGGGTAACATCAGGAAATATAAAAGGAGAAATAACTTGAACATTTTTCTTTTGATCTTGGTATTTTTTGTCTTTGGGTTGACGATAAACTTCAAGGGTTTTATGATTCAGGTTAACGATCCAAACTTCAGGAATCTGGTTTTCAGCGTATAAGGGAAGTTTAACGGTTTGATCATAGTTTAAGGGACTGTCTGAAACTTCAATAAGTAAATAGACATCTGAGGGTTGAGGGACTTTATTTTCATAAAAATCATCACGGTGTTTGAGGAGAATAATATCAGGTTGAGGTTGAGACAAATCATCTAATTGAATAGGATTTTGTACAGTAACAATAATCTGATTACCCAGTAGGTTAGGAAACAAATTAGTTAAACGATTAACACAAGCAGCCTGTTTTAAACCAATAGGGGACATAGGAATAATTTCTCCTCTGATTAATTCTACTCGCTCTTGTGGAGTTAAAATACCTATTTCTGCCATTTTTTGATAGTCTCTAGCATTAAATTTCCGAGTGATTAATTGTATGGTTTTTACTTCCTTTAAGTCTTCGGATAGTTACCTGCGATCGCAGAAAGTTTTTGTCCAAGGTTCAATCCCTTAAACTCAGGTTAAAATAGAAAAAAACTGATAGGTTCTCAGGTTCTCATGACAGCCACTTTAATTTCTCCTTCACTCAATCAACCCACTATTCACACCCTTAGCAATGGGTTAACCATTATCGCAGAACAAGTTCCCATTGATGTTGTTAATCTTAATGTGTGGCTTAAGGTTGGTTCAGCCTTAGAAAGCGATGAAATTAACGGAATGGCACATTTTTTAGAACACATGATGTTTAAAGGCACATCTCGCCTGAAAAGCGGAGAATTTGAACAACGCATCGAAGAAAAAGGTGCGCTGACTAATGCAGCCACCAGCCAAGAATATACCCATTACTATATTACCTGTGCGCCCAAGGATTTTGACGAGTTAGCCCCCTTACAAATAGATATTGTCTGTAATCCCAAGATACCTGATCCAGCATTTGAACGAGAAAGATCGGTGGTACTCGAAGAAATTCGGCGATCGCAAGATAATCCCCGTCGCAGGGTCTTTTATCGAGCAATGGAGACCTGTTTTAGCACCTTACCCTATCGTCGGCCGGTTTTGGGGTCAACCCCCATTATCGAAGCGTTAACCCCCCAGCAAATGCGGGATTTTCAACAAACATGGTATCACCCTTCTGCGATGACCGCCGTAGCGGTGGGAAATCTTCCTGTAGAAAAACTAATTGAGAGTATTAGTCAGAGTTTTACGGAAGTTTGGCAAAAGAAACCAGAAAGCAAACCGTCTTTCCCCTTAAATCTCTCACCCGAACCCGATTTTGACCAAATTATTCGTTATGAAGAAACCGATGACAGCTTACAACAAGCGCGGTTAGTCATGATGTGGCGAGTTCCCGGTCTAAGAGATATTGAGGAAACCTACGGATTAGATATTCTTGCAGTGGTATTAGGACAAGGAAAGCTATCTCGCCTATTCCGTCGCTTAAGAGAAGAAAAACGACTGGTTTCTTCCATTAGTGCCAGTAATATGACCCAAGGGATTCAAGGAGTCTTCTATATTTCTGCTCAACTTCCTAGTAAAAATATTAGGGAGGTTGAAGGGGAAATTTGCCAAGCAATTGCTAAAATTCAGCAAGAATCGATTACAGAGAATGAATTACAGCGAATTAGAACCCAAGTTGCCAATCGTTTTGTCTTTGGGAATGAACGACCAAGCGATCGCGCTAACCTATATGGTTATTATTACTCACAATTGCAAACCTTAGAACCTGCCTTAACCTATCCCCAAATCATTCAAGCATTAACCTTAGAAAATATGCAACAGACAGCAAAAAAATACCTTAATCCATCAGCTTATGCTATGGTTACACTGAAACCCACCTGTTAACTAAGCCATGGATCTTAAAACCCTGATTCGCGACATCCCTGATTTTCCTAAACCCGGTATCATGTTTCGGGATATTACTACTCTTCTGAGCGATGCAGAAGGACTCCGTTATACGATAGATAGTATGGTCAAAAAATGCCAAGATATGGGGTTAGTTCCCGATTATGTGGTAGCAATGGAGTCTCGTGGCTTTTTATTTGGTGTTCCTTTAGCGTATCAACTCAATGCAGGGTTTATTCCCGTTCGCAAACCGGGGAAATTACCGGCCGATGTCCATAAAATAGAGTATGAACTCGAATATGGAACAGATTCCCTTGAAATCCATAAAGATGCTTTGACTTCAGCAGATAAGGTCTTGATTGTTGATGATTTAATCGCTACAGGGGGAACGGCTGCTGCAACGGCTAAATTATTAGATAAATTGGGATGTGATGTCTTAGGGTTTGCGTTTGTGATTGAATTAATTGATTTAAAAGGACGGGACAAGTTACCCAATTTACCTATTATTACGTTAGTGGATTATTAAAAGAAGGGACGGACAATGGATAATGGATAATTAATCTGGTTTAAAACCTCTTTTTTTAAGAAGAAAAAAGGAAAAAGTCTTGCTTTGATGTGGTGTCAATCCTGTTCCCTTTCAAGGAGAGATAATTGTCCATTTTTCATTATTCTAATTATTTATTTGTCAATTTTTTTCTATTAAGTCTTTTGGGAAGATTGCTCAAAACTAGCAATGAGTAAGAAGATAATGCCTATATTAATAAAAGTATCAGCTAAATTAAACACAGGAAAATTAATTAAACGAAAATCTAAAAAATCAACCACATAGCCAAACAAAAAGCGATCAATTCCATTTCCTAATGCACCTGCTAAGATGCAGCCATAGCCTAATTGCTCATTAATAACCATTTTATCGCCAAACCATGCCCACGCCATTAAGCCAATACTAACCCCCAAAGATAACCATTTTAACCATCCTGCCCCCCCTTGGAAAAAACTAAAAGCTGCCCCAGTATTGATAACATAAGTAAAATGAAAAACATTTGGCCAAAGGGGAATGGTTTTTCCTATATCTACAAAAGAAGTGGCAACCCAAAATTTAGTCAGTTGATCTAAGATTAGGCCAATGATGGCTACTATCCAAAAGTATGAATTTTTTTTCATAAGAAACAATAACGGCTGACTATTTGATCTTATCATTTAGTTAACTCTAATTATCAATTGTTCCTTATCTATTGATAAATTGCGATCGCTCATTTATCTCTTGAGACTCAGCTACTTTTTGCCTTTCCTAATCGAAAAAATCGAATAATTGTATGAGGCAATACAAAAATTAACGTAAATGACCGATAATCATTAGATGAGATTCACTGTTACCCCAAGCATTTTAGATGGATAAACTAACCCCCAACCCTAGTTATAGCTTAACGATTCGCATCGAATTACCCAACCAAGCCGGAACACTCGCTAAAGTCGCCCAAGCGATCGCAGAGGTGGGGGGAAACCTTGGCCAAATTTCTTTGATTGAACGAACCTTGAAAATTAGCCATCGGGAAATTACAGTAGATGCGTCGAGTGAACATCACGCTGAGGAGATTGTCGCTACGATTAAAGCCCTTAGAGAGATTAAAGTCCTCAATGTTAGCGATCGCACCTTTGATTTACACCGTCAGGGCAAAATCTCTGTCGAAAGCCGTCTCCCCCTTACTTCTCAGTCCGATTTAGCCATGGCCTATACACCGGGGGTGGGACGAATTTGTAAAGCGATCGCTCAAGATCCCGAACAAGCTTTTTCCTTAACTGTCAAGGGCAATATGGTGGCAGTGGTAACCGATGGGAGTGCGGTGTTAGGGTTAGGTAACTTGGGTCCTAAAGCGGCCTTACCTGTTATGGAAGGGAAAGCCATGTTATTCAAAGAATTTGCTGGGATTGATGCCTTTCCTATCTGTTTAGATACCCAAGATCCCGAAGAAATTATCGCAACCGTCAAACGAATTGCCCCCGTATTTGGAGGAATTAACCTCGAAGATATTGCCTCTCCTCGCTGTTTTGAAATCGAGACAAGACTACGAAAAGAATTAGATATTCCCGTTTTCCACGATGATCAACATGGAACAGCCATTGTTAGCCTTGCTGCTCTGATTAATGCCCTCAGAGTAGTGCAGAAATCCATTGAAACCGTGAGAATTGTGATTAATGGGGCAGGGGCGGCCGGTATTGCCATCGCCCAACTCCTACAAAAAGCAGGGGCAACGACTTTGTGGTTATGTGACTCAAAAGGGATTCTTTCCCAAGATAGAACGGATTTAACGCCAGAAAAGCAAAAATTTGCGGTTTCTGCCACAGGAACGCTGGCAGATGCTTTAGAAGGGGCGGATGTCTTTTTAGGGGTAAGTGTACCGGGAGTTGTCACCCCAGAGATGGTGAAATCTATGGCTAAAGATCCCATTGTTTTTGCCATGGCTAACCCAATTCCTGAAATTCAGCCCGAATTAGTCACGGATATTGTTGCAGTGATGGCGACTGGCCGCAGTGATTATGCGAATCAAATTAATAATGTATTGGCCTTTCCGGGGCTATTTCGGGGGGCGTTAGATTGTCGGGCAACAGCCTTGACTGACAATATGTATCTCGAAGCGGCTAAAGCGATCGCTTCTTTAATTACATCAAATACACTTCATCGGGAACATATTATTCCTTCTGTGTTTGATACAAGGGTGTCAACGGCTGTATCGGCGGCTGTTCAACACGCAGCCCGACAAGATGGAGTCGCTTGTTTATAAGCGTTATCAGTTAACCGCTTAATTAGCTTCTTCTTCTTCTTCTTCGGTTAATAATTCCCACATCCAACTCATTAAGGTTGCAACAAGGGAACTTAAAAAAGCAATTAAACCAATGACTGCATCTCTAGAGAACCATGTTTCTAACCAACTGGCTTGGAAGGTGGCAATGGGAAGATTACGGTTAATTCCTACTTTAATCTGTTTGGCAACCCCTGAAATGTCAACGTTTAAGCCTTCAAAGGATGGGTTAAGAGAGAGGGTTTGGTTATCGTTGGTGGTTAAGGTAGAAGATGTTTGAGAAGTTAGTTTAAGATTGAATAAACGACGAATACTATCAGGGGAATCGAAGGTTAAAAATTGTCCATCGGCTAGGGTATGATTTTGATTGGCAAGGCGAATGATTCCCCCGACAATGGTAGAGATTGGATAATTTTTACGATAGTCTTGGTAGTTATCAATTAACTGGTTAAAGCTAACATTTCTGACGGCTAATTGTCTTCTAAACAGGGAACTGGTAGGGGTTTGAGGAAAGTTTAAGTTGAGTTTAATAGAGTCTTTAATGGGAATAATTAATTGAGCATTGGGTTGCCAAGTGATTGATTTTGCGTTAGGTAATTTAGAGATTGTATAGCCTGAAAAGGTTAAAGTTAAGGAATCAGAGGCGTTAATAATTAGGGTTAAGGGTTTGTTTTTGTTGGGGTTAATATCTAAGGAAAGGCGTTTGTTATAACTATCGTATGTAAGGTTATTGATTTTGCTATCTTGGGTTAATTCCATTTCTTTGATCGCAAGTATTCCCTGAGAGGTTAATGTCCAAGAGAGTTGACTAGCACTTGGATTAGGATTAAGTTTGATTTCATTAAGCGTTTGCAGTTTGGGATCATTAAATTGACCACTTAGGGTTAAGGGTTGGGACGTTGGAGTGGAACGGTATTGAATTGAAGAAATATCATTAATATAATTAAGAAACCCCTGATCTTTTTGGCTAGTAAAACTGAGGTTAGTTAACTCTAATCTTCCCTCAAAGGGTTGTTCGCTAGGGAGTAAAGAAACAGTAACGATAAAGAAAATTAGGATAAGGGTAATGGCTAAAAGTCCACTAAAACGCTGGTGATTTCTGATAAACTTAAGACTGTTTTGCCAAAGCTTTTTCAAAGAGATTCGTTTGAAGTAATTCTTTCTTCGAGATGAATGAGAGTTTCTTGTAGCCATTGGTGGAAAGGGAGAAAAGGATGGGAAAAGAGGGAAGCGGTTGACTTATTTTAAGCCTCTTGGATAACTAATGACTGATGACTGATATTATTAATAGCGTTAATTTAACCATTGAGGGTTATGTTCAAATTGACGAGTCACATCATAGTCTATAGAGGCTGCACCCTGTTGTTCTACAGTCGCTTTAACTCTAACTTTATAACGACCTTGGGGTGAGGGTTGATTGCTTGGTGTCCGTCCATTCCATGTAAAGTTAACTTCTTCACCCAATTGATTGGTTAATCGTTCTTCATAGACTAAGTTATTATTGGGATCTGTGATGATGAGTGTGATCTCTAAAGCATTTCCCCCAGTGTAAATGTCAATATGATAGATAGGAGAAGCAGAAGAATTAAAGTCAACGGGAATAATTGTGTTGTTAACGGTTGCTAACCCTCGTACTGTTTGAGGCGAAATCTTTTCGTTATCCAACACCTCATATGACCATTCAAATTCCCATTGTTGTCCGTCTTCTTTTAGTTCTAGGGGAATAAGTTGATAATATTTTTGTCGAGATTTAACGATAATGGTGGGTTCTCCTAAGTTGGGAACTTTAGGAATTGCTAAGGTTAGTTTTTCAGTCAATTGTAGTTGACCAATGGTAAAAGAATTAAGACCAAAAGCGTTACTGGCCGCATCAGGATTTAGTCCTTCACAGCGTTCATCGTCTTGACGTAACATATAGTCTGATTTGCGAGTGTCTCCTCGTTCACAATTTTGTGCGTAGGTAAAGGATGGAGATAAAAGGAAAGTAAGAAAGAGAAGGAATATTAAACGTTTCATATTCAGGGTTCAGGGTTCAGGGTTCAGACTTTTACCTTGTTATTATAACTGTACAAAATCAGGTGTTTGACCCCTTCGGGTAATTCATAATTCATAATGCGCGAATTGGAGCGTAGCGACTGACACTCACAAAGCTTGCAACAAGCGTCAGTACTTACTTTTTTATGTGTGTACCATCCTGATAAGAATGCAGACCTTACTTTTGTATATGCGTACCATCCTGATAAGAATGCAGACCCTACTTTTGTATGTGTGTACTATCCTGATAAAAATGCAGACCCTACTTTTGTATGTGTGTACCATCCTAATAAAAATGCAGACCCTACTTTTGTATGTGTGTACCATCCTGATAAGAATGCAGACCCTACTTTTGTATATGTGTACCATCTTAGTAAAAATTTTGGGTTTGCAGTCAATCAAGTAAGGTAACAAATCTTGATAGTTAACTTAACTGCTTAATTAAATTGAATGGTAAATGATACTGAAGGATTATATTTTTACTCACTGGATTGATTCTTTTTTCAAGTTATATTCTCAGACGCGTTAGATTGAATGCTTTTTTTGCTCAAAAATATCTTATAGAATTAAGTTAGATTAATGTAGCTAGAAAAGAGATTCCCTTAACGAGCGTTAAGATTACTGATAGACAAATAATTGTTTAATTAAAACAAATTTCTGCCTAATCAACTGAGATAATTGCCTTAGTTTGCTTTCAAAAATCCATTCCTAATAATCCATTGACTTGTAAAGCATTAGGAATATCATAAACTTGATTAAATTAATAAAGCGACCTCGTTATCATCTCCTGTATATTCTAAAGCAGAATTCTGTTCACCACTTAAATATAGATGATTATAGAGATCCTCTTTATCAGAAATAGCATAAATCACCTCTCCATCAATAATATTTAACTCATCATCTAATTGTGGATTAATGATTAAAACCCATTGATTGGGATAACATTGATAAATTTCTGTTAAACTCAACCGTTTACTAATAAAAGTTTGTGTATTCATGATCAAGATAGAAGATAGAATTACTTTGCTTGATTGTAACCCAATTTTTAGGGAATCACAGTCATTGTAGGGTGGGCAGTATAAGTTAAGTTTTATCTCATCTAATAAGCTTTAATGGCTGCCCACCCATAGGATATTAAATAAGATAAAATAAGGGGATGGTGGGCAAAGCTTTTTGTTAATCATCACCCTTTTATGTCTTTTTAATTTGCCCACCCTACGACTGATATAAACCATTATAATTAACTCCAAACCCTGAACCCTGAACTCTGAACTCTGAACTCATAATTCGATTTCCCAGTCATTGTAGGGTGGGAAGCATAAGTTAAGTTTAATATCACCTCAAATAGCTTTAATGGCTGCCCACCCATAGGATATTAAATAAGATAAAATAAGGAGATGGTGGGCAAAGCTTTTTGTTAATCATCACCATTTTATGTCTTTTTAATTTGCCCACCCTACGACTCTCTTACTGTAAATCCTTAAATCCTGTAAATCCTGATTCAGACATTTTCATAATTTAGACTGAGATTGCTTCGCTTCATTTCATTCCCCTCGTAATGGCTGATATAAACCATTATAATTAACTCCGAACCCTGAACCCTAAACCCTGAACTCATAAGTCGATTTCCCAGTCTTCTAATTGTTCAAGAATCAGATCACTCGGAATCGCAAACCCTATTTCATTGGACATTTCTTTAGAGATAACCCCTATCACTTTCTCATAGTCTGTAATGACTGGACTCCCTGAACTTCTTTTGGCTAAACTAATTTTTAGCTTAACTTCTGTCTCGGAAATCTCAATAATTTCTCCTTCATCATGTACCCACTGTTCGGGGTTAGGATGACCAATGGTAAAGATTTTTGCTGTCTCTTGGGGTGGGGAAAAAGGCAAAGACTTTATATCATCAGGAAGGTTGGGAACTTCTACTTCAATGATGGCTAAATCGGGATCTTCAATGTGACGAATCACTTGACCGAAAACTGCTTTTACCCTAGCATTTCCTAGATTATCGCCAATATAAAACTGGATTTCTACCTCATCGCAAAGACGAGGCGGCGTATAATAAACCTTATCATGCACCACATGATGGTTAGTAAGAATTAATAATTTATTACCGATGCGGTTAATAATAAACCCTGTCCCTGCGTTGTACCGTCCTTGAGGAAAGATAGGGGTAAGCAAGACAACGGAACGCTTATAAGGGGTAAGGGAATCATTGGGGTTAAGATAGTCCGTATTCGTATAGGCTAACTCTGTGGGATTTTGGATGAGGGTTAACACTTCCTCTCGGTTATTTTCAGCAAATAGATAGTTAGGATCTATTTTTAAAGCTGCGTCGTATGCTTTAAACGCTTCATTTAATTTACCTTGTTGTTGATAAACTAAGCCTAATCCATTATGTGCTATAGTCTGTGGAGGAGTGGAAGTTGCAGTAGGTGTTCCTCCAATAGGAAAACTCAGAACTTTCTTAAAAGCAGCAATTGCTTTATCCAGTTGATTTTTATCGGATAGCGCAATCCCAAGGTTAACATAAGCAGGTAAATATTGGGGGTTAATCTCAAGGGCTGTCTCGTAAGCTGCGATGGCCTCTTCTAGTTGATTGTTAGTATATAGTGTCCACCCAAGGTTATTGTAAGCGTCTGCATATCGGGGATTAATTTCAATTGATTTCTGGAAAGCTACGATCACTTCTTCAAGTTGATTGTTGTTAGTATATAGCGCAAGCCCAAGGTTATTGTAAGCGTCTGCATATTGAGGGTTAATCTCAATAGCCTTCTCGTAAGCTGCGATGGCCTCTTCTAGTCGATTGTGAGTATATAGTGCCCAGTTATATAGTGCCCACCCAAGGTTGTTGTAAGTTTCTGCATATTGAGGGTTAATCTCAATGGCCTTCTCGTAAGCTGTGATTGCTTCTTCTAGTTGATTATTCTTATATAGTGTATTCCCAAGATTGTGGTAAGCTTTAGCAAATTGGGGGTTAATCTCAATGGCTTTTTTGTAAGCTACAACCGCTTCTTCTAGTTGATTTTTGTCTTGTAGCGCATTCCCAAGGTTATAATAAGCTTTAGCAAATTGGGGGTTAATCTCAATGGCTTTTTTGTAAGCTACAACCGCTTCTTCTAGTTGATTGTTATTATATAGCGCAACCCCAAGGTTATTGTAAGCGTCTGCATGTTGGGGGTTAATCTCAATGGCTTTTTTGTAAGCTAAAATCGCTTCTTTCAGTTCACCTTTTAATTCTAAGAGTACTCCTAAGTTAGAGTAAGCTCTATAATTATCAGGGTCTAATTCTATTACTCTACGCATAATTGCTTCTGCTTCAGCATATTTTCCCTCACGATATGCTGTTATTGATTGTTTAAATAATTGTTCAATGGTTTCGGTTTGTTTCTGACTGGTTAACGCTGAATTTTCCTTTCCACCTTCCCCTTCCGACTTCCCACTTCCGACTTCCGACTTCAAACCCTCCACTGGTGTCAATGCAGTGGTCAGGGATAACATAAGCGTGAGGGTTAAGCGGAGAGGTATCTTCATGTCTAAATTATGAATTATGAATTATGAATTTTTAGCTATTGATGACTGAATCTCTCTGGGTTATCCCCTAAGATTACTACAAATGATTGATAAATTCGGTAGGAGAAACTTGTGCTTGTTTAAGGACACCTTTGAGTGTACCAACTTTTAATTCCCGATGACGAGGAACAACACAGACAATTTCACCATCAGTCGTTGGCTTTTTTAAGACAATATGACTTCCTGTTTGTCGGGACACATAGAAGCCTAAATGATTCAAAACCTTAACCACCTTATCACCTGAAAGTATTGGTAATTTAGGCATAGCTTAGTTCTCCATAAGTTACTTCCATTGTAGTAATAAATTTAGTTGGTGTCTCAACAGTTGAACTTTCTTCTAAGAATAATTTAGTCGCTTCTCGTAAGTTCTCGATTGCTTCTTCTATAGTATTTCCTTGGTCAATTGTCCCAACTTCTAGACATTCAGCAATGTACATTTCTTCTTCTTTGTGAAGAATGACAGTCAATGTTTTAGTTTGCATGGTTATTAGTTTTCAGATAAATTGATTAACCCATTATAACCCATATATTTCCTTCACGATATGCTGTCGTTGCTTGTTCAAATAGTTGTTCGATGGTTTCGGTTTGTTTCTGACTGGTTAACGCTGAACTTTCCTTGCGACTTCCGACTTCCGACTTCAAACCTCCCACTGGTGTCAATGCAGTGGTCAGGGATAAGATAAGGGTAAGGGTTAAGAGGAGAGGTATCTTCATGTCTGAATCAGGATTTACAGGATTTAAGAATTTACAGGATTACTTTCATTCTATTGTAAGATCGGGAGACAAGTCAGGGTTAAACTCATATCTTGCACCCTCCCCAACACCCACCTTGAAATGAATTTCAAGGCTAACCAATAGCGTTCAATAAATTGAACTATCATTCCTAACTTTTGACTGTTTCCCTCTCTAGTTATCTTTAGATAACGAATTATATAAGCCTTGTCAATTTATTGCAAGGCGGTTGCTTAACGAAACCCCCAACACCCACCTTGAAATTAATTTCAAGGCTCACAAAGAGCGTTCAATAAATTGAACTATCATTTCTAACTTTTTACTTTTCTCTCTCTAGTTATCTTTAGATCACGAATTATATAAGCCTTGTAATTTATTGTAAGGCATTTGCTTAACGAATGATAGTAAATAGTATTATTCATAACGGAAAAGCCGTAATAATCATCACAGGATTTAAAGGAGAAAAACGGGTTAAAGTAGCAACAGGAGAAGAACGAGAAATTTGCACCTGCAAAAGCTGATAAGTCCAATTCTCTTGCTTCAACCATTCAATCACCTGTCCACAATGTTCTAAAGTAGCGAAAGCCATCACTAGACGACCTTTATCTTGTAACCTATCTTGACAAAGAGATAAAATAGCTTCTAAATTTCCCCCTGTCCCCCCAATAAAAATACGATGCGGAGACGGTAAACCGTCTAAACCATTGGGTGCATTTGCTTGTAAAGTAATAATATTAGCTACTTGAAACTTTTCGCTATTTTTGTCAATCAAACTAATTCCCATCGCAGTCTTTTCAATCGCATAAATTTGTGAAGATGGACATAACCTAGCGATCTCAATAGAGACTGAACCCGTTCCTGCCCCAATATCCCATATAATTTGATTAGGTTGTAAGGCTAATTCTCCTAAAATAAGGGAACGAATTTCTTTTTTAGTCATTAAATTAGGGTGATCGCTAAAACTAATAAAGTCACTATCATTTAAACTAAATAAGGGTAATTCTCCCGTTTCAATGGTTAAGGGTGCGGGTTGACGAATAAAAATAACTACATTTAAACTAGAAAAGTCTTCTACTGATTGACTTCCTAAGATGGAAATTTCATTCGGCAAAAACTGACTAATTTTTTCGGATTTATCTCCTAGATTTTCGCAAACAAATAGGGTATAATGACAGGGACTATCTAAGCTTAAATAGAAATTAGCGATCGCTGCTGGATGATTGATTGAATCGGTTAATACTGCTAATTTTTCTACTCCTTTTTGTAAGCAAGATGTGAAACTATGTAGGTCTCTGCCATGAACACTGATAACTTGTGAATCTTGGGAAGGAATTTTAAGCCGATTAAAGGCTAATTGTACACAAGATAAATGGGGATAAAATTGTAACTGATGGGAAGAAAAATGTTCAACTAATATTCTACCAATACCAAAAAATAAAGGATCTCCTGTCGCAAGAATGACGATTTTTTCCTGTTGATTGATCAGAGATTTTAGCTGATTAATTGTGGCTGTCAACTCTTTAATTTCTAGCTTTTCACCGAGATGATCTGGGAAATAGCTTAGATGACGACGGCCACCGACTAAAACAGTTGCTTCATTAACAATTTGTTGAACAGAAGTAGTTAAGCTGTCTTTTCCTTCCAACCCGATTCCAACCACTGAAATAACCATTTTGAGAATTTTTATTTTATATGATAACAAAGATTGAGCGAAGTCATAACTTATAAAAAACGATTTTGTTAATCTCTATAATTGAGTGGTATAATGTATTTAATATACATACTAAACATCTGACAGGGTTAAATCTTTGAAAAAGGAGGATTTACAAGAAAGTGCGAGATTGATTCGTGAACACTATCTTAAGAAACCAATTGGAAGTAGCAATGTTGCTTATGCTGAAATTCATCTTATAGATGATATCGCCTTGTGTGCAGGTGCAACTTCTAAGGGAGGTAAAAAAAGTCCAATCCCTAAACCTGATCCTAAATCATTAGGAGGACAGTTTGAACCTTCTCATGATTCTCGTACAGGACGTATGATGGATACTGACTCAGAGTACAAAGTTTTGTCTGCACTTGCTGAAACACTGGAAAACGCTTATGATCT
>JBFRWB010000149.1:0-4607 GCA_051439375.1 Microcystaceae cyanobacterium
TTTTTGAGTCAGCTTTAGAGTTAATGAGTTTAACCCAATTAGGTAAATTTGTGATTGGGGATAAACCCAAAGGGATGCCAAAACCGATAAAATTTATCTTAAGTAAGTTTTCTAGTGGAAAAGAAGAAGATAAACTCGCAGGGTATTTAAGTTTTCTCAAAACGGGTCCTAAGTTATTAAAGTTTATTCCTGCTAAAAAAGTCCAAGATTTGCGTAATTTGTTAATCATTTACGGTTACTGGAATGCAGGAGGGTTAGAGAATTTTGCAGCTATGTGTTGGACAATTGCTGAGAAATATTTAGAGTTAAAAGTAGGGGAAATTCCGCCACCTATTGAAACGCCAAATATGGGGTTACTTCATCCTGAGTATGACGGTTATTTTACCTCACCGAAAGATTATTTGAACTGGCACAATGATAAGTCAAAAGTCAAAGGTCAAAAGTCAAAAATATCTTCTCCAACTATCGCTATTCTTTTGTATAGAAAGCACGTTATTACTAAACAACCTTATATTAAACAATTAATTCGTTATTTTGAAGCAGAAGGGTTAATCCCTGTTCCGATTTTTATTAATGGAGTAGAAGGCCACGTCATTGTTAGAGACTGGTTAACCACTGCTTATGAAACCCATCAACGTCAATTAGGAAAGATTGAAACCCCTTCCTTATCAAAAGAGGCCATAGAAGTTGATTTAATTGTTTCTACTATTGGGTTTCCCTTAGTCGGAGGCCCCGCAGGTTCCATGGAAGCAGGAAGGCAAGTTGAAGTCGCTAAACGTATTTTAACCGCCAAAAATATCCCTTATCTTATTGCTGCACCTTTATTAATTCAAGATATTTATTCATGGACAAGACAAGGAATTGGAGGATTGCAAAGCGTTGTTTTATACGCCTTACCTGAATTAGATGGTGCAATTGATACCATACCATTAGGGGGATTAGTCGGAGAAGATATATATTTAATTCCTGAACGAGTTAAACGGTTAACCGGACGGATTAAAAACTGGGTTAAACTACATAAAAAAGAGCCTTCAAATCGTAAAGTTGCTATCATTTTATATGGGTTTCCTCCCGGTTATGGTGCAACTGGGACTGCTGCATTATTAAATGTTCCCCGTAGTTTGATTAAAGTTTTAACTGCAATGAAAGAACAAGGCTATCAGATAGGTGAGTTACCAGAAGATGGAGAAGCATTAATTAAGAAAGTTAAAGAAGCAGATGAAAATATTTCTGTTGCAAAAGAAAATGCAGTCAATGTTAAAACCTTGGAAAATTGGTTAGGTTATTTGTTAACTTCTAAGGTTGAAAAGCAATGGAATAATTTAACCGAGACAGGAATTAAAACCTATGAAGAAGATTTCTTGGTTGGGGGAATCACATTAGGAAATGTTTGGATAGGGGTACAACCCCCTTTGGGAATTGCAGGAGATCCCATGCGGTTAATGTTTGAGAAAGATTTAACCCCCCATCCTCAATATACTGCTTTTTATCAATGGTTACAACATGAGTTTGAAGCAGATGCAATTGTCCATTTTGGGATGCACGGAACAGTAGAATGGTTACCGGGATCTCCGTTGGGAAATACAGGTTATTCTTGGTCGGATATTTTGTTAGGAAATTTACCAAATTTATACCTTTATGCAGCCAATAACCCATCAGAATCGATGTTAGCAAAACGACGGGGTTACGGTGTGTTAATTTCCCATAATGTTCCCCCCTATGGCCGAGCAGGGTTATATAAAGAATTAATGACATTGCGAGATTTAATTACAGAGTTTCGAGAAGATCCTGATAAGAATTATGCCCTGAGAGATGTGATTTGTCAAAAGATTATTGATACAGGATTAGAAAAAGATTGTAGGTTCATAGAAGGAGAAAAGCAGGGAATTGACTTTACTTTAGAGAATGCTAAGTTATTTAGTAAACAAGTAATTTTAAACTATTTTTTTGAAGTTTATAACTATTTACAAATTGTTGAACAAAGACTCTTTTCTTCTGGTTTGCACACATTAGGTGAAAGTCCCACAGAAGAAGGCTTAAATTCTTATCTAGAAGCCTATTTTGAGGATAAATTAAGCGATAAAGAACGCAAAGCGATTGTTACCCAAGATGAAAGCTTACAATATGTTATAGACTCTGCTAATGGACGCTCAGACGTGATAAAAGAAGCGATTAATATTCGAGAGTTATTAACACAAAATACTCAAGAATTAGATAACTTATTAAGAGGGTTAAATGGAGAATATATTCCACCTGCACCCGGAGGAGACTTATTAAGAGATGGTAGCGGTGTTTTACCGACTGGACAAAATATACACGCTTTAGATCCTTATCGTATGCCGTCCCCTGCTGCTTATGCAAGAGGTCGAGAAATTGGCAAAAAATTAATTCAACAGAGTTTAGAAGAAAAAGGACAATACCCTGAAACCATTGCGGTTTTATTATGGGGGTTAGATGTTATTAAAACTAAGGGTGAATCATTAGGTATTCTATTAGAGTTAGTAGGAGCAGAAGCGATAAAAGAAGGAACAGGAAGAATTGTTCGTTATGAATTAAAGCCTTTAAATGAAGTTGGACATCCGAGAATTGATGTCTTAGCGAATTTGTCAGGAATTTTTCGAGATACTTTTATTAATATCATTGAGTTGCTGGATGATTTATTCCTACGGGCTGCACAAGCAGATGAATCTGAAGAAGATAACTTCATTCGTAAGCATTATTTAGCCTTAGAAAAGCAGGGAGTTACTAATGCTTCAGCCCGTTTATTCTCTAATCCATCGGGTGATTTTGGTTCACTGGTAAACGATCAAGTTGTAGATGGAAATTGGGAAAATGGGGACGAATTAGCTAACACTTGGGAGAAAAGAAACTCGTTTAGTTATGGACGGAAAGATAAAGGTCAAGCAAGACCTGAAATTTTACAACAATTGTTACAAACCAGTGAGAGAATTGTACAAGAAATTGACTCAGTAGAATATGGTTTAACCGACATTCAAGAATATTATGGCAATACAGGAGGCTTAAAATTAGCAGCCGAAAAACAAAGCGGGAAAAAAGTAACGGCTAGTTTTGTAGAAAGCTTTTCTCAAGATACCACTCCCCGTAAATTAGAAGAGGTTTTACGCTTAGAATATCGTAGCAAATTATTAAACCCAAAATGGGCAAAAGCAATGGCCGAACAAGGTTCAGGTGGTGCGTATGAAATTTCTCAACGGATGACTGCTTTAATTGGATGGGGAGGAACGGCTAATTTTACGGATAATTGGGTGTATGATCAAAGTGTAGAAACCTATGCGTTAGATAAAGAAATGGCGGATAAATTACGTCAAGCAAACCCTGAAGCGTTTCGTAATATTGTTGGACGAATGTTAGAAGCTCACGGTCGAGGTTTTTGGGATGCAGATGAAGATAAACTAGATAAATTAAGAGCATTATATGATTTAACCGATGAAGAAATTGAAGGGGTTTATAGCAGTGAACAGTAAGTATCGTCCGTTTTTTAAGCGATCGCTAACCTGAAACATTGTTTTAAACTCAGATCGAGGTACTTCTACATTCTATATTTTGATTAGGTTCATTTATCAATGATTTCGCTTAACGATTCCTGTAATAATAGCGAGGAAAAATATACCTAAGATAGCAAAACCAAGCAATAACTTACCACCTTCTAATAAACCAGCCCCCAGTGCCACAATTGGCGGATTAGAAAGCGCAATACTAATAATTAGTGCAGGTGCAAATTTACTTACGGTAATTTTAGTTAACCCCATTGTGTAACAGACAAAATCAAAAAAGCCTGTCATCAAGCAACCTGTTAGTAAAAAGAAATTACGCTCTAAATGACGCTGACTTAAAGTATTAATGCGATCCATAAAGCCTTGACCCACTAAATGGCGGATTAATCCCCTTCCATGACGACGTGATAGAAAAAAGCTCAATGAACAAGAAGCCAAGTCAGCCAAACAAATTACCCATAACCCTTGTGTAAACCCTAATAACCCACCTGCTAAGACAGAGTAAGCTGTCCCCGGTAACGCAGGTATAACCACACTGGTAAATCTGAGGGCAAAAATTCCCACTGGTAACCAAATACCTAATTGTTCAAGGTTATTTTTGAGATTAGAAACACCATAATAATTAATGAGCCAAGAGACTAAAAAAATAAGCAGCAAGACACCGCTAATTTTGAGAATTTTCTGGCCAATCATTTTCTTAGGACTGTTTCTAAGGGGACGTTCTTCTGTACCTTGAGGATGAGTCATTATAAGTTCAGAGTTACCTATCGCAAGACAAGAGTTAGTTAAGACACTTTTATCAGTAAACCTTAGTTCATTCTCAATTATCAATGACCAATTTTTCTATTTATTCATTAAAAAAACCCCAGAAAGTGAGTTTCTAGGGCAGATATTCAATAATAACTGGAATAAGTATTAACAATTCCTCATTTCCTTAGAGGGCATTACCACGAGGTAAGACTTCTTCAGGGAATACAAATTTTTGATGGGGTTGGTCTTGGGGTGCCATCCAAGCACGCAGACCTTCGTTTAATAAAATGTTCTTGGTATAGAACGTTTCAAATTCAGGGTCTTCCGCAGCCCGTAATTCTT
>JBFRWB010000150.1:0-39965 GCA_051439375.1 Microcystaceae cyanobacterium
AAACTCTCTTGTAAAAAGTCAAGTTTTTGGGTCAAAGAATTCTTTTTTTCTGGGGTTTTTACAGGTTTTTGGAAGCCTTTAGACATCAATTTCGATTAACTAGCTAGGTGAGAAAATTAGTTAGCCCTTCACCATATCATATTTTAGGACAACTTAAGATGCGTTTACCCTGGCTTTCTAACTCCTCAATTAAATGATCATAGTCAATTTGTGATAACTTTCTTTCTCTAAGGCAACTTAGGGTACTTTCTAACCATAAGTTAAAATCTTGCTCATACAGCATTTGCTTATCCTCAAAGCATTGTTATAATTATTCTAATTTAAACGACGGCCTCGATAACTAATTTCGTCATCTTCTTCGTATTCATATTCATACTCATATTCTTCATAAACAATCTCTTTTTCTGGTGTTTCTAACTTCGGTAAGGGAGGAGGATTGGGAGAAATATCTGACTCTACATGACCATTTGTTTCTTCTAATTCGTATTCGCTAAATCCCGCTAGAGAATTTAACATGGGTTGTAGTTGTTTGATAAAGCGATTAATTTCTGCTTCTAATAACCCAGTCAATGCTTTTCCCGTTTTTACCAATAAGAAAGTATCATTATCACAGCGACTTAAGACGAGATGCCCTTCCTGTCCTCTGATAGAAATATTGTCAACATTTTGCCAATTTAATTCATCTTGGGTACTTTGCGCTAAATATAACATTCTTCCTCCCGTTAACATAGCCATGTCTTCATCCATCCCCACAGGAGGGAGAATAAGTTGACCTTCACTAGAAATCAAAACGACTCCCTGAATTCCAATCGGTTTCTTGACAAACTCTGTTAAAACATCTTCTAGAGAAGACGATTGTTTATGAGACGAAGATATATTTTCCAGAGAAGATGGACTTTCATGTGACAACAAAGCTGCCGGCTGAACCTGATTGCTTGGCTCAAGTTGAGGAATCTCTGGCATTTTTTGCTCAAGGGGAGCATTCAACAGGGTAGTCGTCTCTGGCATTTTTAAGCCAATAAAGAGGCGAATGACCCGCTTTTGCTGTAAATCTCGATGAATTTTTTGGCGAGTGTCTGATTCAATGGTCAATCCTCGACGCGCTGGTTCATAGTTTCCAGAATCAGCAATGACGATATTTTCTAGTTGTTTAGGAGGAGTCTGGCGATCAAAGACAATCGGAGGGCCAAGTTCGAGAAAATTAAGAATTTGTTCTAAGGAACGACTACTAAGACGACTAGGGAAATGATATGCGACAAAATAGGGAATATTGGAACGGCCTAAGTCATCATCACCGTCATTATAAAGCCAACCAAAGAGGCATTGTTCGGCGGTTACCTGATACAGATAAACAGCCCGATAACCCGATGGAGGGGGGTTATAGGTATCCCATTGTTGATAAACAATTTGCTCTAAAAAGGTTTGTTGGACTTCGATGGGGACTGAAGGACTAGCCAGAGACTGAAAGCCAACTTTGGGAAAACTGGTATAAACAATGGGGTTAACCGCAAGGGGCATGAGCAAAGTCCGTAGTGTGTGATGAGTGCAAATAGTTACTGGCTTAATTATAACCTGAGTTCAGAAAAGAGAGACAAGGAGATAGGGGTGAGCAAATGGATAATTGACAATTGCTGGTTGCTAGTCCTTTATTCTAAGGTTTCTGCTTTAAAGGTGGCTTCCTTAATTTTGCCTAATTCGCCAAGGGGTTCGGGAGATGCACCATTGAGTCCAATTTGAACGCCACCTGCATTACCGGCTCTAATTTCAATAGCGTTGTCAGCTTCCCATTTTTTTTCTTCTCCTTTCTTGAGAATTCCTTCATAGGCGGTTTGACCATCTGTTACTACTTTAAGCCAAGAATCAGAAGTAATCGTCACATCTAAAGCGAGGGAAACATCAGAGGAAACCACAGGAGAGGGAATGGGAGAAACAGAGGGAGTTGGGGAGGGTTTAACGGTCTGAGCGACTGTAGAAGGTTCTTTTTTGGCTTCAGGAGAGGGTTTGGCTTTTTCAGCAACGGGTTTAGGGGAAGATTCCACTTTCTCGGTAACTTTCGGAGCTTCTTGTTCTACAGTGGGGTTAGATGACGGTTCTGAGGCAAACATAAACCAGTAACCGCCTAATCCCGCTACGATCGCAAGTCCGAGTAAAAGCGGTAGGGGGTTTCCTTTCTTTGAGGAAGAAGGTTTAGATCCAGAGGAAGGGGTTCGCTGAGATTGGGGTGGATCAAGGGTTTGGGTGTTGCTTTTAGAGGAAGTTTGAGACGCTAAAGTCGCAATAGCTTGTGCTTTAGCTTGGGAGGACTCACTAGCCACGGCCATTGGTAATTCATTGGGAATTTCACTCAGGGTTTTGACCAATTCTTGGCTATCCAAGCCTAATAAGTCAGCGTAGCGACGGATAAACCCTTGCACATATACCTTTTCGGGTAATCGTGCGATATCTCCTTCTTCTAACGCTTGCAAAACGCTTAGACGAATAAAGGTCTGTTCGGTGATGTCTTCTAGGGTAAACTTGTGATAAATGCGCTGTTGTCGAAGATATTGACCAATATCTTTTAATTGAGCAGCTTGTTCAGGATTATAGTAAGTCATAATGGTATGATGAGGATGATTAAACGAATTTGACGAAGAAACAGAAAAAAAGTCAGCCGTTTGTCAGAATTTTCTAACAAATAGCGAGCTATCTTTTGACTCAAATTATATAAGCTTTTTTTAGAATGAGTAAAAATCTTAGACTAATATTACGAGTTACATAAATATATTATCTGTAGGGGAGATTCGGGAATTTTCTCTACTATGATGTTACGCACAATTAAAAATTAAAAAGCAATCCCTGATGTTTGTTTCAAAGATTGCTAGATGATGGGAAAAAATGGGGTATTAAGTTCTAGGTTATGAGTGTTTAAAGATAAAAACCTCATCCCTTGTCACTAAAACATTCTATCTAAAATTTTCTGGACAATTTGCATTCCTGATAAAGCTTGCCAACCAAAGAGTCCAACAAGAGCGATATTCAAAGTAATATGAGTATAACGAGCAATTTCATTACCTTTCTGCATTAAGGGGGATAGGGAAGCAGATACAGCAATTAATCCTGTCATTCCTAACCCAACTAATAAATGGGGACCGAAAAATAATTTTCCGTTATTAATATAAGTAACTGCCATACCACCAATTGATCCTAAGACCATAAAGGATAATAACAATGAACCCATTTGATAATGACGGGTTTTAAAATCTTTGGACACTAATTCTTTTTTAGTTTCTTTATCTGCGGTGCGAGTTCGTCGCCATTGAATCCCTAAATACATAGCATAAAGGGTTAATGCAAATAAAGCCCACATGAGGATAGGATGGCCAAATTGTGACCACGCTTTAATGCTGTCTGGAATTTCCATGATTATGATAACCTTTGACTAATTTGTTACAAATCTTAATCTAATATTATCATAAGTTCACAGTGAGCAACTAATGATCGTCTATGTCACGATTCATGATGTCTTTGAAATCCAAATGGTACAAAGATCCCTGTTGTTGATTCCATGTGGTCACTAATAGTTGGGTTGGATTAGCAAGGGCGATCGCTGTCACCTTTCCTTCAATCTTGAGATGACATTCCCCTAAGCGACTTCCTAGATCATCTAAGATAATAATCGTACCTTGGCTATCTGCGACACAAAAGCCTTGAGGGTGGGCAACAATGAAAGCAATTTCAATATCTAGGGGGATTTTTGTTATTTTCCACGGTTTAAGCTCAATTAAAATCGCCACAAAGGGATGTTCTAGGGCGATCGCTAATAAGCAATTGGCTAATGTCTGATTAGGGGTAATCTGATACAATCCAAACGGTAGAGTGACCCCTTTAATTAGCCATCCTTTGCGGTTAAAAAGTGTTAGACGGGTTTGATGTTCGTTTCCTTTTTGATAAAGCGTAAAGGCTAATCCATGATGATTATCTAAGATAATGAGATGTACAGGGTAAGAAAACCACTGAGGTTCTTTAACTAATTCAAATGTAGGAATTTTTAAGACTTGAAGGGCTGTAGAGGCTTTATCTACCCTTGGACGATAGACCATCACTAACCATTTACCTTGAGGATCTATGTTAAGGGTTAACTTTTGAGCTTCCCATGAATGAATAGCAAAATCTTTAGTAACTGGGTGTTCTTCAAGAGAATTAAGGGGAATTTGATAGAGTGTATGGTTTTTTTCGTCTTTTGCTAAGACATAGCACCCTTGAGGACGGATTTTAATGAAGGAAATCTTTTCTTTAAAGTTTAACTTTCCGACTAATGAGGGACAACCTTGCAATTGAGGATCGGGATATTTTTGACACCATAACTGATGGGTTGACCCTAAGACAAGATAGGAATCTTGTACAGTTAAATGAAAGATAGGGGAGGTTAAAGACGTTTGACGGAGTAGTTGAAACTGGGAGGAAGAATAGGATTGAGGCGATTGATAACGATAGGGTAAGCTAAGGGAGGTATCTATGGATTTGAGCAGGACTTGAAGCTCATTTAACATGGTTTCTGCCTTAGAATATCGCCTTTGAGGTAATTTTTCGATCGCTTTTAGGATAATCAATTGTAACTGATTAGGGATATAATCGGGCATTGCTATCCGTTGATTGAGATGAGCCACCATTAATTCCCCCGGAAGACCAGAAAAAGGACGTTTTCCTACTAGAAACTCGTATAAAATAATCCCTATGGCATAAATATCCGATTGAATAGAAAATTTGCCGTAAAAACGTTCAGGGGCCATGTAAGCGGGTGATCCCGTGTAGCCTCGTCCCACATTTGTATTGTTTAGTTCTTGTAACCTTGCAATGCCAAAATCAGTGATTTTTGCCCGCCATCCTGTTGATTCTGGGGTTAATAGGATATTTTCGGGTTTTAAGTCGCAATGAATGACTTTTTGACTATGGGCATAATCTAATCCTTTTAAAACATCAATAATCAGTTTAATTCGATAGGATAGATGTAAATTTCCCCCTAATTCCATTAAATCCCTTAATGTTCCCCCTTCACAATAGTCGGTGATCAAATAGCGTCCATCTTTTTGGTACTTCATTCCGCTACAGGAAACAATATTTGGATGGCACAGATTCAATAAAAAAGCTAATTCGCGGATAAATTGGTTGGTTGGGAAAGCTTTGCGATCAAGACGCTTAATTGCTGCAAATTCCCCAGTTTCACGATTAATTCCACAATAAACCTGACCAAATTGACCTTCTCCAATTTGTCCAAGAATGCGATATTGAGGAAGTTTAGGAATTGGATGTCTCATAGCTAAATTTCCTTTTTAAATCAGGGATAAAACTATTATTTTTCTGTAAATTTATCGATTCGTTCTTGTAAGAGTAATTTGATCAAACTTTGTAGAAAAAAGAGAGCAAATAATCCTGATAAACTAAAACTAAGCAACATTATCTTACCATAGTTACTGGACAGAAGCATCAAGGCAGCCCCTAGACTAACTGCCATTAATCCTAGGTAAATTAAGCTTTTCAGGCTTAAATAGATACGTTTTAATATTTTTTCCTGTTGACGAGAACGAATATAAAATTCTAAGTCTCCTCGTTCTATTTTTTCGGTAATTTCTCGAATAAGAGGTTCAGAGGAATTGCGTTTGTTAAACTGTTCTTTAAGGAATTTTCGGGTTTGTTGAGTCAGGGTTTTTACTAATCCTTGTTTTGCGCCAGATGTAGCTAAACTTCTGACAAATGGCTGACTGGCTGCTAATAAGTTATACTGAGGATCTAAGGCTCTAGCAATACCATCAAGGGTCGTTAAAGATTTTAAAACAAAGGTCATTTGAGGGGGTAAACGGAAGGGTTGTTGTTGAAACATCGAATAAACTTCATCACTCATTTGCTCAAATGCTTTGACATCAACGGGTTTATCTCGAAAGTTTTCTAATAAAAAAGAAACAATTCGCTTCACAGGAGTCATATCAGAAACGGGTTCTAGTAATCCCATATAAACAAGGGTTTCTACTATTTTATTCGTATCTTTTTTGAGCACCGCAAAAAAGGTTGTAATCATCTGATCTTTGGCCATTGTTTTTAATTCTGCCATTGTACCAAAATCATAAAAGATTAATTCTCCTTTTAGCGTAACTGCCATATTACCCGGGTGGGGATCAGATTGAAAGAAACCATCCTGTAAAAGTTGCTTTAAATAAGAACAGATTCCTAATTGAATGACTCGATCTAAATTAACCCCTCTTGCTTCTAAGGTTTGACGATCATCTACTTTTATTCCGGGTAAATATTCTAAGGTCAAAACTTTTTTTGTGGTATATTTCCAATAAATTCTGGGAACTTTAATTTGAGAATAATTTTTAAAATTTTGTCGAAATCGCTCTGCATTTTCCCCTTCATGAATATAATCAATTTCGTTAAATAATAATTCAAAAAACTCTTGATAAATCCCTTCTAATTTATATTTTTTAAACCCCGGTAACCAACGATTTCCAAAATTAACGAGGCGATGTAAGACTTCAAAATCTAGGTTAAATAAGGGTTCTAGCCCCGGCCTTTGTACTTTAACCACAACCTTTTCCCCTGTTTGTAAGATAGCACGATGTACCTGTCCTAAACTAGCGGAGGCAAGGGGATCTAACTCAATCTTTTTAAATAAAGCAGCCGTTGGTTTCCCTAACTCTGTTTCAATCGTCGCCAAAGATTCATTACTATCAAAAGGGGGAACATTATCCTGTAATTGGCTTAATTCTTGCACATATTCTAAGGGGATTAAATCAGCACGAGTGGATAAGGATTGACCAATTTTAATAAAAGTTGGACCCAAGATTAATAATTGTCTGACTAACCATTTTGCTCGATAATGACGCTGTTGATTTGTCTGATTTCTTGTGAGTTTATCTAACCCTAACATCAGCACAAATCTCACCATTATCGTCATAATTTGCCATTGTCGTCGCCAAGGAGAATAAACAGTTTGCTGCCATTGAAATGGTTGAGAAAGGGCTGTTACAGATGGATTTTGTCCCATAATTTATTATTCTCTTGCAGTTGGTGGTAACGAGGGAAAGGTTAGAGTAACAGTCGTACTTGCGCTGTCATTTTCCTCTTGCGGTTGACTCACCAATTGTATGTCTCCTTCTAATAATTCTACTAATCCTTTTACTAAGGCTAACCCAATTCCTGTTCCCGGAATTGAACGATCAAGGGCATCTCTTCCGCGATAAAAGAGATCAAAAACTTTCTCTATCTCATCTGCTTCGATTTGACTTCCTTGATTTTCAATTTGAATCATTAAGGTTTCTCCCGCTTCTGAATGATTACTATTAATAGTAACTTTAACCGTGGTATCAGGATCGGCATAAATTCCCCCATTGGTTAATAATTCTACAAGAATGGTTCGTAAGTGTCTGGGATCACTATAAAAGGTTTGAGGAATTTGCAACGGATTTAGGGATAAAATAGGAAATTTTCGCCGATCTTTTGCCCATTTTTCCCGCAATGGCACAGCAATTTGTTCGATTAAGGGCATAATTGACAAGGGTTGGCGACTGACTTGTAGTTCATTAGTTTCTAGTTGTTTGAGAATGACAATATTATTAATTAAAACATTTAATTGTTGCCATTCATCCTCTAAAATGCCCACATATCGATGTTTTTGCTCACTGGGAAGATTATCTGCTTTAAGGAGAGTAATCGCCATCTGCATACTAGCAAGAGGGTTGCGAGCTTTATCGCTAATCGCTGTGATAATATTATCCTTAAATTCGTTTAATTGTCGCTGTTGAGCCAATTGTTGGCGCATTAATTCATAAAGTTGCTTAACAATGGGACTTCCTTGATTGGGAAACAGACGACGAACTCTTTCTTCGGTTTCTCTATCTAATTCTGTGGAGGAAGGTGTTATCTCATTTTCATCTTGGGTGAGATGATAGGTAAGGGCAAGGCAATCTGTCAAGCGATGAATCCCATTAATCTCTTCAGATGACCAATGACGAGCAGTTTGACTTCCTAAGAAGATCATACCATTGGGATCACTGCGAAATCGGGTTGTCATAGCCAGTCCTGTGTGAAGAGGAAAGTCTGGCAATAAAGAAGAAGAAGGAACAATAATCTGGGGTTCTTGAGTATTTTTTAGATCATTAAACCATTTTTCTGCCATTAATTTTGATTTTATCTTTTTTTCTATATCATTGACCCATTGAGATGACCAAATAACCCCATTTATCCGTGCATTTACTATTAGGATACAGGTATCCACCTCAAAAGTTACTGCTAAAAAACGGGCGGTTTCTAACAGCACTTGCTGACTATCTGGGAAACGCTGAACAATACGAAGGATTTGCTGTCCAAGTTCGTTGTAATTAACAGAGTCCATTATTGAGGTATATTGAGTAAAACATGGATAAAACAATCAAACAGAGCAACTAGAGGTTAAAACAATTATAATTCACGTTAGGGTAATTATCAAAAGGAAAGCTAAACACTTTGAGACAGGAGACAGGTGTTATGGTGCTATGCAAAGCGTCACTTATGCAAAAGTCACGCATTCAAACATCTTACCCTGACTGGCTTTCAAGGATCTTTAATGTCAAACACCTTATTTTGTACAGCTATAGCTATCCACATTCTATTCTCTCTCTCGTTTTAAAATACCTAAATTCCTATTTATATGTTTTTAACTGCTTTATCTTGGCAAAACTGGCTGCAAAATTCCCTCAATCGACCGCTTTTTAAGCTAGGCTCAGAAAGTATCTCTTTGTTGTGGGTAATACAAGTTATTATCTTACTTGTATTAGTAACTTTAATCGCTAGGGGAATTAAGCGATTTTTGAAATATTATTTACTGATACCGTTAAAAGTAAGCGAAGGAAATCGGGAAGTTATTGGGACACTCACTAGCTTAGGACTGGGAACACTGGGCTATATTGTGGTTTTACAGTCAATGGGCTTAGATTTTACCTCTTTAGCCGTTATTATCGGCGGTTTAGGTATTGGGATTGGATTTGGACTACAAGAATTAACCAGAAATTTAGTCAGTGGTTTAACCTTATTGGGAGAAAGTAAACTAAAAGTCGGTGATTTAATTGAATTTAAGGGAGACTTAGGATATATCAAAGAAATATCGATTCGTTCTACAGTTATTCGGACTTTAAAAGGTTCGGAGTTAGTTGTTCCTAATACGGATTTAACGAGTAATCCTATTGAAAATTGGAACTATGAAAGCTGTCAAGGCCGCATTGAAATTCCTGTGGATGTGGACTATAGTAGTGACCCTTTATTAGTGACAGAGTTTTTGTTAGAATCAGCATCAATGGAGAAAGAAGTGTTAAAAAAACCTTCTCCTAAAGTTATTTTTCAAGGATTCGGTGAAAATGCGCTTCAGTTTGAATTATGGGTTTGGGTAGATAGAATTGACAGAAGAAAATTTATTATTAGTTCTCTCAATTTTATTATTGAATACAATTTCCGACAACGAGGTATTAAAATTCCGTTTCCTCAGCGTGATCTTTGGTTAAAAAATCCTGATGAATTAGCTACTTTAATTCATGGTAAGCAAGATGAAGCCACATCCATTATAAAATCTGAAACGAACCCTACCCTAAAAGATTATTTAAAACAAGTCGGCTGTTTTCACGCACTAAATGATCTACAATTACGAAACCTAATAGAAATGGGTCAACGTCGTCATCTATCTCGTGATGAAATTTTTGTCCATCAGGGAGAAGAAGGTCATAGTTTTAACATTGTCTTATCAGGACAAATTGATGCTATTTTTGAAAATCAGAAGATTAGTAATCGGTTATTAACCTTTGAATCAGGAGATTATTTTGGAGAACTTCCCTTGATGTTAGATATATCCTATCCTACCACTATGAGAGCCGCAACAGATACTTTTTTATTTATGATTGGGAAAGAGTGTTTCCATCACTTATTGAATCAATATCCTCATTTAGCAGAAGATGTGGCTAATGAATTAGCAAACCGTCAAGCTGTTTTACAAAGTTATAATGAGAAACTCAAAGAAATGGGATTATTAGAGGAAGAATTAAATAATCCTGTCGAATGGATTCGTCAGCGTATCGTTAGTATTTTTAATCTATCATAGGTTTTTGCTTTATGGAACAAAACAACAACAAGAAAACTTATGATTTTCATCACCAGCAAATTATTGGTCAAAAAGGAGAAGCCATTCTCGATGAATGGCTACAATCAATTTACAAAATTGTGGATGTTTCTTCTGATGAAAAATATCAAAAAATAGGCATTGATAGACTATTAATGTTGCCCGATGAAACCATTATTACTGTTGAATACAAGTTTGATGTGGCTTCAGCGAGAACGGGTAATCTTTTTTTTGAAACCATTTCAGTGGATACAAAAAACATAGCGGGATGGGGATGGAGTTCTCAAGCTGACTACTGGATTTTCTTACTTCCTAGTCTAGAAATTCTCGTGATTGAACCCTGTAAATTCCGTCGTTTAGTATGGGAATTACGTTCTACCTTAAAAGAAAAGAAAATTCCTAATACTAATTATAATACATGGGGCGTTCCTGTACCCATTAAAAAAGTTAAAGACATTGCCCATTTTTACAAAAAGTTATAATAGTATAGCCCTGCACATTAATAGGTTTAATAAAACAAGTAACAATAATATGGTCAATCTTAAATAAAGCCGCACTTGCTTCCTCTGACGAATTATTTTATTCAGCATTAGACTGAACGATAATTTTAGCATTAAGTAACGTGAAAATTTGATTAAGTTCCAAGATCCCAGCTAATTCTGCTGCTTCTTCAGGTGGAAGGGTTTCTGCTTTCTTTTTTTTGTTTAAATTATCTAAACGGTTTTGTAGATTCTCGTCAAATTTAAACAGGTAAAGATTTTTAATGGACTGAATCTGAATCCCTTTTTCAATCCAATAAGAAGGTTTAACCATTGTTTCTGTAATCATACTTTTTCCCTAGTTGATGTTTGTTTAATTGTCAAGGTCTTTGCATCTATTAAAATACTGTTATTATATCAACCTCAAGAGGTTTGTGCATTCTAAAATTGAAATTATCGGCAATTTAAGTGGGATTAACCAAGATTGTAAAGAATAGTAGGGTGGGCAAGCACAGTTAATTAATACTAAACAGAATAACATGGACAGCTTGCCCACCAAAATAGAAATCTCAACACTTTGATGGGGAAATGGTGGGCAATAATTTTTGATCATTTCGTTAATTAGTTGACTTTTCTAATTTGCCCACCCTACAATCTTTTGCTAAGAATAAATAGGTTTTTTTCATCTAAGTTAAATCACAAATATGAAAATTCAGATCAATTCATTTACTCAAACATCGTTCAACCGTAATTACCACAGACTGAGATAACGCTTCTAAATCATAGCCCCCTTCCAACCCAAAAACAATCTTAGACGTAATTCCTAAAAGATAATCAGTAAAAAGACCATAATCTTCAGGGTTTAACGCCATACTTGCCAATTGATCCGCCTTATTGGCATCATATCCCGCACTAACTAAAATAATATCGGGTTCAAATTCTCGAAACCGAGGGACAATTTCCCTTTCAAATAGCGGTTTATAATCTTTAATATTACTTCCTGAAGGTAAAGGAAAATTTATCACATTATTATACTTTCCCCGATCGCTACTTTGTCCCGTACCGGGGTAACAAGGAGATTGATGCAGGGAACAGTAGAGAATATTAGGGTTATTCTGTATAATATCCTCTGTTCCATTACCATGATGTACATCCCAGTCCAAAATGGCGATTTTCTCCACATTAGGCTGTTTTAACCCATATTCAGCAGCGATCGCACCATTGGAAAACAAACAAAACCCCATCCCATGAGTATAGGTTGCATGGTGTCCGGGGGGACGACAGAGGATAAAAACAGGTTTATTTTGACTCAATACCTGATCTACTCCATCTAACCACCCATTTACCGCCAATAAAGCCACATTATAACTATTAGGAGAAATCGGCGTATCTGCATCCAGTCTTCCCCCTCCACTAGAAGACATTTGACGAACCAGATCAATATACTTTTGATGATGGCATTCTTGAATATAAGGTAGGGGATCTCTTTGTTGTAGAGAAGTCGGCGATCGCCATTCTAGCTGATCTTGCCACGGTGTCGCTTTTAAGGCTTCAACAATAGCGGTTAAGCGAGCAGGACATTCAGGGTGAAAACTACCCGTATCGTGGGTTAAAAAGGTCTCTGAATAGATAATTTGCATTTTTTACGTTTCAGTCTTTAATTTTTGTGATTTATTGCCAGAAGATGACTCTGATAAACTTTGCCAATAGATTCCCCCAACAGTCATCATAAAGAGCGTATAGGCGATCGCTTGTCCCCAATAAATGACACTGCGATAACCCAATAAGGCTTTTAAGAGAATACCGGGGAATTGTTTATCGGGTAAACTTTGGGAGAAATCCCAGAATTTGCCCCCTAAGATACAATTTTCTGCACCTCGTACGCATACACTACTAAAGCGATCATTTAAGTAAGAAAGTTGTAAAAGCGAAGCATCTGCGTGTTTCAGAACACTGATCACTAACCCTCCGACAATTAAAAGGAGAAAAATGCCCATGATCTTAAAAAAGAGGCGAATATTAATTCTAACACCGACTTTAAACAATAAAACACCCAATATTGTCGCAGCGAGTAAACCAGCGATCGCACCAAATGTTGGACTTAACCAAGTCTCTTGAAATTTTGCGAGAATAAATAAGACTGTTTCAAAGCCTTCTCGTACCACTGCAATGAATACCAAGAGAAAAATTCCTCTCCCGGCTGCTTTTTCGTCGGTTAATGCTTCATTTATCTGGTTTTCTACGTCAAACTTCACTTGTTTGGCCTGTTGTGTCATCCAAACTAGCATCCAGCTTAACAAACCCACCGCAATTGCACCAAAAACGGTCACTAAAATTTCCTTAATGACGGGTTGATAAATCGTTTCAGACGTATTAATTCCTTGTAGTAAAGTCCCTAAAGCAATGCCTAGCATTATACTAGCAACCAACCCTGCACCGATTCCTCGATAAACCCATCGATTCAGAGAAGATTGTTGTGCTTTTTGCAAACAGGCTAACACAATTCCCACCACTAAGGCTGCTTCAAAGCCTTCTCTAAGGGTGACAACGAAAGTAGGTAAAGCAGCACTAATATCCATGTTTTATCTGTTGATTAAGGAATCCGATTTTACTATTTTATAATAAACAGGAAAAAGCAGGATGAAAATCCTTGCAAAACCCATGGTTTTGACGTTCATCTCTGCCTTAAACTATGTTTTTTCTGCTATGGTTATGGAAGATATTATTCTTCCTTGTCGGGATCTTCCACTGCGTTAGCTTGCTTTTCTGCTTCTTCTAACGCTCGATCAAAATATTCATCTGTTAAACTTTTCTTAGATTCGGCTGGAATCTCTTCAGATGTAGGTGAAGGGGATGTTTTTTCAGGTAAGGTCATCTCTAATGTTAATTTATTGAGAAAATCACGAGTTTTTTTGCTGAAACGACCAACCGAAGACGGTAATAAGGTATCGCCTAGATTAAGAAAAGTTAAGACTATGATTAAAGTAAGTATGGTAAAGAGTCGCATAATTAATTAACCCCAATGAGGCTAAGATACGCTACACTTCCACCATCCTTATTTTCAGATAATTTGTCAGTGAGATATTATCGAGGAAAAAATGATAGGGATCACTTACAGCTTAAACTTCTTGCAGGGTTTCACTAAATTCAAAAAGATAGCCTTTTCCTCGAATTGTTTTGATCAATTCTCCTTCAAAATCACCAATTTTTCTGCGAATTTGACCAATGTGAACATCAACTTTTCGCTCTATTTTTTGAGGATCATCGGGTCCCCATACTGCTTCAAGTAACTGTGAACGCTCCCAAACACGATTAGGGTTAGTTGCTAAGAAATAGAGTAAATCAAATTCTAAATTTGTCAAAGCAATGGGTTGATTATTGAGGGTTACTTCACAGCGATCGCTATCAATAACTAATTGATCAAACGTTAACTTTTTCAGTTGTACTCTCCCATGATATTTCATCCCATGATGACGATTGAAGAGTGCGCCAATTTTAGCTTTCAAAATTTTAATATCAAACGGTTTGGTAATATAATCATCTGCCCCTCGCTCAAACCCTTCTAAGATATAATTGGTATCACTTAAACAAGTTAGCATCAGCACTAATGTTCCCTGCTGACGCATTTCTCTACAGAGATTGAACCCACTATCATCGGGAAGGTTGACATCTAAAATCACTAAATCTGGGTTAAAACGAGGCATCAAAGAACGAGCCGTTTTAGCGTCTTCTGCGGTTTCAATTTGATAGTTATTATAACTAAAGAACCGAGAGATTAGTTGTCGAATGGCTGGATCATCATCTACAACTAATATTTTCTGATTTGAGGATTTTAGTGTCATGATTAATAAGATGATAGAGGATTAAAGTCTGTTATGAATCAGTTTTCTCAGCACCCTCAAAATAAACTTCCCATTGTTTCCATTTTACATCGGTTAGCCCATCAACCTGATGCAGCTTTTTATGTACCCGGCCATAAACGAGGTCAGAGAATTCCTGAAAGTTTAGCCCAATTAGGCAAAAAAGGGATTTTTAAAGCAGATTTACCTGAATTACCCGAACTTGATAATCTATTTGCCCCAGAAGGGGTCATTTTAGAGGCTCAAGAATTGGCTGCACAAGCATTTGGCTCAGAACAAACATGGTTTCTCGTTAACGGATCTTCTAGTGGCATTATGGCAGCCATATTAGCCACCTGTCGCACTGGGGACACTATTATTCTACCCAGAAACATTCATCGATCTGCGATCGCAGGATTAATTCTTTCTGGGGCTAATCCAATTTTTCTTGCGCCTGAATACGATCCTAGGGTTGATTTGGTCGGCAGCGTGACCCCAGAAGCCCTAGAAGCCACTTTAAAGGCTTATCCTAATACAAAAGCCGTTTTTTTGCTTCATCCCACCTATCAGGGCATTTGTGGAGATTTAAGACAAATGGCAGAGATTACCCACCGTTATAATATTCCCCTATTAGTAGATGAGGCTCATGGGGGACATTTTGCTTTTCATGACCAATTACCGCCGTCTGCGTTGTCCTGCGGAGCAGATCTTACCATACAATCCACACACAAGGTTTTAGGCGCAATGACACAGGCTTCTATGGTGCATCTTCAGGGCAATCGGGTAGAAGCTCAACGGGTTAATCAGGGGTTACAATGGGTGCAAACCACCAGTCCCAGTTACCTATTATTAGCGTCTTTGGATGCAGCAAGGCAACAAATGGCGATGCAAGGACAAGAATTATTAAGGGAGACAATTGAGTTATCTCGACAAGCAAGGGAAGCATTAAGTCAAATCCAAGGAATTTTAACCATTGAACGCCCTCAATCGTCATTAGGCTTTTATGATTTAGATATAACTCGATTAACTGTGGATGTTTCTGGGTTGGGGTTAACAGGATATGAAGCAGACGATATTTTACGACAAAAATACCACGTTACGGCAGAATTACCTTTATTGCGCCATTTAACCTTTATTATTTCCATTGGCAACACTCAAAGTGATATTAATAGTCTTATCAACGCTTTTCGCAGTCTAAAGTCTTCTCCTGCTTCCCCTGCTTTCCCTGCTTTCCCTGCTTCCCCTGCTTCTCCCTCTCCTTTACCCATTTCCCCCCGTGAGGCTGCGTTTTCTTCCTCTATCAGTCAAGAAATTGAAAAAAGTATTGGATTAATTAGCGCAGAGGTAATTTGTCCTTATCCACCGGGGATACCTGTGTTAATAACAGGAGAAAGGATTACGAGAGAAGCGATCGATTATTTACAACTTCTGAAACAACAAGGGGCTATGATTACAGGGTGCAGTGATCCAACTTTAAAGACGGTAAAAGTGTTAATGAGGGGTATTGATTAATTTACATAAATTCTAAATTAAAGACTCTGATCTTATTAAATTAATTGTAGAGAAAGAATTTTAAATCAGAATCTCCCCATCTTATAAAATAGACAAGACTGGTATTTTGGTGTTGATATGGGAATCTATTATGATCCCTATGAACCTGCTATTGTCCCCGATGGCTTTTTAAGTATTGGCGTTCCTCGCATTATTGATGAAGATTTGCGCTTATCTTATGTATTGTGGGAAGAGCAAAAAGTTCCTACAATGGTATTAGAGGTGGTTTCCCATAAAAGACGTAAAGAATATACCCAAAAGAAAGAATTTTAGCAGCACAAGAAAGGGCAAGACAATTAGAAGACAGATTAAGGGAATTAGGAATTGAACCTTAGTTAACTATTAACAATTAACTTTATCTATCTTCCCAACTTATTCGGAATTCCCTCACATCCCCCCGGTATAGTTTTACGAGTATTATCTCCTCCCCATGCACAACAATAATATCGCTGTTCTTCATTCATATTCTGTACATCTGATAAATTTGTATCCTCAATGACAACCCCTGTGTGTTCTCCTGTTTGGTAGTTGGGGGGCAACGTCCGACTGCGAGGACTAGCGGTTTCGGCTGAACCATAGAATAAACGGGTCCCTTTGAAGTCTGAACCTGCTAAATTAGCTTCAAACAAAACAGTACGGGCTAAATTAGCTTTTACTAAATCACATCCCCCTAAATTCGCTCTCACCATATTAGCCTCTGTTAAATCAGTCCAACGCAAATCTTGTCTAGATAGATTCGTTCCGGCTAACATAACCCCCAGATTAATCACTCTGATGCCATAGTGTCTGTCTTCTGCATAGTTGCCATAACCATCTAAAATAGGACGGCCTAAGTGAGAATCTCGCTTTAATGGGGTAACTAGACGTGACTGGGAAAGAAACCGCAAAATTTTCGCTTTTCCTGCCCCATCTACACTACTAAGAATAGCAGCCGTGCGACCTTCTGCGATCGCTCGTTCTTGTGGCCAATCTTCTAACATCCCCTCTCCGTTTAAGGCTAAGTCAGAAATCCCTTGAAAATAGGCATCAATAGTTTGTTGTTGGGTAATTCGATTTTGTTGGGTGGTTAAATCCCTAGAAATGACATATTGCTGCCATGCAACATAGACAGCCAACACTGCAATCATAATTTGCCCTAATGCACCTACCCAATCAGCCCATGACCCAAATTCGTCATACTTAAATTGGGTTAACCAGACAGAAATTCGTTGATAAACGCCAAAATAGTAAGCCAGTCCTGCTAAGGATAACAAAAAAGCGATCGTTCCCAATAACGTCTTCCGTTCGTCGCTGGTCAAATAACGGATAAACCATGATTTAATGGAAGGAAGAAGGATTTTTAATGACAAAAAGAGGGCAATTCCCCCCCCTGAGAGTCCAGCCCACGGAAAATTCAACAATAAACCCGAAACCATAATGGCAATAGCAGTTATTAAAAGCCACGGATTAGCGGGATTAAGCTCTGTGAGCCAAAAAGGAGGTTTTTGAGGTGTAATTGGGTTTAAAGGTCTTCTAGAGGCAATAGATGGCACATCAGAGATGTTTTGCTTGCCATTGACGGATTCATTTACATCGGGGGGATGCTGTTGAGGATTGGTGGTCATTCGCAAGATAGCAGACAATTATTAGTCATTTAGCTTCCCTAGAAGTTTAGCAATAAATAAGGAAATCTGCCTTTTCATGATAGAGATGAATAGAGTAAAGCAGTAAAAAGGAAAAAAAATCATATAACTTATTAAGGATGAAGGGTTGTGCTAAGGTGACGGAGTGGTCATTTCATGACATAGTGAACGAATTAAGGCACTTTCATCTAGTTAAACGGATTAATTGAATGATTCCCCTATCTCCCACTAAGGAATTAATGAGGGATATTAAGTTAAAGTAAGAGACAGTTTATAGGAAAAGAACACTGTTAACTTTTTTATTTATTTACTATGACAACTATTGGACAGTATTTGTGTAATCGATTATCCTTATTGGGAGTAAATCACATTTTTGGTGTTCCAGGAGACTATGTTTTAGGTCTAATGGATGTAATGGTTGATAGTCCCTTAGAATTAATTTGTACTTGCAATGAACTAAATGCAGGTTACGCTGCTGATGCTTACGGACGAATTAATGGCATGGGGGCTGTGTGTATTACTTACGGAGTTGGGGGTTTTAGTTTAGTCAATGCAGTAGTCGGTGCTTATGCTGAAAGAGTTCCCTTAGTCGTGATTAGTGGCGCACCAAACAGTGCAGTTCATCAACCCAATAATCTCTTATTGCATCATACAACAGGAGATTATAATTTACAGTATTCCATTATGGAGAAGGCTACAGTTGCTGCGGTTATTTTAACCGATGCGGGGCAAGCCGTTCATCAAATTGATCAAACTTTAGCAGCTTGTTTACATCATAAACGACCTGTTTATATTGAGATGCCTTCTGATCTTGTTAATCAATATTGTGAACCTTCTTCTTCTCCTTTAATTACATCACCCAAATTAACCGATGAAAATGCCCTACAAGAGGCCATAGAAGAAGCAAGCGAATTGTTAGAAAAAGCAGAAAAGCCGGTTATTTTGGCAGGGGTAGAGTTTCATCGCTTTGATATTGAAGAGAAGCTAGAAAAATTATTATCAGTCACAGGTTATCCGTTCGCAACGACTCTTTTAGGGAAATCCTGTTTACGGGAAACCCATCCTCAATTTATTGGTAACTATGTAGGAGGAATTAGTCAAGAAGTTGTCCGTCAGCGAATTGAAAACGCCGATTGCGTACTTTGTTTGGGCGCAATTATGTCAGATATGAATTTAGGTGGATATACAGCTAAATTAGAAGACAGTCGCCTAATTAATGCAAACTCTGAAAAAATTAAGATTAAACACCATTTTTATCAGCCGGTTTATATTGGAGATTTCTTAGATGGATTAATTAAAAAGTTAAACAAGAAAGATAGCAGTTCTTTAGATATTAAACCTGCGGCTTGGTCATTGTCAAAAGTCTTTGAACCTGAGACTGATAAAAAGTTAACAAATCAGCGATTTTATGAACGAATAAACCACTTTCTAGAAGACGAATATATTGTCATTGCTGATACAGGAGATGCCATTGTTGCAACGGCTGATTTAATTATGCACAAAGGAGCAGATTTTATCGGTCAAGCCTTTTATTTATCCATTGGATACTCTATTCCTGCTTGTTTGGGGGCAAGTTTAGCCTCTTCCAAACATCGAACCCTAGTATTTGTTGGCGACGGTGCATTTCAAATGACTGCACAAGAATTATCAACGATTATTCGCCATCAACTTAACCCAATTATCTTCCTAATTAATAACGACGGTTATACCATTGAACGAGTAATTCAAGATAACGTATATAATGATTTACAGCCGTGGCATTATCATCAACTTCCTCATGTTTTTGGAGATGCTTGGAGTTGTGAAGTGTTCACTGAAGGGGAATTAGAAGCAGCATTAAAAATTGCCAAAAATAATGTTCATTGTGTCTCCTTTATTGAAATTCATTTGGAGCAATTTGATTGTTCTCAGGGATTAAGTCGTTTAGGGAAAGCCGTCAGTGATACCAATAAATCAGCTAACAGTTGATAGTTGACCATGAGAAAGACAGTTTTGTGAGAATTCTTAGTTATTTGCCTTGTATTCCTAACCTTTTTACGCTAACATTCCCATAGGATATAAGAAACCTTATACCGATAACAGTTGCCAATTATTGCTTAACTAATTCTTAACTGAGCTTAACCTAAACATAAAGTCTAAAACTAACATTATGCTAAACACTAAACAAGTTGACCAACTTCTCAGTAAAACCATTAAAAAAGTTATTTCTAGTAAAGGAATTAGCTTAGGTACGCGGAAAGGCAATAAAGAATTAGGATTATTGACTAAAAAGATCGCAAAGCACCCTTTTGCAACCTCTGAAGACGTGATAAGTTATGGAGAAAAGGTAGGAGAAGCGATCACAACGCTCTTAAAACAAAAGGGTAAAGAAAATTTAGACCTTGGCGTAATTCGTCAGGTATCTTTCTCATCCCCTGAAATTACAGAATTAGATAAAACTCATCCGATTAGTAAGGCTAAAACTTCTGGTTCTTCTAAAGTCGAAGTCATTGTTCCGCCTAAAGATTCAGCCCCTAAAGTTAAATTAGATGCTGTAGAAACGGGAACTGAAACAGTTAAGGATACGATAGAAACGGCTCAAGAAGAGACTGAGAATAAAGTAATAGAAGTTGTGGAAGAAGTAACAGAAGCTGCTAGTGAAGCAGTAGAAACTGCTAAAGAAGAGGTAAGTAATAATGAGAGTCAATTGACACCATTATCGTTGAAAGATCAAATAGGGGAAGATATTAAAGCTGCTATGAAGGCTAAAGACAAAGTGAAATTAGCCACAGTTCGTGCAATTAAAAAAGCGATTCTTGAGAAAGAAGTCGAATTGCGTCCCAGTGGACAAGAAATCTTAACTCCTGAGCAGGAATTGTCCCTTTTGAGTCAACAAGCCAAACAACGTCGTGACTCAATCGAACAGTACAAAAAAGGTGGTCGAGAGGACTTAGTCGAACAAGAAACAAAAGAATTAGCCATTATTGAAACCTATCTTCCTCCTCAATTATCAGAGGAAGAAGTAGAAACAATAGTCACTCAAATAATCGCAGATGTAGGTGCAACCTCTCCCAAAGAAATGGGAAAAGTAATGGGAGTGGCGATGAAAGAGTTAAAAGGAAAAACAGATGGCAAAAAAGTGCAAGCGATCGTTCAAAGTAAACTGAAATAAACTAAAAGAATGAGACATCCTTGTTAAAGTTAGTATAAATTGATATAATACTGGGAATACCCATTTAAACCAATTTATAAGATTTAAACTGTTTTATCCATGAACTCTGTGTTAAAGGAAAGAAAATCTACCAGTCTGCGCCAACGTTCTCGTCCTCAACCAGTCTGGAAAAGACAGTTACGTTATATTTATCTACGTTTTATCCGCATGAAAGAACACCCCCATGCGATCGCTAGGGGGTTAGCAGTGGGGGTATTTGCGGGATGTTTCCCATTATTTGGCCTACAAACCATTATCGGTCTTGCGTTAGCCTTTATCGTACGAGGAAGTAAATTAGCTGCTGCTGCTGGTACATGGATCAGTAACCCGTTGACTTATGTTCCGCTATTTGCCTTTAATTACAAAGTCGGACGATGGATTTTGGGTCAATATACCGATGACATAGATCGAACAGAATTTAGTCAAAATTGGGATTCTTGGTCGCAGATGGCAGATTCAGGGGCAGATTTTGTAATTATTCTCTTTTTGGGTTCTGCTGTCGTTGGTTTATGTGCAAGTTTAATTGCTTATGTGCTGTGCTTACGATCGTTAAAACACCATCGTCAGCTATAAAAATCATCGTCCAAAATTTGCTCAACGCTGAAAGGACATTGTAAAGGATATTCAGTTTGAGCAGGAATAGGAATTCCAAAAGAGGCTCGTTTTCCTTCTTTTATAGCAATATCTCTTCCATCTTTATAAGCATCTTCTAATATTTTAGGTAAATAGCTTGTCAGAGAAGGAGTTTTGACTAACTGTTTTTTTACTCGTTTACGATGTTCAATAACCGAATTGTACCAACTTCCCTTCATTGTTTCAGGTACATCTGCTTGAACCCTTAATTTTAATAAATGCGCTAGTAAAATCATTAAATTGCTCTCTAAGGCATTTTTTTCTGATTTCCCCAACTCCTTCAACTCCTCAATCAGATTAACTGTATCTAAATCAGTAAAATTACGACCTTCTAGCTGTTCAATGGTGACATCTAACCATAAGTTAAAATCTTTGTCGTAAAGGGTTGTTTTCATAACTTCGTCGAACTCAGATTTTTACAATAACATTACTATAACAAGGAAAGAGTTATAGTTACGACACTTTGCAATTCCCCATCGTAGGGACAATTCATAAATTATCCCTACACCAAGTTATCCCTTAATAAATTACCAAACTCTGCGCCACCAAGGACTCGATTTTATCTCAACAAAATCAATCTTACGACGAATTTGATTAATATTCCATCCTGTTAAACGAGCAAGGGTTTGCGCTTCTTGTTCTTGACGATTTTTCACTGATTGTAAATAATCCCGTGCTTCCTGACATTTCATTTCCCCTTCATAGGGATGACGCAACACATAACGACCTTGAAAAAACTGCTGATTATTCGTGTTTTGAAACTGTAAATCTTCAGGAAAAGTATTGCGTTCATAACGAACGTGCAAACGGGTAATAAATACATTTCCAGAAGGACGAGAAAAGCGATCTTGAGGCGATTGATTTCCTAGCCAAAATACCCCTGCTTTTCTCAATTCATCAGGCGATAAAGGATCAGCCGAACAAGGATCACAACTGGACATATTCCACGCATATTCAACAAAAGCAACCCGCTTCCCTTCTTTTTGATGACTTTCGTTAAACATAGATTGATAAAACTCCCCAAATTCTTCTTTAACAAACAGGGGAATATCCATATTAGAGGGGATTTGTGTGGTGCGATAATTGGTTAATTCAACTTGTCCTTGAGGAGATAATAAATAAACAATTAAATCCTGTTCTCCTCTGGCATTAACCATTCCTAAACGAATGGGTAACATAAATTTAGGGGACTCATAGGCTATCTGTAATGGCCGCAAAGATTGAAACCCCGATTGATCATATTCTTTGAGGTTAACTTTAGCCACAAAAAACTTCATATTCTGCCGAATATAAGGTCTTAAAACCTGACTTGCACCTGTAGGAATTTGATAACCATTTTGTCTTAACCAAGTCTCTAACCCATCAGATTCTTTAGCACTTAAAATGAGAATGTCATATTCTCCGACAGAAAATTGTTCTTCAATAGTAACTCCTAAAGCCCGATCTCTTCTTGCTAATGCTTCTGATTCTAGTGCAGCAGGTGCAGGGGCTGCTTGTCGCATAGCATCGTTATATATTCGACGATCACAAGGATTCTCATCAAAATATTCAACTAAACGAGGTGCGCTAAAATTATCTAAACGACTGATAATTTTTGGATCACCTACATTAACTTGCTCTTGTTTAATAACGACTGGAACTGGTACAACTAAAGCAAAATCTTTTACTGCACCTTGGTAATCATTGGCCATTGTTAAAATTGTTCGTTCTCCATCACGAGCAATCACGACTTGTGAGGCTTGATTATATAAACTGGTATCTGCTTTTGCCACATAAAAGCCACAGAATGCCCACGCAGGCCGACTGATTCCTAAAACTAATATAAAGAGAATGAATATTCTCCACAAAGATTCAATAATTTTCATGATTAATGCCTCTATAAATTGATAACTAACGGACGGTTATCTTGCCAGCTAAATCGGTAATCTTTCCATATATAATCTAACAGCAAAGTGATAGGGGAAAGGATAAACAAAGCCCAAAAAATAGCCGTAGATAGATAAAAAACATGGTGCAAGATAAAGGTTAACAGAGCAATTGCGATCGCCCAAATTAAACGCCCTATAGTTGCATTAGGAATGGAACGAGGATCAGTTAGCATAAAAAGGGCAAACAGCAATAAGCTACCACTCATAAATTGATGCTGCACAACATCCCAACTCCATCCTAAATAGGCATTTCTGATCACTTCTAAAATAAAATAAGTCACTAAGAAAGTAACCGATGTATCCCATCGTCCCACTCGTTTTAAAACAATTCCCCCTAACCCCATAAATAAGAGCAAATACCATCCTTCATGTCCCCATTGTCCGGGGGAAACCCAACCATCTTGAGTTAAGATTAAAGCGGCAATAATGCCAAAGTTTGCAGGGTTAAAAAAATGCTTTCCTCGATAGGAAAAAATAAACTTACTCCCAATCGCTAAACTCCCTGCGACTATCATTGTTTGATAATGATTGGCTCGTAATAATAAGCACAGTCCTAACGCAGTAATTAAGGCACTTTTCCACGAAGAATTGGTCAGAAACTCGAAAAAGCGGTAATTTAGGGAGTGTATAGGATAGGGTGAAAGGTTTTGCGCTTTTATGCCCTTGACAATATCAAATAATTGTGTTAAAAAAATCTGGCTAATTAAACAAGTTGCGATCGCAGTTGGAATCAAAATGGGGCTCAATGTCCAGTCTCTAGTCAGAATTCCTAGTAACAGAAAGACGGATAAAAAGAGAATTTGATAGTCCCTTGCATCCTTAAAGGGAATCATAACGCACCTCAGCAAATGAATTTTCTTTAGTATGCCAACTAAAAGCAAATTTCCCTATAAAGTTACCTTTTTTGTAACCAGATTTTAATAATTTGTTGTAATCGGAGCGATTGCTCAATTTCACTGTTATCTCACATTGACTTCAAGCTTCCTTAACGATGCTTAACAGTACTTAACGGTACTTAACTGTATTTAACGTTTTTCGTGATCGCCATCACTGTAAACGATGTAGGGAAAGGATATCTTATATCTTAAGAGATAGTTAGGTACTCGCAAACAACCATGATCACCAATCAACTCAAAGATGAAGTTCTAGAAATCGTCCTACGTCAAGAGCCAAAAACCGCTTTAACTTATCATGAAATCGGCAAAACGGCTCAAGCTTTATCCTTGTTAAAAACAAGGATTACGAATTGTCAAAAACAGGTTGGCACTAAGCATATATACACAGCTTATGCCTTAAAAAATTTAGCTCACTTTCATCAAGTGACTCAAAATTATACGGAAGCAAATACATATTACCAACAAGCTTTCCAAGTTGTTGAGAGTCTTTTTGGGAAAAATCACCCCACCACCCAAAATATACAAAATAGTTATTATAAATGTCAGCTAGAAATGCTGATGAAACTTCCCCTAAAGGATGCTTTAGCAGCCATTCCCGCAGAAATGTCAGCACAATTTATTCAACTCAGAGAACAATATGAGTGGAAAGATTTAAAATAGTCGGTAAACCAGTAAGATTAATTGGTGAACAGAAACGTTTTCTGATAAAGTCTGATAAGCATTGAAGACTTCGAGAAGACAGCGAAATTTGGCCAAGAGAATTTCTTTACTGATAAAAACATTATCCATCAATACCAATTTTCGCCGATGACTGTGGGTTTTGTCATCGGCTTGGTAGGATAAGACCTGTCCATTGCTATCAAAAATTGATAATTGATCTTCAGAAGATTGCTGAATGTAGTGGACAGCATGAGCTTGGGATAAGAAAAAAAGCAGATGATGTCGGTCAAAAATAACAATCGGAAAGGTAATGTTAGTCATTAGATTGTCAACTTTGTAAGTTACAGGAAGATTAAGAACTTTTCTTGTCTGTTTACCACTACCATTCTAGGATTAGTTGTTTCTTGCTATTGGTAAGATAATAACATTTACGCTTAAAAATTTCTGTTTTTCTTAATACATTTATCTTATTTTAAGAAAATAACCACTAAGTAAAAATTCGCAATGAGTAGATTTGCGTCAGTAGGATGGACTTTGTCCATTTTAATAAATTATCCTTTAAAACTGAAGTTGTTGCCAAGCTAAATGATGACGTTGATCGAGTAAATAACTATTAAAAAGACTTAATTGATTACTAGGAAATTTTTCTTTAACCACGACTGAACCGAAAGTTTTCCGCAAGAAAAGATAACTAGAGGAAAAAATTAAGGCTTTCCAATGGGAACAAAAATGTAGAGACAACGGATTTTGATGCTTAATGACTAATAATTTATAAGGACAACGATTATCTACAGCGAGTAAGGTAAATTGACCCTTTAAAAGTTGGAGATGGGATTTAATAGCAGTTAAAGCACTGATTTCATTGACTTCAGCTAATAGATGTAAAATCACTTCGCTATCTACTTCTGCTTGACGAGAAAATCGCCATTTCTCAAATAAAAAATCATCATTACTAATCTGTCCATTATGAATACCATAAACATGGTTAACTTGTAACGGATGATTATTATTCATATTAATCGGATCACCTTTAGTCGGTTTTCGAGTATGACCTAAAATTAGGGTCGTATTTTGATTTAAAGAGTGAAGACAGTCTTGATAAGCAGAAGTTTCGACAAATTCATGGGCAGATAGGGCTTGCTTTTCTACCATTACTGTTTTGTCACTATTAAAAATACCCATTCCTGTTGCTGCTTTTCCCCGTTGTTCGTTGAACAATAAATTTTTTGTGAACACTTCCTGTATCTCTCCCCACATTTGAGGCGATCGCTTTTCAGGAAATAATAACATCGCTGCAATTCCACACATATAAATAATGAATGATGAATGATGAATTGAGATTATTAGCATTGAAATACTAAAGTTCCATGTTGCTGATCCCAACACAGTCCCCTAGATTTTTCGATGGTTTTGAGGCGATTTTCTAGATTCTGTGGCGTTAAATAGAGTTCTCTAGCAGCGAACCACCGCCAAGCTTCAGGAGAGGCTAAAGAATGCCATTCTCCTAATTCAATACACTGCATTAAACGACGATCTGTCTCATCCAATCCTACCTCATCTAATACTGCCCGTTGACTCAACATAGCTTCAATTTCCATCCAATCATACCCTGCACAGCGCATTAAAGAGATGGGCTGTTCTGCTAAAGCCATTAAGACATCTAAGGCCGAATTATCAGGAAAATAATTAAATGTAGGAGCGAGTAATTCTAGTAATTCGTAGCATCCTTGCCGTAACTCTTCAATGCTCTCATCAGTAATTTCACTGGTATCACTGGTGGCTAACTTCCCGTCATTATTGCTGAGATGATTAAGTAATTCCACCTTACGTCGCCAAGGTTCAATTTTTCCGACATGAATAATCCCATATTGGCTTAAATCCACGGATTTTAACAACATAGCCAAAAACAAGAAGGTTTTCGCCGTAATAGAGATGGGTGATAAGTCTGCATCAGGAAAGCGAAATTCTAGATGAAAAGGAAAGATATCCCCTGCTTCTGTGAAGTGAAGATGTTCTAAATTCAGAAAATTCTGATGTTCAGGAACAATACGGCTCTTTTTTAAATGATGTTGAATTTCAGCCACCGTTAACTGGCCAGGGGAATGTTGTACCATTTCTAAATGACTATTGTGGTTACGCCGACGACATAAACCTTCACGTTTATCACCTGAACTGTACAAAAACTTTAATTCTGGTGCGTAACGACGGGTTAAATTCCATAAATTTGCCATTATAATCGCAGGAACTGATTCTGCTAAGTCTGGCGTTAGCAAATGAAAATGTAGCCCACAAGTAGGTCGAGGCCTTCCTCCATTGGATTGTACAACGGAAAGAATCCGAGAATATTGCTGATGTAAGGTGCGGAAATAAGGATGACGGCCAATTACCCGAATTTCCACCCCACAGTGTTCAGTTTTAACATCTAAAACCCCATTTTCCCCCAACTTTTCTAATGAATAGGAAGGAGATAACTGTTCTCGCAGTTGAGTTTCAAAATCTTCTCGTTTGACCTTTTTTGGGGGAGATACCTCAATTTCCGTGCCAATTTTGGCCACCCGATAGAGAATGTCTTTCCAGTAGCTATCATCCGCTAAAGATAAGAGAGGCTTACTAGGAAGAATAATGGGGTCTTTCATAGTTAATTATCCTAATTAAATCGCTTCAAACGAGATAATTGAGCCTTTTCCGTCTTTCCACTGTTCGATATCTTTATGCACTTGGTAACCCATGCGTTTGAGTGCAGCAGAAGAAGCATTCATAATGGGGCAAATAAAGGGTTTTTCCACGCCATTTGATCTCAAAGTATCGGTGAATGCCCGATTGGCACAGTTATGCACTTTAATTTCAAAATGCTTATCATCTTTAATGTTGACCTCAATTTCGCTGGCAATTCCGTATTCATCGACAAAAATGCGGCTAATCTCCATTAAGACTGCTTCTGGGTCTTCTCCGGCGATTTCTAACCCCATGTCGTTCTCCATCACCTTGAGAATTTGATTTCCCATCGGCCCACTAAACGCATTCACCCCATTTCCTAACAAGTCCCATGCACCTGCAGCAACGCTAAGTAACGCTAAATTTGCTAGTTGAGCGCGGTTTTCTTGTTTTTTTTGTTCGGTAGCCATAAGTGTTCACCTCTCTTTATAGTTCTAAGGTGGCTAAAGGTTTCAGTTTTAACTTGCCCAAAATTTTTCCGAACTTCTATTTAATTCACAATTTGTTACTTCAGTTCTAATGTTATGGTTCTCAAATAAATGAAATGAGTTAATTAAGATTAAATTAAGTTTTCTGTATATTAACTTTTTTAAAGTTATAATTGCCAAATTTCAAAAAACAGAGAGAACTATTAAGTTAATTGCTCTATTATTAGGTTTTTCCGTATAAATTCTAACCATCTTATCAAGGATTTTGTGTTATTTCATCGGGAAATCTCTGCTGTAAACTACTATCAAATCAATGATCTTCACTACAATAAAGGATATTAAAATAAACATTAAGGAGGTTGAAAGAAGTAAGATTTTTTGCTAGAATAGAGTGTAGCGAAACTAACAAGCTCTCATTAATTACTGAGAGTTATTATTCCCTAAAACAAGGAGACATTATATGAAATTGAATCCCAGCAACTTCATGAAAACCATGGAAGATCGGATGATTTTTAGCACTGAAGACAAGGCCGTTCTGAAATCTTATGCAGATTGGGGAAGTGAAATTGGACCCGAAATGTCCGATCATTTTTATACCTTTTTACAACGAGATGAAGAAATGAATGCCATTATATCTGACCCACCTGGGCGCATGGAACGTCTTCGGAAAACCTTTGTTCAATGGTTTGGTGAAATGTTCACAGGGATAGACGAATGGGGAGATAGTTATGCTGAGAACCGTTGGCACATTGGGATCATTCATATTCGCCTTGGTATTGGGCCACAGCACGTTGTTCCTGCCATGGCTACCGTCGTTATGGAAGTTAGCAAAAAACTGCAAGCCGAGGGAAAAGGCGACGAATTAAAAACAGCCTTGAGCAAAATTTGTATGATTGATTTAGCCTTTATTGAACAAGCCTATGTCGAGGCTTCTTTTGAAGCAACCGGATGGACAGCCGACCTCTTCCAACGGTTAATTACGAGTGGCGCAGACAAGATGTCCAAATAAGACATAACGTTTCAAAGTCCCTTTCAGTCTTCATTTTCATACTCACCTTAATCTCAATTAAAAAGGACATTCCATAATGGCTATTAACGCTGAAAAACTCAACAGTATTCTGCAAGATTTTGTCTCAGGAACAAGTGATGTTCAAGGGGCGACGCTGGTGACTCCCGATGGCTTATCTTTGGCCTCAACCTTACCCGCTAACATGGACGAAGAACGGGTCTCGGCTATGTCGGCTGCTATGCTCTCTTTAGGGGAACGTATTGGTAGCGAACTAGCGAGGGGTAGCATTGAACGAATTTATGTCGAAGGGGGTGATGGCTATGGCGTTTTAACCAGTTGTGGAGAAGATGCTGTCTTTCTCGTCCTAGCTAGTAAAGCCGTCAAACAGGGGATTTTAATGTTAGAAATTAAAAGTGCTTTAGGAGACCTGAAAAAAGCGTTAGGTTAGGTTAGAAATAGCGAGTTGATTCTACAATTTTAACTGTCATTCGGTCATCAACTCGCTCTGTTTGTTAGACAACAAAGGAGAAAGCATTCAATGGAAATTATGCGTCTAGTGATTACGGGGCCTGTGGGAGCAGGAAAGTCCACCTTTATTCGTTCAGTGAGTGAAATTGAGCCAGTGGATACAGATCGCTCTGCTACTGATGAAACCTTATTAATTAAACAAAAAACCACAGTAGCATTTGACTTTGGCCGCCTGCAATTTACCCCAGATATGGCCTTGCATTTATATGGTACACCGGGGCAATCTCGCTTTGATTTTATGTGGGATATTCTCATTGAAAAAGCCCATGCTTACATGATTTTAGTGGCTGCCCATCGTCCCCATGAATTTCGTTATGCTCGTCGTATTATTAATTTCATGAATGCCCGCGCCCAAATTCCTATGATCATCGGTTTAAGCCATACGGACTGTCCGGGGGCATGGTTTCCTGAAAATATGGCGGTCGCCCTAGGGTACAGTAACGAGAAGAATTGTCCGCCAATTATCTCCGTTAATCCGACTCAAAACGATTCGGTTGCCCAATCTATCATCGTTTTAGTACAGGAATTAATGGCACATCAACAAGGGATGTTATTGGCATCTTAAAAGGAATTCACCACAGTATGTAAAAGGAGTATGAAATTATGACTATTATTGGCACATTATCAGACTTTTCCTTACCTGAACTGTTTCAGTTTCTTGAACAGGGACAGAAAACGGGTCAACTCACCCTCACTCCTTCAGACTCCCAGAAAACCGTGCAACATCACGTCTGGTTTCGTCAAGGGCGCATTGTCGCAGCCGCTGATCGAGGTGATCACAAAGGACTGCTCAGTTTAATGCGTCAGAGAGGATGGGTACAAGAGAAGGTTGTTGAATTATTAACTGACGATCACCTCAAAGAAACCCCCTTGGGCATTTATATGAAATCACAAGGCTTACTTGAAGCCGAGAAATTAAAACTGCTGTTTTATGTACAGGTCATGCAGCAAGTTTGTAAGCTTTTTACCCTGTCTGATGCTCAATTTTCCTTTGATCCTCATATTTCCTTACCAATGATTGAAATGACGGGGTTAAGTAGCCCCGGAACCGAAGTCACCCTTGCCGGTTTAAGAGCGTTAAAAGATTGGTCTAGTTTAGACGATAAATTGCCCACCCCCACCTCTGCTTTAACCAGTGTGGTGGCTGGAAAACCTCAATTGCGCCTTAACCAAACAGAATGGCAAGTTTGGGAATACACCGACGGAGATTCCTCTTTGGACGACATTGCTGAACAACTACAGTTACCCATTGAACAGGTACAGCAAATTGCCTTTCGTTTAATTGTCGTCAATTTAGTGGAAGAATTGCCCATGGTTCATCTTATCAAAGCTCAATCGGCTAAAGCGGCCACTCACTCACCTAATGAAGAAAATGCACTGTCAGGAGCAGGTCAAGGGTTAAGTCAGGACTTTTTAAACAGTTTAATGGGGTTTTTACAAAAGAAAGCTGCTTAACTTCCTAGAAAAGTGGGGTAGTATAAAGTTATACCTCAAAAAGAATCCAATCTAACTTCAATGTCAACTCAGCGGCTCGACAAGTACGATATTCCCCATCGCATAGAACACTTGCCAGCTTATGGCTCATTAGTGCTAACATTAAAGCCAAATCAAAAAGTTCTGGCGCAAAGATCGACAATGATGGGAATGGATCGAGGAATTTCCTATAAATCTAGTGTTAAAGAAGATTGGGTCAAGGCAATTCAAAAAGCATTGGGCAAAAATGCCCTTTCCCTTGAGGAATTTAGCACAGATAAGCACAAAGCCGATTTATATCTTGCACCTGCCCTTCCTGGGGCAATTCAGCACTATTACGTTAAAGATAAAAGAGGACTGATTGTTCAATCTTCTAGCCTACTTGCGCTGAGTTCTAATGTGCTACTTGATAGTGAATTTGTCAAGGATCAAGACTTTTTTAGTGGTAAATCTCTCTTTTTACTAAAAACTCTTGGTCGAGGAGATGTCTGGTTTAATGGGTATGGGGGAATTATTGAAGTTTCGATTTCTCACTCCCATCTGGTTAATACAGGTTATATTATTGCCTTTGAAGAGAGTTTAAGCTATCAAATAGAAACAATACGAGGACTGTCTTTAAAAGGATTAGCTAAGGGAATTCTGGGGGGAGAAGGAAAAGTTTGTCGTTTTAAAGGCCAAGGAAAATTATGGTTGCAATGCCGTACTTTTGAATCATTAGCTAATTTTGTTAAACCTTTTGGTCATCAAAGTTTTAAGAAATCTTAATTGGCAGGACAGATAAAATTCATCAACTGATGGGTTTGAGGATGGTGAAAAGTAAGTTGATAAGCATGAAGAAAATAACCACAATCTCCCGGAAGGGCTAATTTTTCTAACTCATTTAGCTTGGGAATTCCGCCTACCTTATATAGGGGATCTCCCAACAGAGGATAGCCAATAGCAGCTAAATGAATCCTAATTTGATGGGGTCTTCCTGTTAAAATTCTAACTTCTAAATGGGTATTTTGTTCTGTCCTTTCTAAAACTTTGCCCTCACTATAAGCAAACTTTCCTTCTGGGGTTGCTGCATAGAGATAGCCAATACTCGGATAAGGAATTTTACCAATGGGTTGATCAATTGTGAAAGAATCGGGTAAATGACTTTTACCAATTAGGGTTCGATACACTTTCTTAATTTGGCGGTTTCGCATTTGTTGAGTTAAATAGGAACGTCCTAATTTTGAACGACCTATTAATATTAATCCTGATGTTCCTCTTCCTAAGCGATGAATTGGAACAACTTTTTCATGCGGAAATTTATGTTTTAACTGATGCAGTAAAGTATGTTCTAAAAAATTGCCACCGGGTAAAACAGGAAGACCTGAAGGTTTATTAATCACCAGTAAATGGTCATCTTCGTGTAAAATCTTAAAAGATAAAGGTACATCAGGTTCTTGCCATGGAGAGCGATCATAGGTTAATGTTTGTCCTGCTTTTAATTTAGTATCAGGGGAAATTATTTGATGATTTAAACAAATTTGTCCCGTTAAAATTCGGTCTAACCATTCTTCTTGAGTAGAATGAGGATAATTGCGAATATAATAGTCTAAAACCGTTATTCCCTCATCGTTAGTTTGGATTTTATCTGTGTAAGTCCAGCCTTGATTCATAGTCATGAACTCAAAAAATATATGTAAATATCATAACAAATAACTTGTTTTATTTCTAGGAATTCGACCTAATATAAAATTTTCTGTTATAAGTTTGAGGGAAGTTATTGAACTTTTTGATTAATTAGTTGTTCAAGAGTCATGGTTAAATATGAATAAGTGTTAAGTAGAACATCTTGACGATGATTTTAGTTTAGTGCATAATCTCGATTTAGTTTTATCTGAGTATAGCAACTAAATAGGATACAATTAATCAGGAAGATAGTCATTCTTTAAAATATATTCTGTAGTAAAAGGACAATCTAGGGTAAAAGTTTCTAAAGATAAACCTGTTTCAATCGCTAACTTCTACTTTTGATGGTAATTCTAGTGCATCAAGTATTGGAATGATATGAAATTAATTAATCAGGAAGATAATCAGGATTTAAAATTTCTTCTTTACTAAAAGGACATTCTAAGGGAAAGGTTTCTAAAGATAATTCAGTTTCGTCAGACGCTTGTAATCTTGATTCGTGATAAGCTTCATCAAATATTTCCTCAAAATATCGCTTTAAGCTCGGACTATTTTTAAATGCTTTAAGAATACGTCTTCTATGTTCTCGAATAGAACTTCGCCAGCTTCCTGTGCGCTTTTGAGGTTGATATTTCCACTTTAATAAGTGCATTGAAAGAACAATCAAATTACTTAAGAGCGCATTTTTCTGACTAATTCCCATATCTTGAATTTCCTCTATTAGATTATCAATATCTAAAGCAGATAGTTGACCATTTTTTAACAGTTGGACAGTCTTTTCTAACCAAAGATAATAATCTTGTTCGTATAAGATTGAATTAATTGTGTTTGCTTTCATGACTTTAAGATTGTTCAGAAACTTCTACGCTTAACTGTAATCCTAGCGCATTAAGTAATTGAATAAAGGTATAAATTTCTTGACCCCCTGTTTGGGTTAAAATTTCTTCAAGCTGGGTGTAATAGTCTTCTGCGGTTGCGGAAAGGGTTTGCGGTTGACGATAAGCTGTGATAACTTTGCGTAAAGCGTTGCGTAAGAGTTCAGGTTCAGGGTTTTCTTCTTCTAGAATAGCAGTTATAAATCCTGCGGCGTGTTCAGGATTCTGTAATTTATCAGTGATAAAGTCTTCATAACTGATGCTAAGGGGAATCTTTACGCTTTGCATAATCTCTCCAATATTTTCTAGCTTTTATAATATCTTGATTTTGGCTAGATTTGTCTCCTCCACACAGTAGCAAAATTAACTGATTATTGCTTTGTCCAAAATAGACATCATAATAATATCTAAGCTTGCCATTTTGCTTAGATAGTTGTAATAATTGTTTTAAACGACTATTTAAAGAAACTTACGAATACTCCATCAAGAATTACTAATCTTGTGACACAGCTTAATCAAGAATTAGATATCATTGAACAAGATGCGAGAAATGGATTAAACTTACTAAGAGAGATGCCGTACTAACTAAAAAAGACTAAGCTTCTGAGTCTAACTAAGACTAACTAAGCTTCTGAGACTAACTAAGCTTTCTTACAGAAGTTAAACCTAACTAAGCTTTCTTATATCCTTCGGTGTTCAGTTTTTTACAATACCTTTTCATCCAAGTTTAATAACTCTACTTATACTGAAATAGAGTCAGTTAATACATTAATCTTTTCACAAACAATAACGATAATAGTAACCAAAACAATAAAGCCTTAAAATAAATAAAGGCATAATGCGATAATGATCACAGATGCCTGTTATAGTCAAATATAAAATGGTTAATTATCTTCGCCGAATAAACCCAGTTAATTAAAATGGACTAAGTAAATGTGTGTCTAATCATAGTTATCTAAAGATGACTCCCTCTATTAGCATTGAACTGAAGTTTAAGGTAAGCTAATTTTATCCACAATAATCTTAATTACTGCTTTTTAACTGCTTTTGCTTCTTCATACCATTTTTTATATTTAGCACCATGAGCAACGATAATCTTACACATTTCTTCGGACTGTTTAGCTGCTTTCTTCGCTAATTCTAAGATTTCCTGTAATTCTTGTTCATCAAGCTTTTTTTTAGTCATCGTAGATTCTCCAAACGAGCTTTAATGCGAATAACCGTTACTTTGGTTTCAGTTGCGTAGGGGTTGAATACTATTCAACCCTTACAATTAGTCATCAACAACTAAAGATAAGGGCATAATAGTATTATGCCCCTACAGAGTGAGAATTTAAAACAGACAATTCAAGCCATAATCACCCTAATTCGCACAAGCGGTACACTCATCACTCGAATCCTTGAAATTATCTTTCTGTACCGTGCGAATATAATAAACCGCTTTACATCCCTCCTCCCAAGACATAATTAAAGTTTCAAAGATGTCCTTAGCTGTAAGACAACGTTGCGGCTCATCGGGAAAATAAACCCCTTCATTCAAATTAAAGAGCAATTCCATTGATATTCCCGTATCTATCCAGTTTTGCATGGCTGCAACTGCTTTAACGACGGTTTTCTGTTCTAAGTTCTTATTTTCTCGATAAAACCAAAAACCGTCCTGAATATAAGGAGGTGCAATGGGAACAGTCCCTTTTGCCCATTTATCATAGAAAAAGCGACTATAAACAGGTAAAATACTGGCACTACATCCCTGTACTAAAGAAGAAGAGGTATTCGGCGCAATAGCTGTAATATGGCTATTACGAATCCCGTAGGTTTTAACATCCTCTGATAGCTGTACCCATCTTTGCTTCTCTGAGGCGTTTTCTAAATACCATTCTACGGGCTTTGCACCGATTAAATGACCTTTACTCCATTCGCTTCCTTCATAAGCGTCATACACCCCTCTTTCTTTGGCTAATTCCATAGAAGTATAAGTACACCAATAACCAATTTCTTCAAATAGATAATTAATCTCATCTAAGTTGGTATAAAGGAGTTGTTTCTTGGCTAAATAATCCGCTAATCCCATACAACCGACACCAATCGTGCGATAACGATTATTATGATTGGCTGCATCATCAAACGGTGGATGAGTAATATCAATGGTATTGTCTAACAACCGCACAGCAATTCGAGAGACTTCAGGAATTTCCTCTATCTCTAAATTAGCTAAATTCAAACTAACTAAATTACAGCAATGGGCATATAAATCAGGCGTAACATTACTAAAACTTTCAGTGCATAAATTCACTTGAGGGATATAGCCATCATGTTGATTCGGATTCGCTTTATTGATGGTATCCTTGAAAGCAAGGTATGGCATTCCTGTTTCTACCTGCGCCCGCATGATTAATTTAAACAATTCACGGGCATTAATATGTTTATATAAGGTAATTTTGTTGCCTAATTCTGCTTCAATTCGTTGATAGGCTTTCTCGAATTTTTCTCCCCATAAAGGTGCTAACTCGATCCCTAATTTTTCTCTTACTTCATAGGGATCTACTAATGTCCATGTTTCCTTATTAACCACCCGTCGCATGAATTCATCAGGTAAAATTAATTGAGGAAAAATATCATAAGCTTTACGTCTTTGATCCCCGTTTTCTGTCTGCATTTCCAGAAATTCTGGTACGTCTAAATGCCATATATCTAATCCTACCGTAACCGCACCTGCCCGTCTTCCCCCTTGGTTAACTGCGATCGCTGTATCATTGAGTAACTTAATCCAGGGTATAACACCCCCAGACGCATTGGCTTTTTTCATCACCCAGCTTCCTGTTGCCCGAATTCTGCTGACATTAACACCAACACCACCACCATTCTTAGAAATTCTCGCCGTGTTGGTAATTTCTCCAAAAATACTCTCTAAATTGTCGTCAATAGCTAAAATGAAACAGGAAGTCAAAGATCCGCCGGGGACTCTTAAATTGGCTAAAATCGGCGTAGCAAGGGATATTTTACGCTTGGCGATCGCTTCATAAAAGCTTCTTGCCACCTTTAAGCGATTTTCAGGTTTTTCTACCGATGCTAATAGTAAAGAACAGGTTAATAACGCCTCTTGGGGTAATTCATCGGGCAGTAAATAGCGATTTGTAAGCAATACTGAACCAGCATAATCGTACTCTATATCCCAATCAGAATTAATCCAAGATCCAGCTTCTTTAAGCTCTTTATGGGAATAAATTAGTAAACGTTCGTCATAATCTCCCGATTCAACCTTTAATCTCACCGTTTCTTCATATTTACCATACTGATAACCTCTACTGACAAGGGTATCCTTCCATAAACTCCAGATATGGAGTCGGCCTGCAACGTAACGCCAGTCTGGTTCTTCTGGACTACACATTTCTAGCGCACAGTTGATTAAATTATCTTGTATCTCTCTAGTGGTAATACCATTGCGTAAACGGGTCGTTAGCCCTGCTTCTAGGGCAATAGAATTGACTTGGTAGTCCTTACACGCCCATGCGACTACATTTCTAATTTTACCGATGTTTAAGCCTGTTTTAGAGCCATCTCGTCGAATAACTTCTATTTTGTGGTGCTGCACTGTGCTATAGGGATTACCGCCTTCCAGTAGGACGTTGGAGTTGGGAGAAGGGTTGCGATAGGGAGCAAGAGACGAACTAGATAGGGTAGGCTGCATAGGTAATCAAGGTAATGATCAACAGATAACTGTCTCGGTTATACCATAGATATAGGGTAAGAGGGAAAAAAATTACGCTATATGTAGTTAAAAAAGGATAAATACTTGGTATTTTAGTTCTATGGTCCTTACCATTCCTAAAACCCGAAACCTAAAATCCAAACCAGTCCAATGACTTACCAAAGAACGATTCGTTTAAGGGATACCGATGCTGCTGGCGTGGTCTATTTTGCCCATTTGCTATCAATTTGTCATGAAGCTTATGAAGATGCCCTAGAAAGGGCAGGAATCCCCCTTAAAAGGGTCATTGAGAGTCAGTCTGCTATCCTGCCCATTGTGCATGGGGAAATTGATTTTTATCAACCCTTGTCTTGTGGCGATCGCATTATCATTGATCTTAAACCTCAATTAATTGCCCCTGACAGCTTTCAAGTAACATATCAGATTTACCATTACAACTCCCCTGATCGCACTTGTGCGGTAGCGAAAACTCGCCATGTTTGTATCCATCCCCAAACAAGAGAGCGAATATCTCTACCAGATTCGATTCAGCAGTGGATTAAGTAAATAATTAATGATTGTCCCCTCTTTTACCGACCTTTATCTCTTTCATCATTGATGATTGATCTCCCCTTTAACTTCTCCCCATCCCATCTTTACTGTGTCAATATTTAGAAAAATTTCCGCTTTACCGTGCTAAAAAAAGCTAGATTCAGCTTATAAATAAGGAATGAACCAATCTAGTTAACGAGGAGTCATAAATTTGAAAAAAGTAGAAGCCATTATTCGGCCATTTAAACTAGACGAGGTAAAAATTGCCCTTGTCAAAGCGGAAGTCGTTGGTATGACGGTTTCAGAGGTACGAGGGTTTGGTCGTCAGAAAGGTAAGACGGAACGTTATCGAGGATCTGAATACACCATCGAGTTTTTGCAAAAACTCAAGGTTGAGGTGATCGTCGAAGATGAAAAAGTAGATCAGGTGGTAGAAGCCTTAATTAAAACCGCACGCACCGGAGAAATTGGAGATGGTAAAATCTTTATCTCTCCAGTGGAAAGGTCTATTCGTATTCGGACAGGAGAAGAGAACCTCGAAGCGATCTAGTCTATTAATAAGAAACTGGAATTCTGTGACAGGATATCCAGTTTCTTTTTTGATTGATACTCTAATCTTTAAAACTGATGTTAGAAAACTTATCAACCCAACTTTATTATTTACAGCAATATGCTAATCAATTAGTCAATGATCAATTATCTCACCTAAATTTGATTAGCCTGGGTATTATCTTTTTCGCTGGTCTTTTAACCAGTTTAACCCCTTGTATGTTATCGATGTTGCCCCTGACTATCGGTTATATTAGTGGCTATGAAGATAAAAGCCGTTTACAAAGTTTTATACAGTCAATTTGGTTTTCCTTGGGGTTAGCAACAACCCTTGCTCTGTTGGGTATTTTAGCAGCAGGATTAGGCAGAGTTTATGGACAAATTGGTGTCGGACTACCTATTCTTGTTAGTATTATTGCTATTTTAATGGGGTTAAATCTCTTAGAAATAATTAACATTCGTTTTCCCTCTCTAGGGGCAACAGATTGGATTACCGAGCAGTTTCCCCATAGCCTACGTTCCTATTTGTTAGGATTAACCTTTGGCTTAGTAGCTTCTCCTTGCAGCACACCAGTTTTGGCGAGTTTGTTGGCATGGGTAGCAACAACTCAGGATATAGTATTAGGGGCAGGATTATTATTTGCTTATACCATCGGTTATGTGTCCCCTTTAATTTTGGCCGGAACATTTACAACATCCTTAAAAAAGCTGTTAGAATTACGTCAATGGTCAGGATGGATTAATTTAACCAGTGGGGTTTTATTGATTGGCTTTGGTGTGTTTTCTCTACTAACTCGGTTAGGAGGGTTGAAATTTATCTCATAAGCTGTTAGCCATCTAAGTCGGTTGTATAAATTCGACCTACTATTGCCTATTGCTTGGCTTCTGTAAATGCAATGTCTCTAGGAGCTAATTAAGTATTATTTTCGTCCAAAGTCTGCTGGTATTTCCCCCCATGAAACAGTTTGCCATTTTAAAATTGGATTAGTATACCGGTTATTATCTAGCCACTTTAATGATCTATTGAGTAGGTTAAATATTTCCTCATTGCTGGAATCTTGCTGTAAAGTTGTTTTCACTTTCTTCTTTTTAACCCATGAAATTGCCGTCATAGAATCAGAGTAAATCGGAATCATTTTGTCTTGCTGTTGAAGATAAGCTAACCCATGAACGATCGCTAAAAATTCACCAAGATTATTTGTGCCATTAGACATAGGACTCTTATGAAAAAGAACCTCACCGCTAACGGTATCAACCCCCCTATACTCAACAATACCAGGATTGCCCATACATGAGGCATCCACACAAATACTCTCCTTAACAATTTCATGGGGAAGAGTTAATGTTTGCTCAGTTTCAGGTTCAACAGATAAGAGAGATAAAGGTTGAGTGAGGCCGAAGGCTTCTTCTGCTTCTCCCCTTGTTTTAAAAGACTTATACTTTGCCCCTTTAAACCCATCAACTTGTTGTTTACAATCTTGCCAACTGGCAAATATTCCCGTTCTTCGGCCTTGCCAAACAACATAATACTTTTTAGTAGCCATAGCTATTATTTAAGCGATTAACAATTA
>JBFRWB010000151.1:0-3846 GCA_051439375.1 Microcystaceae cyanobacterium
GGAATGAAGGTAATGACCGCAATTTTAATAACAGTTGTGAGAAAGGGTAATTGGAAAGCGACACCTTCTCCCATAAATTGTTGCATAGATAGGTTAATCAAGAAAGGAATGGTAAAGATAGTGATTACACTACTAATAGCGGTTAAAGTAATGGAAAGAGCAACGTTACCTTTCACTAAGTAGGTAATTAAGTTGGAAGTCGCCCCCCCTGGACAAGCAGCGATGATCACAACACCAACGGCTAATTCAGGAGAGAGGGGAAATAATGATGCTAAGAGAAAACCAGTAAGAGGGACTAGGATTAATTGGGCGATTAAACCAATAATAACGGCTTTGGGGTCAACTAAAATACGGGTAAAGTCTTTAATCGTTAGTCCTAACCCCATCCCTAGCATGATGATGAATAAAGCAAGGGGTAGAAAAACGGCTGTTAAGAAATTTGACTCCATCACACTCACTCCTTATACAATCTGTGGTCATCATCTTACTGGGTATTGGTCTTTTTTGCTTAGTTCTTATGAACTATTTATGGTGATGATGACCAAATAAATGTACTGATTCTTGACGATGAGCTAAATCTTGGATGAATTGCGATCGCAACTCACTCTGATTCCCTCTAAAAACACAGACAATTTCTTGACATTCGTTTCCTTTTTTTACCCGACGGATACTAACCCAAGAACAAGATGCACTTCCTTGTCCTGCATTTCCTCCAACTTCTTTTTTCCGCTTATATTGATTTTTATAAATTAAATTCATTCCTTCTCCACGAGTCTTTTTTGGGTCAGCAATTTCCCAAATATTTTCTTGAAAATTAATCGGTTCTTCTGGAGGATCAAGGACAGAATAAACCACACAATGAACAGGAGAAAATATTTCTGCTTGTAAGTTTGTATTTTGATAGATAACTTGGTTATTGTCATTAAGATTAATTCTATCTGGCCATTGTGACGTTACGGCATTTAACCATTGATCGTAATTTTTTGACCAAATATCAGGATTTTCAGGATGTAAGATTAAAGATTTTGTTTTATCTTTAATTGTTTGTGTGAGTCTTAAATAACTTCCTCTTGATGCAGTTCTACCATTATTCATCGTAAAGATATGTAAAGGTCTTCGCCATCCTCGTCCTACTCCTCCTACACTGACAGCAAATTTAATCACAGGTAGAATGATCTTCAAAATATCTTTTGGTGTAGTTATTTGAAGTTTTCCTTCCCAACTATAGAAATAAGGATAATCTTCTGATTTTTCTCCCCACGTTTTACCTTTTATTAATTGAATACGAACAGAACCTTTATAGACTTCATCGCCATGATCATCCCCAATTTTGCCAAATAGTTCTCCTAATGTTTTATGTGCATCCTCTTTAGACATAACGCCTAATAAAAAGCGTAATACCCAAGACCGTAACCATCCTCTCCAATGAGAAGGACGTAATTCTTCATTATTTTTATTAGGTTGTTGATTCACACCATAGCAACCTTGGCTATAAAGGGAAAAACTCAGTGTTTTTTTAGCATAATTTTGAGGGGGCTTAACGCTTACTCCATTGGATCTAACTACACCATAACCTGATGCTGTACGACTTCCTACTCCATAATAATTTAAAGCTTGTTCTACCCATTGCCAAACTTTTTCGACTTCTTCTGGAGTTGCTTTAGATGTTCCTTGGATGGCAACTTTTATCTTAATAGTTTGTTTTCCATCTCCAATTGTATAAAAGGATAATGGTGTACTTTGTCCTTCATGATAGACTTGAAAGGTTTCTTGAGGGTTAACTATATCTAAGGTTAACTTGGTTAATTGGTCAGGATAAGCATCTAAGAATGCAATTTTACCTGAATAAATTTCTTTTTTTGCACTATCTTGATCACCTAATAGTTGTCTAATTTCTTGGGAATCAATTTCTACATTATGCTTCACCCATTCCCTGACAATTCCACGAATACAGGAAGCAGGAACATAACCAGCTAAAGGTAGTTCTTTAAAATAGCGGTTATTTTCTGCTACGTTGCGTTTATCTTCTGGCCTTCTAAGATTGGGTGGACAGGTTGTATCTGACGGTTTCCATTGACCACAAGGTTCACCTGCTGAAATAATTGTTTCTCCATCAGGATGTAAAAAAGATCCGACTTTCGCACGCCATTTTATGATAAAGGTATCGGTTTTCAAAAGTCCATTTTGGGGTTCTCTTTGTTGATGTTGTTGTTCGAGCAATTTCACCAGTAAGGGGGCAGTATTTGGGGGATGAGACATGATCGATCTTCCTTAATAAAAGTGTCAAATAATTATTATTCTTCGTAAGCTTTTGCCCAAAAATTCCAATACTTTGATAAGTTTAGGGCTTTACGCCATGTAAAACGATATTTTTGAGGTTCATCTTCGGCCATTTCTTGAACTTTGGTCATTAAATCCCGTTTATTTGGTGAATTTTCAGCATCAATTAAATTTCCTAGTAAACATTCCCAGACAGGAACAGTTCTCTGTCTAACTTCTCCCGTTTGTTCATTAGATTGATTGACATATCCCACCGCAGAAAGTAATCCAAATACTCGAAGATGTTGCGATAATCGTAAGACTGCGTTAACGTCTTCTTTAGATAAATTTGCTTTAGAATATTTAGTCAGATAGGTTTGAATATTACGATGAGCTAATAAACTGATCTGTTCAGGTTGTACTGACTGGGACGTTACGGGTAAACTGGGCGCTGGAGAATTAGAGGGCTGAGAGGGTGGTTTTGGTGCGATCGCTGGCGAACTATTCTGATCTGATGACTTATTCTTGTTTCCTTTAGGAAATTGAGAAGATTTACGTTTTTTAGCCATAACTTTATACTCCTACTGTTGCAGTTTTAGGTTGTTGTTCAGAGACTTGAACATTAAAATTTTGGTTATCAACCCAACTTTGAACCCATCCTCGTCCGACATTTGCTTGTCCTCCGACTTGAATTAATTGGGTAATAATCTCAATGAGTTTCTGATGTTCAGATCTAGTAACAGGGTCATTTTTTTTAAGTTGATATCCCCAAGGATAATAAAAAATTGTGTCACGAGGAATACATACGTCTGTCCAAAATATTTCTGCTGAACCGACATGATCATCAATTTTATTTCTTACTTGAGTCCACAGGGAATGTTCCATTAAAATCTGAAAATCTGCATCAGGTAGAATGAGATGATTTTCTTGCCATACGGGTTGAACGGTATCTTTGATAGCGCTGGGAAAAGTGCCTAAAAATTCAATCGCTTTTTTTTCATTATCATTCAGAGAAGATACATTAATTTGTGCGTCTGCAACTTCATACATTCCTGATTTTGTGCCGACGGGATGAGGACGAAAATTAGTAAAGGGTAATTTACCGATAATTGCATGATCTCTGATTAAGGAATGACAGCTTACCCAAGTAAATACATCTCGATGATTGGATGACATGGTACGCATGGGAACCCATAATAATCTTGCGTCACCAAACCAAACTTGATGGACACCCATTTGTCCTTGATCATCTAACTCTTTACCAAATAGTTTATTAGTCGCATTTGGATCAATGGTTTCTAGTTCATCTCGAATACTTCCTCTTAAAGATGATCCTGGGATATAGGGAAAGTCGGTGTGAACTTCACGTGATATTTCTAAGATATTGCCTATATCTCCTTCACCACCGCAATGAATAGGGGATAAGCTGTACAAGTAACCTAAGCGAAAATCTTTCATAGATTTAACCTCTGATGATGGGTGTTAGTTGATTGAGAATGGCTTCGTTGAGTGAATTAAAAGGATTGATTGTGGAAAAATTAGTAATTGATTCAAGTATTTGTTGTAACTGCTTTTTAATCTCTTTTT
>JBFRWB010000152.1:0-4336 GCA_051439375.1 Microcystaceae cyanobacterium
AGGGTAACACCCTTGATTGTTATGTAGAAAACGCCATTGAAGGGAATGACGGTACTTATTTATTATTAATGCCAGTCGATATTCCTGTGGTGATTTTAGCTTGGGATAGTGAGGATGACGATATTGAAGACAGCGAAGACATTACAAATGCCGTCTTGTTAGAGGATGAAGGGGAAATTGAAGCGGTTTTTCCCGATGCTAAAGCAGTGTTAGCTGAACTCGATTTAACTCTGAAACTCACGGCTTTTACCTTAACGGTTACAGGAGAATTGCCACCCATAGAAGATGATGGTCTTCTTACACTAGAATTAGAAACAGATGGACCTTCCTTAGATTCAGAGGAGTTACAATTTTTAAAAGATTTTTATCACCAAAAACAAAAATACTCCATTTATACTCCCTTATCTCCTTTGCTATTTTTAGCTAGATATAATTTACTAGGAAAAGTTGATTTGGTTTCTCCTGAAGATGAGCAAATGCAAGCCATTTTAGAAGAACTGTTATTTGATGATGTGGAAGATTAAATCAAACTCATATATTGCTTCAGAATAAACTTTCTAATTTCTGTGATTAACCAAAATCATCGAAGTCATCTTAATATTTGGGGAGATTGCTTCGGAGAGATAATAGCCACCAACAAGATTTATCAATGGTCGCAATGATATACTGAAAATACTGCCTTTTGCCTCGTCTGGAAGGCTGTTAAATTTTGCTAACCTCTGCTTGATTTTGTTAAGATTGATAGGTTATCAATTATTTTTCAATCAACTGTTTAATAATTCATGGTCATTGATTTTATTCCCTTTCGCTTTTCTATTGATACCGTTGTCATTGCTGGTACTTGTTTATGGTCTTTATCCCTTTATTTAGGGCTTTCATCCGTCAGAGAAGGTATTATTGAGGGGTTAAATCGTTGGTTTAATTTTGCCGAGCGATCGCTTTATACCTCCCAAGAGGAATTTGAAAAAACCCGTCAAGCGAGGGAGTCTCAAAATGCGTTTTATGCTTCTCTTTTTAGTATTCTTCCCTTTTTTATTATCGGAGGATTCTGTAATTGGGGAGTCGAATTAGGTTTAGGACAAAGTTGGTCAGTAAGTATGGGGATTTTAGCTTGTATGGCCTGTGGGATTTATGAATTAGGACGCAGAAGCACCTAAAAAATTTATAATTTATAATTTATAATTTTACAATGGAAAAAGCAACATTTGGAGCCGGATGTTTTTGGGGAGTTGAGGCTGCTTTTCGTAAATTGAAAGGGGTCATTTCTACTTCAGTGGGTTATATGGGAGGACATTGGCCTAATCCTTGTTATTTAGACGTTTGTGCGAGAATTACTGGTCATGCAGAGGTGGTGCAAATTGAATATGATCCCACGATTATTAGTTATGAACAACTGTTAGAAACTTTTTGGAAAATTCATGATCCCACTAGCTTAAACCGTCAAGGACCTGATCGTGGAGAACAATATCGTTCTGTTATTTTTTATCATAGTCAAGAACAGGAAAAAATAGCCAGACAATCTAAATTTAACTTGCAAAATTCTGGGAAATATGATAAGGATGTTGTTACTGAAATAAAAGCAGCTTCTGATTATTATTTAGCTGAAGACTATCATCAACAATACTTAGAAAAAAACAACTTAAAAAAGTTGATTGAAAATCAATAATTATTATTAGTAAATTACTAACAAATAATTAATATGAAAAAGCAGTGCGCTTCAACCTCTGACTTTATTAAATGGGCGATACTGGATTTGAACCAGTGACAGCCTGCTTGTAAGGCAGGAGCTCTACCGCTGAGCTAATCGCCCTTACTCATGCTTTGTCATCATAACATATCTACCAGAAAAAGCAATACTTTTTTTGAGGAAACTTTAAAAGGGAGAACCGTCTATGAATTGAGGGAAGATGCTGAAAATCATTACTTTTCCCCCTCTCTTTCCCTGCCCACACCACCGAAGTATACTATTCAAACAGATTTCAGATAATTTATGCCTTCTGGCCGTACTCACGATCGCATCACCTTAGTTAGTTTGCCACCCTTAGCGGTGTTAGGGTTTCTGCTGACAGGTCGAGGGGAATGGATATTATGGTTTAGTGGGGCTTATTTATTCAGTGGTTTAATGTTTGGACCTGACTTAGATATTTATTCCCTACAGTATAAACGTTGGGGTCTGATACGCTGGATCTGGTTGCCGTATCAATCCTGTTTGAGACATCGTTCCTTTTTTTCTCATGGGTTTATGGTGGGAACGATTATTAGAGTTATCTATCTGTTGAGTATTGTTTTAATTGTCGCCATTTTTGTCATAGCGATCGCTCAATCAATCCTAGGATTTGATTGGAACTGGCATACCTTTGTGCAAACTCAATTTAATTTAATCAAAAATCAATACGTTGAAGTAGCGATCGCTTGCTTTATGGGATTAGAATTGGGGGCAATGAGTCATATTCTGAGTGATTATCTAGTAAGTTATTTAAAGAAATCACACAAGAAGCCTAAAAAACGCCGTCGTAAATAGACCTAAGTTTCTTTTCTTGTTAGAAGTTAATAAATTTCCCTTGGTCCCACTCCAGATAACCAATGAGTAGAGACAATTAATTCTAAATTCTAAATTCTACATTCTACATTCGTTAATCCACTGCCTCGTAATCATTAGAAACAGTTTCATCTTCATCAAAACTGAAAGTGACTTCTAAGTTCTCCACATCTACATCTTCGAGTTCTTCAATATTAGCTAGGGAGTCGAGATCGATGGAAGCCGTACTTTCATAGGGTACAGTCTCTTCACAAGAAGACTGAGTTTGCGGTTGCGGGGGAGTTGAAGAGGTTATCAGTTCTCCTAAATCAGTCCCAAACGTATTTTGAAAGTCTTTAGCATTGGGACTCGCTTGCTTATACACCTCGGTTCCCATCGTAAGAATGATTTGCCGAAATTCATCTACATAGTCCTTTAATTTCTCCAAACTAATGCCAGAATTTCTTAACGCAGCTTCAAGTTGTTCCTTCTTCTGTTTCGCTTGGAACTTCAAGTCATCTCCCAGTACATCGGCATTTTCATTGAGAGTGGTTTCATAAGTATGGAATAAACTATCGGCCTGATTTTTCACTTCGATAATCTTCATCTGTCGACGATCTTCTTCAGCATAGTCACAGGCGTCTCTCTGCATTCGTTCAATTTCGCTGGATTTCAAGCCCCCTGTATGGCTAATGACGATACTCTGTTCCTTCCCAGTTCCTTGATCTTGGGCAGCTACCTTCAAAATGCCATTGACATCAATCTCAAAACTGACTTCTATTTGGGGGACTCCTCTAGGGGCCGGAGGAATACCCGCTAACAAACACTTACCCAAACTACGATTATCTTTTGCCATAGCCCGTTCCCCTTGCAGGACATGGATTTCTACAGAGGTTTGACCGTCGGTAGCTGTGGAAAAAACTTGGGACTTGCTGGTGGGAATAGTAGTATTGCGTTCGATAATTTTGGTGAAGACTTCTCCGAGGGTTTCAATGCCTAACGATAAGGGAGTTACATCCAATAACAAGACATCTTTAACCTCACCTCCTAAAACGCCCCCTTGAATGGCGGCCCCTAAGGCAACCGCTTCATCTGGGTTAATAGATCGTTCCATTTGACTATTGGGAAAGACCTGTTGAATCACCCGATGGATGGCTGGCATTCGCGTTGATCCTCCCACTAAGACCACTTTTTCTAATGCTTCGGCGTTGAGTTCACAGTCATTGAGGGCTTGAGTTAGGGGTTGTAAGGTGGCTTGGGTTAACTCTTTGGTCAACTCTTCAAACTGGGCGCGGGTGAGTTCGGTTTCTAGGTGTTTCGGTCCGCTATCATCGGCGGTGATAAAAGGAAGATTGATAGAGGTGGTCAACATACTAGACAGTTCGATTTTGGCTTTTTCTGCCGCCTCTCTCAGTCGTTGTACAGCCATTTTGTCTTGAGAGAGATCAATATTTTCTTCTTGCTTAAAATTGTCCACCATCCAACAAACGACGGCATTATCAAAGTCATCTCCTCCCAGATGATTGTTTCCGGCAGTCGCTTTGACCTCAAAAACCCCATTGCCCAGTTGTAAGACGGAAACATCAAACGTCCCACCCCCTAAGTCAAAGACAAGAATATATTGTTCGTCCTCTTGTTTATCTAAACCATAAGCTAAAGCGGCGGCGGTTGGTTCGTTAATAATTCGACGCACATCTAAACCAGCAATGGTTCCTGCATCTTTAGTGGCTTGTCGTTGGGCATCTGTAAAATAGGCAGGAACGGTGATCACTGCGTCACTCACTGGTTCCCCCAGATAGTCTTCAGCATCCTTTTTTA